>NZ_JAUSZL010000002.1:2135384-2440439 GCF_030817535.1 Streptomyces sp. V3I8 | reverse complement strand
GAGCGCCTCCACGCCGGACCGAGCCTCCACGCCGGACCGAGCCACCACGGCGGACCGAGCCGCAGACCGACCCGGACCCGGGTGCACCTCAGGCGCGGGTCGCCCAGACGTAACGGTGTTCGGGGCGGCCCGCGTCGCCGTACTTCAGGCTCAGCGTGGCCCGCCCGGTGCGCTCCAGGAGCTTCAGGTAGCGCTGGGCGGTCTGCCGGCTGAGGCCGGTCCGGTCGGCGAGCTCCTGGGCGGACAGGGGGCCCTGCGCGTTCATCAGCGCCTGGCGCACGGCCTCCGCGGTGGTGGGGGAGTGCCCCTTGGGCAGGTTCGGCTCGGTGCCCGCCGAAAGCGCGCCGAAGATCCGGTCGACCTCCGCCTGCTCGGCCTCGCCGCCGCCGTCGAGGGTGCGGCGCAGCTCGGCGTACGCCTCGAGCTTCGCGCGGAGCCCGGCGAAGGCGAACGGTTTCACCAGGTACTGCAGGGCGCCGTGCCGCATCGCCGCCTGGACCGTGGTGATGTCCCGCGCCGCGGTCACCATGATCACGTCGGTCTGGTGACCGCGCCGCCGCATCTCCCGTACGACCGCGAGGCCCGTCCCGTCGGGCAGATAGTGGTCGAGCAGCACCAGATCCAGCCGAGGCAGCGCCTCCACCTGCCGCAGAGCCTCCGCCGCCGAGTGCGCCTCGCCCGCCACGTGGAAGCCGGCGACCTTCTCCACGTAGGCGGCGTTGACCTGGGCGACCCGGACGTCGTCGTCCACGACCAGTACCTCGATCATCGCGATCCCTCCTCGGTGGCCGTGGCGGCTTCCGCGGATGCGGACCCGTGCTCCGGTGCGGGTGCCCCGGATGCGCGCCCCGGTGGGGACACGGATCCCGGTGCGGACGCGGGTCCCGGCTCGGCCAGTGCCTCCGGCAGCACGACCGTGAACGCCGCGCCGCCGCCCTCCGCCTCGGTGACCCGCGCGCTGCCACCCTGCCGCTCGGCGAGCCTGCGCACCAGCGACAGTCCGATCCCGCGCCCGCGGTGGGCCGGCGGTTCCTTGGTGGACCAGCCGTCCGTGAACACCAGCTCGCGTTGCCCGGCCGGGATCCCCGGCCCGGTGTCACGTACCTCGAGCACGGCCGTACGCCCTTCCGCCCGCAGTTCGACCTCCACGCGCGCGTGGCGGGTGCCCGCGACGGCGTCGAGCGCGTTGTCGACGAGGTTCCCGACGATCGTGACCAGCCCGCGCGGGTCGACCAGCCGGTCGGGGAACAGCGTTCCCCCGGAGATCCGCAGGGCCACCGCACGTTCCGCCGCGACGGTGGCCTTGCCCACCAGGAGGGCGGCGAGCAACGGGTCGTGGATCTTCTCGGTGACCTGTTCCGCGGTGGCCCTGTGATCGCCGACCACCTCGCCGACGAACTCCACGGCGTCGTCGAACATCTCCAGTTCCAGCAGACCGAGCAGGGTGTGCATCCGGTTGGCGTGCTCATGGTCCTGCGCGCGCAGGGCGTCGATCAGGCCGCGGGTGGAGTCGAGCTCGCGGCCCAGCTGCTCCAGCTCCGTGCGGTCCCGCAGGGTGGCGACGGCCCCGCCGTCATCGGTCGGCATACGGTTCGCGACCAGGACCCGCTGCCCGCGGACGGTCAGCAGATCGGTTCCGCCGACGGTCCCGGCCAGCACATCGGTCGTGCGTCCTTCACCGAGCACCGCGCCGAGCGGCTGCCCCACGGCCTCGTCGCCGAGGCCGAGCAGCCGCCGTGCCTCGTCGTTGAGCAACCGGATCCTGCCGTCGCGGTCCAGCGCGACCACGCCCTCCCTGATGCCGTGCAGCATGGCCTCACGTTCCGCCAGGAGCCCGGCGATATCGGAGAAGGCCAGGTCACGGGTCTGCCGCTGCACCCGTCGCGAGATCAGATAGGCCGCCAGCGCGCCGACGGCCAGGGCACCGCCCGCGTAGGCGAAGAGCCCCGGGATCGCATGGATCAGACGGGCACGCACGCTGTCGTACTCGATACCGACCGAGACCGCACCGACGATCAGGCCGTCGGCGTCGCGCAACGGCACCTTGCCGCGCGCCGAGCGGCCCAGCGTGCCGTCGTCGATCTGCATGACCTCCCGGCCGGCCAGCGCCTCCCGCGGGTCGGTGGAGACGCGCCTGCCGATCTCGGCGGGATGGGTGTGCGACCAGCGCACCCCGCGCATGTTCATGACCACGACGTACTCGGCCCCGCTGGCCCTTCGGACCCGCTCCGCCTCGGCCTGTACGGGACCGTCCGCGGAGGGACCCGTCGACACGAGTTCCTCGGCGAGCTGCGGCTGCGCCGCCGTGGTCTGCGCGATCGCGAGCGCGCGACGCATCGCCTGGTCGTCCAGCTGATCGCTGAGCGGCGCGAGGAACAGGCCCGTCGCGAGCACGGCGACTCCGGCGGCGATCGCCACCTGCATCAGCAGCACCTGCGAGAACATCCGCTTCGGCATCCCGAGGCGCAGTCGTCGGGCAGGAGGAGGGGAACTCATACCCATGACGGTACGGGGAGCGGTGCGAGGGCCTGTCGGAGGTGTGGCGTGGATCTCGTCGAAACGCCTGGTCAGCGGGGCGCGGGATCCATGCCGGTAGTACGCGGCAGCTCGCGCACCGCCAGCACGTCCATCCGCGCCGGCGAACCCAGGACCGAGCCGCAGCTCGCCGGCCGAGGCGGCGACGAGGCGCCTTGGGCGACCGTGACGAGCCAGCGGCGGCCGTCGGCATGGGCGACCGTCACCTCCCAGCGGGGCTCCCCGCCCTCGGTACGGATCACGTCGAGCGCGTCGGCCGCGTCCTCGGACACCGCCGCCCGCACGGCCAGCTCGGCGGCCTGACCGGGCCGCTCCCACGCGGAACCGCCACGACATCCCTCGGTGACGACACGGCCTTCCCGTACGCCCTGGAGGACTTCCTTGACGGCGTGCGCCTCGGCGCGCCCATAGGCGTAGCCGAACGGCAGTACGAGGAGGGTGGGCGAGAAGCGATGGCCTCCCAGGTGCGTGACCTCCCACGCGCCGTCCACTCCGGAGGCGGCGAGTTCGGCGGCGAGGGGACGGCCGAGGAGGGCGCAGCACCGGTCGCGCTTGCCGTTGGTGCACACGAGGGCGAGCGGGCCGCCGGGGTGGGGGCGACCACCGAGAGCCTTGTCGAAGGTGCCGGGCCGGCCCCCGCCGAGTGCGGCGAAATCAAGGCCGAGCAGCTGTTCGGGGTCTGATGTGACGGCGTTGCGCAGCCATACGTTCCCCGGAGCGGTGTGGGCCGCGTACACCTGGCGCTCGGCGATCGTGCGGCGGTCGGCGTGACGCCCCGGGCGCCGGATCAGTGCGATGCGCACGCCGGTGCCCTCGGCCGCCTTCTCCAGGGCGCGGCCCAGTGCGGGATCCAGGTGGCTCGAGGTCAGCGCGTCGGCGCCCCAGGGACCTGGCTGTTCGACCAGCAACCACGTCCTCGCCGTGGCGGCAGTTCCCGCGAGGGGCTCTTCCAGGTCTCGTGAGACCTTCGCGCACGTACTCACAGAGGTGAGCCTAACCTGACCGGACTTACGAACGCCTCTGGGACGCGTGGTGTCACTGCTCCGGAAGCGGCCGGGGTGGCCTCTCCCCTACGTAGTGTCCGCTCGGGCGCATCCGCAGGGGTTCCTCGCCGTACTCCTCCAGGGTGTGGGCGATCCATCCGGCCGTCCGTGCCACGGCGAAGATCGTCTCGCCCGCCGAGGCCTGCATACCGGACGAGACCGTGAGGACGGCGAGCGCCAGATCGATATTGGCGTGCAGGGGGACGTGACGGGCCGCGGTGGCCACGACGTCCTGAGCCGCCGCCAGGGCGGGACGGGCACCGGGCATCTCCTCGAGGAGGGCGAACAGCGCCCGCGCGCGCGGGTCCTCGCCCTGGTAGAGGCGGTGGCCGAGTCCCGGGACGCGGCGTCCGGCACGGAGCTCGTCGGCGATCACCGGAGCTGCCGTGCCGTGGTCGAGGACCTCGAGGAGCATCCGGTGCGCCAGACCGCTGGCCGCTCCGTGGAGAGGGCCCTCCAGGACGCCGAGACCCGCCGAGACGGCGGCGTACGCGTGCGCGCGGGCCGAGGCGGCCACCCTGACCGCCAGGGTCGAGGCGGCCAGGTCGTGGTCGACGAGCAGGACGAGGGCCGTGTCCAGGGCCCGCAGGGATGCCTCCGGTGCCTCACGTCCGCTGAGCCGGGTCCACAGCCGGTGGGCGAGCGGACCGTCGTCCGTGTGGCCGTAACACTTGGGCGGCAGGGCGGCGACGAGCGTGGGGATCAGGGTGCGGGCCGTTCCCAGCACGGCCTCTTCGGAGAGGTCGAACCGCAAGGGATCGGCGGTCGCCGCGGCGATGGCGGCCACGCGGAGCCGGTCGGTGGGACTTGTGTGCTCGGGCAGCGCGTCGACGGCGCGGCGTGCCACCTCGACGGAGGCCGCGGGGGCGGTGAAGGTGGCGCCGGGGCGCAGCACGCCCGTCCAGAGCCACTCCGCGACCTCTTCGTAGGAGTGGTGTGCGGCGAGTTCCGTCGCGTCGACGCCCCGGAAGTAGTAGCGGTCCTCGTCGATCAAGGTGATCCGGGTGCGGACGGGGAGGCCGCCCACCGCGGGCGCACTCCCCGCGGGCTCGCGCCTGCTGCGGCGCGCGAGGGCTTCGACCTCCCCGGGGTCGAACGTGCTGCCCCGGCCGCCCGGACTGCTCCGGCTGCCGAGCCGGCCGCGGCTCACGTACGCGTATACCGTCTCCGGCTTCACACCGAGCAGCTCGGCGGCTTCCCTGGTGCTGATCCGCCGCCTTTCGTGCGTAGGGGCGGCTTCCTGATCCTTCATGGCGTCACCGTATCCGCGGATTACATATTGACTAAATCAACATTGACAATATTTGAGTCAAGCATGGACAGTCGAATCAAGTACAAGAAACGAGCGTAGGTCAGCGAGTCCGGACAACGAGTTGAAGGTGGCAGACATGTCGATCGATCGGGTCGCGGCCGGTAGGACCGCGGGTGCGTCCGCCGGTACCCCCGTCGACGTACCGCGAGGACTCGCGGGCGTCGTCGTCACCGACACCGAGCTGGGTGACGTCAGGGGTCTGGAAGGCTTCTACCACTACCGCCAGTACTCGGCCGTCGAACTCGCGCGCAGCCGTGGCTTCGAGGACGTGTGGCACCTGCTGGTGCACGGTGAACTGCCGGACGCGGCACAGCGTTCCGCGTTCGCCGCCCGGATCGGGGAGCTGCGGTGGCTGCCGCGGGAGGTGCGGGACGCGTTGCCCGCGATCGCCGCGGCCGGCGGCCGGTCGGGGGCGCTCGCCGGGATGCGGACCGCGTTGTCGCTGCTCGGCGCGGCGCGCGGCTTCCGGCCCGTGTACGACCTCGACGGCGAACAGCGCCGGGCGGACGCGCTCGCGGCATCGGCGGCGGTGCCGACGCTGCTGACGGCACTGCACCGGCTCGGGAGGGGTCTCGATCCGGTGGAGCCGCGGGACGACCTGTCATATGCCGCCAACTACCTTTACATGATGACGGGTTCGGAATCCGAGCCCGCCCGGGTGCGGGCTGTGGAGCAGTACCTGATCTCAACCATTGACCACGGATTCAATGCGTCAACATTCACTGCTCGGGTGATCGCGTCGACGGGTGCGGATGTGGCGGCCTGCCTGGTCGGGGCGGTGGGGGCGCTTTCGGGTCCGTTGCACGGTGGTGCGCCGAGCCGGGCGCTGGACACCCTCGATGCGATCGGGACGCCCGACCGCATCGACTCCTGGATCCGTGAACGGGTTCTGGCGGGCGACCGGATCATGGGCTTCGGTCATCCCGTCTACCGCACGGAGGACCCGCGCTCGCGCATGCTCCGCGAGATCGCGCAGGGGTTCGGTGGTCCGCTGGTCGACTTCGCCGTCGAGGTCGAGCGCCGGGTGGAGGCGATCCTGGCGGAGCTCAAGCCGGGGCGTGAGCTGCATACCAACGTGGAGTTCTACGCGGGCGTCGTCATGGAACTGTGCGGACTCCCGAGGGAGATGTTCACCCCGACGTTCGCGGCGGCCCGCGTGATCGGCTGGAGCGCCAACATCCTGGAACAGGCGGACGACCCGAAGATCATCAGGCCGGCGGCGCGGTACGTGGGACCGGGGGCGCCGGTTGTGGTGCCGACGGCGTGAAGAAATGTCACGCTGCAACCGGTAAGCTCAAAAAGGTCAACTTCAGTATCATTTCGGTCCGACTCGCGTGAGTGAACGTCGAGGCGGTAACGAACTGATAAACCCCCAGCCTTTCCCTGCGCCGGAGGTTTACGTTGCTCCAACGCCCTCGACGAGCTGCCTGTTGGGCACCTCGCCGCAAGGTGCAATGGTCCGGTGTCCCGGCAACTCGCAGGGGCGGATTTGAGTCGGTGTGTCACCGTGCACCGGCCGGACCGTGAGACAGGAAAAAACAACAGTGAGTCAGATTATCCGCCGACTCGGTGCATCTCCACGCGATCGAGGCAGCGCAGGCGGAGCAAATTGCCCGGACATCTTCGAATTGTCCGACGGACGCTTCGCAATCATCGGTACGGATCTCACCGACTCACTGGATGAGGATCTCCCTCGGGACGCCTCCCGTGCCGACTACGAACGCATCGTCGTGATCACACGCGAGACCCTTCTCAGAGCCAAGGCGGACATCCCCGACGCGTGACCGTCACGCGCACCGGCCGGCCCGTACCGTCATGGGCCGGCCTCTAGTCGGGGGGTGTTTCTCCGACCACCCACCACTCGTCCGCGTCTGTGTCCTCCAGTTGGCGCAGGAGTTCGTCGACCATACGTCCTAGCTTTGCCTCATCGGATTCGTCGGCGATGGTCGCCCTCTGCTCCTGGCCCGCGTACCAGTAGTCGCGGACGATGGGGTTCTGGAGCAGGCCGCGTACCAGACCGAAGAACTCCTCGCGGCTGATGTTGCCCACCCGATAGGCGAACAATTGGTTCGTGTAGAGGGCGTTGGCGAAGAGGAACTGGCGTCGCCGCTGTGGGGACAGTGGTCCCTTGAAGACGTCGAGCACCTCGGCGAGTTCCGGGTTGTCGATCGCCTTGCTCAACAATTCCCAGTGCAGGCGCTGTTGGTTCGCGAGATTGGCATGCTGTTGCGTGCGAGCCGCTTCCTCCAGGCAACTGAGCCGGATGCGCAGCGAATCGATCGTGTGGCGCTGTGCGGTCAGGGCGGCCAAGGCTCCTGCCAGCAGGCCGAAACCCGCTACGGCGGCCGGAGCCAGCCCCCTCATGCCACTTTTCTGTGTGACCATGTCAACCCCCGGATCAGGCGGCCGTCCGCCGGTCGTCGGGTGCGGGTCGACTGATGGGGACCGGCGAGCGTTGGGCGGCGCTTGCCGTCTCCCAGGGTGCCCGAGCGGATCCGTTCGACTGGGAGGCGGAGAGGCGGCGCACGGAGGGAAGCGCGGGTCGCGCAACTCGGCGCCTTGCCTGACGTGTGCCCCGCGAGCGCCGCTAACAATCGTTCACTCCTCGTGGTATCCGGCGGCTCGTATCCTTGACGGGCATTCGTTTCCTGTCGTGAGAGCCGGTCCGTGAGCCGGTGTACGCATTGGTGAAAGAGGTCGCACGTTGAGTCAGGCGAGCCCCCGCCAGATCCCCGTCCTCGTCCTCGCCGGCTTCCTCGGGTCGGGTAAGACCACCCTGCTCAACCATCTCCTGCACCGCAGTGGAGGCAGTCGTATCGGGGCTGTCGTCAACGACTTCGGGGCCATCGAGATCGATGCCATGGCCGTGGCCGGGGCGCTCGGCGACTCCACCGTCTCCCTCGGGAACGGGTGCCTGTGCTGTGCCGTCGACTCCAGCGAGCTCGACCTCTACCTGGACCGGCTCGCCCACCCCTCCGCCCGGATGGACGTGATCGTCATCGAGGCGAGCGGCCTCGCCGAGCCGCAGGAGCTGGTGAAGATGCTCCTCGCCAGCGAGAACCCGCACATCGTCTACGGCGGCCTCATCGAGGTCGTCGACGCCGCAGAGTTCGGCGCCACCCGCGAGAAGCACCCCGAGATCGACCGGCACCTCGCCGTCGCCGACCTCGTCGTCGTCAACAAGACGGACCGGGCGGCGGATCCCGACCGGGTGCTGGGGCTCGTGCGGACGCTCGCCGGCGGTGCCGCCGTCGTGTCCGCCTCGTACGGACGGATCGACCCCGAGTTCCTCTTCGACTGCCGGCCGGCCGGGGACCGTATCGGCCAGCTCTCCTTCGACGACCTCCACCGGCCCGAGGGAAGGGATGAGCCCGGCGGGTCCGGCGGGGCCGACGAGCACCGCCGGCATCTGCACTCCGCCTACGAATCCCTCTCCTTCACCTCCGACGTGCCCCTCGCGCCCCGGCGGTTGATGGGCTTCCTCGACAGCAGGTCCGACGGTCTGTACCGCATCAAGGGGTACGTCGACTTCGGTCCGTCCGACCCCCGCAACCGGTACGCCGTCCACGCCGTGGGCCGTTTCCTGCGCTTCTATCCGGAGCCCTGGGCCCCGGGTGAGCGGGAGGAGCGCCTCACCCAGCTCGTGCTCATCGGCTCGGGCATCGACACCCTCGCGCTCGGCAAGGAACTGGAGGCGTGCAAGGACGACGCCCCGCACGCCGATGAGCGCGGCATGTGGGGCGTCCTCAGATACGTACAGGAACCGGACGTACAGGAATCGGACGTACAAGAACAGGATGTAGAGGAACCGGGCGTACAGGAACCGGGCCTACCGGAGCGGGAGGCGCAGACGGAAGGCGTGCTCTAGACCGGGCCTGCCACCACCGAGACCGTCTTCGCCAGGGAGACTCCCGAGCCGTCGCGGCGCGGGTCCATCTCCGGAAGCTCCGCGGGCGTGCCGTCCTTCTGGGCGGCGCGTGCCGGAGCGGGGCCCGTCCACGCCAGGCTCAGGCAGTCCTCGCCCTTCAGGAACCGCTGGCAGCGCACACCGCCCGTGGCGCGTCCCTTGCGCGGGTACTGGTCGAAGGGGGTCAGCTTGGCGGTCGTCTGGACCGAGTCGTCCAGCGTGCCGCGCGAGCCCGCCACGGTGAAGACCACCGCGTCCACGGCCGGGTCGACCGCCGTGAACGAGATCACCTTGGCGCCGTCCGTGAGCTTCACACCCGTCATGCCGCCCGCGGGCCGGCCCTGGGGGCGGACCTGGGACGCCTGGTAGCGCAGCAGCTGCGCGTCGTCGGTGATGAAGACCAGGTCCTCCTCGCCCGTGCGCAACTCGGCCCCGCCGACGATCCGGTCACCGTCCTTGAGGGTGATGACCTCCAGCTCCTCCTTGTTGGACGGGTAGTCCGGCACCACGCGCTTGACCACACCCTGCTGCGTACCGAGCGCGAGGCCCGGCGAGGACTCGTCGAGCGTCGTCAGGCAGACCACCTGCTCGTCGCCCTCCAGGCTCAGGAACTCCGAGATCGGCGCACCCCCGGAGAGGTTGGGGGCCGCGGCGGTCTCGGGCAGCTGCGGGAGGTCGATGACGTTGATGCGCAGGAGCCGTCCGGTGGACGTGACCGCGCCGATCTCCCCCAGCGCCGTCGCCGGAACGGCGGAGACGATCAGGTCGTGCTTGACGCGCCTGGCCCCGTCCTCCCCGAAGGGCTCGCCGTTGGCCGTGCGCGCCAGCAGCGCCGTCGACGACAACAGCACCCGGCACGGGTCGTCCGCCACCTGCAGCGGGACGGCCGAGGTGGTGGAACCGGCGGACTCCAGCAGCACCGTACGCCGGTCGGTGCCGAACTTCTTCGCCACCGCGGCCAGCTCGCCCGACACCATCTTGCGCAGCTCGGAGTCCGACTCCAGGATGCCGGTCAGCTCGTCGATCTCACCGTTCAGCCGGTCGCGCTCGGTCTCCAGCTCGATGCGGTCGAACTTGGTCAGCCGGCGCAGCGGCGTGTCCAGGATGTACTGCGTCTGGATCTCGCTCAGCGAGAAGTGCTCGATCAGGCGCTGCTTGGCCTGGGTGGAGTTGTCGCTGGAGCGGATGAGGCGGATGACCTCGTCGATGTCCAGCAGCGCGACGAGCAGGCCCTCGACCAGGTGCAGCCGGTCGCGCTTCTTCGTACGGCGGAACTCGCTGCGGCGGCGCACGACCTCGAAGCGGTGGTCGAGGTACACCTCCAGCAGTTCCTTGAGGCCCAGTGTGAGCGGCTGGCCGTCCACCAGCGCCACGTTGTTGATGCCGAAGGACTCCTCCATCGGCGTCAGCTTGTAGAGCTGCTCCAGGACGGCCTCCGGTACGAAGCCGTTCTTGATCTCGATGACCAGGCGCAGGCCGTGCGCCCGGTCGGTGAGGTCCTTGACGTCGGCGATGCCCTGCAGCTTCTTCGCGTTGACCAGGTCCTTGATCTTGGCGATCACCTTCTCCGGGCCGACGGTGAAGGGCAGTTCGGTGACGACGAGGCCCTTGCGGCGCGCCGTCACGTTCTCCACGGCGACCGTCGCACGGATCTTGAAGGTGCCGCGGCCCTTCTCGTACGCGTCCCTGATCCCGGACAGGCCGACGATCCGGCCGCCGGTGGGCAGGTCGGGGCCGGGGACGTGCTTCATGAGCGTGTCGAGGTCGGCGCCGGGGTGGCGGATCAGGTGGCGGGCGGCGGCGATCACCTCGCCGAGGTTGTGCGGCGCCATGTTGGTCGCCATACCGACCGCGATGCCCGACGCACCGTTGACCAGGAGGTTCGGATACGCGGCCGGGAGGACCGCGGGCTCCTGCTCCTGGCCGTCGTAGTTCGGGTTGAAGTCGACCGTGTTCTCTTCGATCGACTCCGTCATCAGGGAGGTGGCGTCGGCCATCCTCGCCTCGGTGTACCGCATGGCGGCCGGCGGGTCGTCGTTGCCCAGCGAACCGAAGTTGCCGTGGCCGTCGACCAGGGGCAGCCGCATGGAGAAGGGCTGGGCCAGGCGGACCAGGGCGTCGTAGATCGAGGCGTCGCCGTGGGGGTGGAGCTTACCCATGACCTCGCCGACGACGCGGGCGCACTTCACGTAGCCGCGGTCGGGCCGGAGCCCCATCTCGTTCATCTGGTAGACGATGCGGCGGTGCACGGGCTTGAGGCCGTCGCGGGCGTCCGGCAGGGCTCGGGAGTAGATGACCGAGTACGCGTACTCGAGGAAGGAGCCCTGCATCTCGTCGACGACGTCGATGTCGAGGATGCGCTCCTCGAAGTCGTCCGGAGGCGGGGTCTTCGTGCTGCGGCGGGCCATCGCTGCTGCGACTCCTTCACAGTCTCTGCCGGGGCATGAACGGGTTCTGACGCGGTCCATTGTGGACCTGGGTACTGACAACGCGGACCACGACCCGTCCGTACGGGCTTCACGGACCGGGCGCGCCACCGCCCCGGCAGGCCTCGCCGACCGCGATCGAGGGGGCCCCGAAAGGCCTGACGGGCGCGGCCTCCAGCTGCCTGCGGAGGTCCCAGGACGCTACCGCGTCGCCGGCCGCGCAGTTGCCCGCGCCCCTCGGGAGCGATCTCGGGAGCGCCCTTCGAGAAGCGCCCCGCGGGGTGACTCCCGACCGGGTCCGTCGCCGGCCCGGGAGCGTGCGCGCTCGTACGACCGTACGACGGTACGAGATCCGGTGGTCCGTCCTACGGGATCGGAGCGCGTCGGCGTGCTCGCTCCCGGCGTACGCGACACGGGAACTTCGCCAGCTGTCCGCGCGCTTGCATACAGTGGCACGACTAGCAGGAATTCAGCATTTCCCCGCGATCGAAGGGACGTACATGCCCATGGGTCACACGGCCACAGCTGAGGCCGGTTCCGGCGGCCTGACAGCGACCGAGCACCGCCTGGCCAACGGCCTGCGTGTGGTGCTCTCCGAGGACCACCTGACCCCGGTCGCGGCGGTGTGCCTCTGGTACGACGTCGGGTCGCGCCACGAGGTCAAGGGCCGCACCGGGCTCGCCCACCTCTTCGAGCACCTGATGTTCCAGGGCTCCGGCCAGGTCAAGGGCAACGGCCACTTCGAACTGGTGCAGGGAGCGGGCGGTTCGCTCAACGGGACGACGAGTTTCGAGCGCACCAACTACTTCGAGACCATGCCGACGCACCAGCTGGAGCTCGCCCTCTGGCTGGAGGCCGACCGCATGGGCTCGCTGCTCGCCGCGCTCGACGAGGAGTCGATGGAGAACCAGCGGGACGTCGTCAAGAACGAGCGCCGCCAGCGCTACGACAACGTCCCCTACGGCACCGCCTTCGAGAAGCTGACCGCCCTCGCCTACCCGGAGGGCCACCCGTACCACCACACCCCGATCGGGTCGATGGCGGACCTGGACGCGGCCACCCTCGAGGACGCCCGCGCCTTCTTCCGCACCTACTACGCGCCCAACAACGCCGTGCTGTCGATCGTCGGCGACATCGACCCGGAGCAGACGCTCGCCTGGGTCGAGAAGTACTTCGGCTCCATCGCGGGCCACGACGGCAAGCCCGCCCCGCGCGACGGCTCGCTCCCGGAGACCATGGGCGGGCAGCTGCGCGAGGTCGTCGAGGAGGAGGTCCCGGCCCGCGCGCTGATGGCCGCCTACCGGCTCCCGGAGGACGGTACGCGCGCGTCCGACGCCGCCGACCTCGCCCTGACCGTCCTCGGCGGCGGTGAGTCGTCCCGGCTCTACAACCGGCTCGTACGCCGCGACCGCACCGCCGTCGCGGCCGGGTTCGGCCTGCTGCGCCTCGCCGGAGCGCCCTCCCTGGGGTGGCTCGACGTGAAGACGTCCGGCGACGTCGAGGTCCCGGTGATCGAGGCCGCCGTCGACGAGGAGCTCGCCCGGTTCGCCGCGGAGGGCCCCACGGCCGAGGAGATGGAGCGCGCGCAGGCCCAGCTGGAGCGCGAGTGGCTGGACCGCCTCGGCACGGTCGCGGGCCGCGCCGACGAACTGTGCCGGTACGCCGTCCTGTTCGGCGACCCGCAGCTCGCCCTGACCGCCGTGCAGCGCGTCCTCGACATCACCGCGGAGGAGGTGCGGGAGGTCGCCGAGGCCCGCCTGCGCCCCGACAACCGCGCGGTGCTGGTCTACGAGCCGACCGCCCCCGAGGGGACCGGCGCCTCCGAGGGCACCGACACCGCCGCTGACGACACCGACGAGGAGGCGGCCAAGTGACCGAGCTCGCCACGATGGAGTTCCACCCGCAGCCCCAGGCCGGCGAGGCCCGGCCCTGGGCCTTCCCGGCGCCCGAGCGCGGCGCGCTCGGCAACGGCCTGACGCTGCTGCGCTGCCACCGCCCCGGCCAGCAGGTCGTCGCCGTGGAGGTGCTCCTGGCCGCCCCGCTGGAGGCCGAGCCGAAGGGCCTGGACGGCATCGCCACGATCATGGCGAGGGCCTTCTCGGAGGGCACCGACAAGCACTCCGCCGAGGAGTTCGCCGCCGAGCTGGAGCGCTGCGGCGCCACGCTCGACGCCCACGCCGACCACCCCGGCGTCCGGCTCAGCCTCGAAGTGCCCGTCTCCCGGCTGCCCAAGGGGCTCGGCCTGCTCGCCGACGCCCTCAGGGCGCCCGCGTTCGACGACGGCGAGATCGAGCGGCTGGTGCGCAACCGGCTCGACGAGATCCCGCACGAGAGCGCCAACCCGGCCCGCCGGGCCGCCAAGGAGCTGTCCCGTCAGCTCTTCCCGGCGGACTCCCGCATGTCGCGTCCGCGCCAGGGCACCGAGAAGACGGTCACCGCGATCGACTCCGCGGCCGTACGCGCCTTCTACGAGAAGCACGTGCGCCCGGCCACGGCCACCGCGGTCGTCGTCGGCGACCTCACCGGCGTCGACCTCGACGCGCTGCTCGCGGACACGCTCGGCGCCTGGACCGGATCGCAGGCCGAGGCGCGTCCCGTGCCCTCGGTGACCGCCGACGACACCGGCCGGGTGATCATCGTCGACCGGCCCGGCGCCGTACAGACGCAACTGCTCATCGGCCGGGTCGGCGCAGACCGGCACGACCGCGTGTGGCCCGCCCAGGTGCTCGGTACGTACTGCCTCGGCGGCACCCTCACCTCCCGCCTGGACCGCGTCCTGCGCGAGGAGAAGGGATACACCTACGGCGTACGGGCGTTCGGCCAGGTGCTGCGCTCCGCCCCGGACGGCACGGGCATCTCGATGCTCGCCATCAGCGGTTCCGTGGACACCCCGAACACCGGCCCGGCGCTCGACGACCTCTGGAAGGTGCTGCGCACGCTCGCCGCCGAGGGGCTGACGGACGCCGAGCGGGACGTCGCCGTGCAGAACCTGGTGGGCGTGGCGCCCCTGAAGTACGAGACCGCGGCAGCCGTCGCGGGCACGCTCGCCGACCAGGTCGAGCAGCACCTGCCGGACGACTTCCAGGCGACGCTGTACCGGCAGCTCGCCGCCACCGGCACCGTGGAGGCCACCGCGGCCGCCGTGAACGCCTTCCCGGTGGACCGGCTGGTGACCGTCCTCGTCGGTGACGCCGCGCAGATCGAGGAGCCGGTCAGGGCCCTCGGTATCGGTGAAGTGAGCGTGGTGACGGCCGAGTAGCGGCCGGCGGAGGCTGGGCCCGGGTGACTGGATGAGTCCCCCGGGCCCTTTTCCGTTTCTTCCGCCTCTTCCGTCTGTCTTCTTGTCTGTCTTCCGTCCGTTGTCCGCCTCGGTGCGTGGCGTGTCCGATGCGCCCGTATTGGTACAGAGGTTGCCCGTCTGCCCTGTGGCGTGCGCTACAAAAGTGGTGATCCGTTTGTCTGCCGAAAGAGGCGCCGTTTAGCGTCGGTCCGGCTGTTCGTCAGGCAGTGCGCCGCGTCCGCGGCACCGGACAGTCATCGCCGAGTCCCCGTACGGCGCGAGCCCGGGGAGCCGGGGACCCACACGTCCCTGGGGTGAATCGGACGCCCTTCCCGAAGGGCGCCCGTAGGAGACCTTCCTGCTCCGAACCCGTCAGCTAACCCGGTAGGCGAGAAGGAAGGAAAGGACCAGCCACTTCATGGCGTTCACCCGCGCCACGGGGAAGCACCGTCTTCCCAGCCGCATGACGCGTACCACCCGCAGGACCGTCGGCGTCGCCGCCCTCGCCACCACCGGCGTCGTGGGCACCCTGGCCGCCTCGCCGGCGCTCGCCGCCGAGGGCGGGATCGAGCAGACGGGGCCCCTCAAGGCCGTCACCATGGGCGACTCGGTCGCCCACGAGATCGACGCGCAGGCCACCGCCCAGCGGCAGGCCGCCGAGCAGGCCGCCGCCCGCGAGAAGGCCGAGGCCGACGCGAAGAAGCGCGCCGAGGAGGCCGCGGCGAAGGCCGAGAAGGAGCGCGAGGCCAAGGTGCGTGCCGCCCGCGAGGCCGAGCGCAAGCGTCTCAACGCGTACACCGCGCCGATCGCCGGCTCGTACGTCTCCACCTCCTACCAGGCCGGCGGCGGCATCTGGTCCTCGGGCAGCCACACCGGCATCGACTTCCACGCCGCCGGCGGCACCCCCGTGCACGCGGTGGGCTCGGGCACGGTCGTGGAGGCGGGCTGGGGCGGCGCCTACGGCAACCAGGTCGTCATCAGGATGACCGACGGCACGTACACCCAGTACGGGCACCTGTCGTCCATCGGCGTCACGGTCGGCCAGACGGTCACGCCGGGACAGCGGATAGCCCTCTCCGGGGCGACCGGCAACGTCACCGGGGCGCACCTGCACTTCGAGGCGCGCACCACCGCCGAGTACGGATCCGACATGGACCCGGTCGCGTACCTGCGCGGGCACGGCGTGAACGTCTGACCGCACGGCACAGCCTCGCGTCGCAGGACACCGCGTCGCACGACACCGCACTTCGGCGGAAGGCCCCGGCTCACCGAGCCGGGGCCTTCCGCCGAAGTGCGGTGTGTCCAAAAAATATCCATGGATTCCGGACTGCCTTCGGAATTTCCCGTCCTCTGCAATAGAGTCACCGGAGAAGCGTCAATCGACCGCGTTTCGCGGGGGTTAAGGCGGAGGTCCGGTCATGCGTATTCCCGCGCGCTCGGTATGCACGGCGATCCGTGACGACATCGTCGCGGGTGTCTACGAACGCGGCGGCCGGCTCACCGAGGAACTGCTCGCGCGCCGGTACGGCGTCTCGCGGGTCCCCGTGCGCGAGGCGCTGCGCACCCTGGAGGCGGAGGGGTTCGTGGTCACGCGCCGGCACGCGGGCGCGTGCGTCGCGGAACCGACGGAGCAGGAGGCCGCCGACCTCCTGGAGATGCGCGTGCTGCTGGAGCCGCTGGGCGCCGCCCGGGCCGCCCAGCGCCGTACCGAGGCCCATCTCAAGGTGCTGCGCGGCCTGGTCAGGCTGGGACAGGAGCGGGCCAGGCGGGGCAACAGCGAGGATCTGCGCTCGCTCGGCGGCTGGTTCCACGAGACGCTCGCGCAGGCCTCGGGCAGTCCGGCACTGACCTCGACACTCGCCCAGCTGCGGCACAAGATCGCCTGGATGTACTCGGTGGAGGCGCCCGCGCACCCCGCCGAGTCCTGGACCGAGCACGGGGCCATCGTGGACGCCGTCGCCCGCGGGGACAGCGACCGGGCCCGGTCCGTCACGGCGCTGCACGCCGAACGGGCGACGGCCGCGCACCGGCTGCGCTTCCCCGGCGGGAACCGCGCCGAGCGTGTGAGGACTTCGCAACATCCCGTAAACACGGCGGGCCTGCGGCATTAACAGAAGCGCCGTATACAAAGAGTGTTATTCGGTGGGGGCCTATTTCTGTTGCCCCTTTTTCCGCGTTTCCGGGAATTAGCGGGCACGGTATTTCCGTGTGTACGGGAATCGGCTGGCCGGCGTGTACGGGAATCGGCCGGCCGGCGTCGGCCGAAAAGCGTGAACGGCAAAGCCGCGTCGCCCCGGGTGGGAGTGACGCGGCTCCGCCGTACGTGGAGATACGCGGGTCGCGCGGATCAGACCGTCTCGGGGAGCTCCTCGAGACCCTCGGAGACCAGCTTGGCCAGGCGGTCGAGCGCGGTGTCCGCGCCGTCGGCGTCGGAGGCCAGGACGATCTCCTCGCCACCCTGGGCGCCCAGGCCGAGGACCCCGAGCATGGAAGCGGCGTTGACGGGGTCGCCGCCGGCCTTGGCGATCGTCACGGGGACGCCGGAGGCCGTGACCGCCCGGACGAAGATGGAGGCGGGGCGGGCGTGAAGACCCTCGGCCCAGCCGACGTTGACGCGGCGCTCAGCCATGTGATGCTGCCCTTCAGGTGTCTCAAGGTTGTCTAGACCAGTGTTCCACACGTGGAGCGCGCCCCGGGCGGGACGCGACCCCAAGACTGCCCCGCGCCCCGGCCGTGCGCGAGCCCGGCGGCACGGAGCGCGCGCGGCGGCACGGAGCACGCGGTCCGTCCGCGCTGACCCGGGACCCGCCCGGGACCCGCCCGGGACCCGCCCGGGACCCGCCCGGCGCCGGGACGCACACAGGGACGCACGCCGGGATCGGCCCGGCAGAGCCCCCGCCGTTGTCGGACCCGAGCCGTAGTCTGGGCCCCATGCAGACCCCGACGGACCGGCACGAGTACCCCGCGCACTGGGAGGCCGACGTCGTGCTGCGCGACGGCGGCACCGCGCGCGTCCGGCCCATCACGGCCGACGACGCCGACCGCCTGGTCAGCTTCTACGAGCAGGTGTCCGCCGAGTCGAAGTACTACCGCTTCTTCGCGCCGTACCCGCGCCTGTCCGCCAAGGACGTCCACCGCTTCACCCACCACGACTTCGTGGACCGGGTGGGGCTCGCGGCCACCGTCGGCGGCGAGTTCATCGCCACCGTGCGCTACGACCGCATCAGCGCGGACGGCATGCCCGCCTCCGCCCCCGCGGACGAGGCGGAGGTCGCCTTCCTCGTCCAGGACGCCCATCAGGGCCGCGGCGTGGCGTCCGCCCTGCTCGAGCACATCGCGGCCGTCGCCCGCGAGCGGGGCGTGCGCCGGTTCGCCGCCGAGGTGCTGCCCGCCAACAACAAGATGATCAAGGTCTTCACGGACGCCGGGTACCGGCAGAAGCGCAGCTTCGAGGACGGCGTCGTACGCCTGGAGTTCGGCCTGGAGCCCACCGACCGCTCGCTGGCCGTGCAGCGCGCGCGGGAGCAGCGGGCGGAGGCACGCTCGGTGGCCCGCCTCCTCGCGCCCGGTTCGGTCGCGGTCGTCGGAGCCGGCCGCACGCCCGGGGGAGTGGGGCGCAGCATCCTGGAGAACCTGCGCGACGCCGGATTCACCGGCCGCCTGTACGCGGTGAACGGGGCGCTCGGGGAGAAGGAGCTGGCCGGTGTCCCGGCCCACCGCAGCGTGCGGGACATCGGCGAGCCCGTCGACCTCGCCGTGATCGCCGTTCCGGCCGAACGGGTGCCCGAGGCGGTCGCGCAGTGCGGTGAGCACGGCGTGCAAGGACTGGTCGTGGTGTCCGCGGGGTACGCCGAGAGCGGCCCCGAGGGCAGGGAGCGCCAGCGCGAACTCGTCCGCCAGGTCCGTACGTACGGAATGCGGCTCATCGGGCCGAACGCCTTCGGCGTCATCAACGCCTCGCCGCGGACGCGGCTCAACGCCTCGCTCGCGCCGGAGATGCCACGCACCGGCCGCATCGGCCTGTTCGCCCAGTCCGGGGCCATCGGGATCGCGCTGCTGTCCCGTCTGCACCGGCGCGGCGGCGGGGTCACGGGTGTGACGGGCGTGTCGACCTTCGTCTCCTCGGGCAACCGGGCGGACGTGTCCGGGAACGACGTCCTTCAGTACTGGTACGACGACCCCGACACCGATGTCGCGCTGATGTACCTCGAATCGATCGGGAACCCGCGGAAGTTCACCCGCCTCGCGCGGCGCACGGCGGCGGCCAAGCCACTGGTCGTCGTCCAGGGCGCCCGGCACGGCGGAGCGGCGCCCCAGGGGCACGCGGTACGGGCCACCCGGCTGCCCCACGCCACGGTGTCCGCGCTGCTGCGGCAGGCCGGGGTCATCCGGGTGGACACGATCACGGAGCTGGTCGACGCGGGACTGCTGCTGGCCCGCCAGCCGCTGCCCGCCGGCCCCAGGGTGGCGATCCTCGGGAACTCCGAATCGCTCGGGCTCCTGACGTACGACGCGTGTCTCGCCCAAGGACTGCGGCCCCTGCCGCCCCGAGACCTGACCACCAACGCCTCGGCCGGGGACTTCCGTACCGCGCTGGCGCACGCGCTGGCCGACGAGGCGTGCGACGCCGTGGTGGTCACCGCCATTCCGGCGGTGGGGGAGCGGTCGGCCGGGGACGCCGCCCTCGCGCAGGCCCTGCGGTCGGCCTCGGCCGCGGCTCCCGACAAGCCGGTCCTCGTGGTCCACGTGGAGCTGGGCGGCCTCGCGCAAGCCCTGTCCGCGGCCGCCGGCACCGCACCACAGCCCGCCCCCGCCCCTGCCGGAAGCACGGCGGACGCCGGAAGCACAGCGGATGCCGGGAGCACGGCGGATGCCGGGAGCGCGGCGGCCGGCGACGCCCACCCGGTCCGCCCGGCCGACGGCCCCCCGCCGGCGGTGGCGCAGGACGACCGGGCGGCGGATCCCGGGGCCGGGGCCCCCTCCCGCCTCATCCCGGCCTACCCCGCCGCCGAGCGGGCCGTCCGCGCGCTCGCCGAAGCCGTCAGATACGGCCAGTGGCGGCGCGAGGACGCCGATCCCGGCCGGGTGCCCGAGTACGAGGACATCGACGAGAAGGGCGCGGCCGGACAGATCGCCCGCCTCCTCGCCGCCGGGGAACCGGGTGAGGACGGCCTCGTACTGGGCCCCGACGACACCTGCGACCTCCTCGCCCGGTACGGCATCGGCGTCCGCCGCGCCCTGTCCGCGCCCACGCCCGAGGAGGCCGTGGCGGCGGCGGACCGCCTGGGCTACCCCGTGGCCCTGAAGACCACCGCCCCGCACCTGCGCCACCGCGCCGACCTGGGCGGCGTCCGGCTGGACCTCGCGGACGAAGGACAACTGCGGCGGGCGTACGCCGAGTTGACCGGCCTGTTCGGAGAGCCCGGGGAACTGCGCCCGGTGGTCCAGGGCATGGCGCCCCGGGGCGTCGACACGGTCGTCCACGCGGTCATCGACCCGGCGGCCGGGGCGGTGCTCTCCTTCGGGCTCGCCGGGGCGGCGTCGGAGCTGCTCGGGGACACCGCGCACCGGCTGATCCCGGTCACCGACCGTGACGCGGCCTCCCTGGTCCGCTCCATCCGCACCGCGCCGCTCCTCTTCGGCTGGCGGGGTTCCGCCCCGGCGGACGTCGCGGCACTGGAGGAACTGCTGCTCCGCCTGTCACGCCTGGTCGACGACCACCCGGAGGTCGTCTCCGTGTCCCTGGAGCCCGCCGTCGTCGCCCCGCGCGGACTGAGCGTGCTCGGCGCCTCCGTGCGACTCGCCCCACCGCCCGCCCGCGACGACCTCGGCCCCCGCACCCTTCCCGTGTACTGACCGGTGCCTCGCAGTCGGTGCACCACCGTAGGATGGACGTCATGGCCAAGACCAGTACGACGACCCAGGGGCTGCGAGCGGCGATCGAGCGCAGCGGCTACTACCCGGCCCTCGTGGCCGAGGCGGTGGAGGCCGCTGTGGGCGGCGAGCCGATCCGGTCGTACCTGGTCCACCAGGAGACCACGTTCGACGCCAACGAGGTGCGTCGGCACGTCACGGTGCTCGTCCTCACGGGCAACCGCTTCATCGTGAGCCACACGGACGAGCAGGCGGCTGACAGCACGTCGCCGACGCCGTACGCGACCACGTCCACCGAGTCCGTGAAGCTCGGCCGGATCTCGTCGGTGGTGCTCAGCCGCGTCGTGGCGAACCCCGAGAAGTACGTCGTGGGGACGCTGCCGCGCGAGGTCGTCCTCACCATCGGCTGGGGCGCGGTCGCCCGCATCGACCTGGAGCCCGCGGCCTGCGGCGACTCCAACTGCGAGGCCGACCACGGCTACACCGGCAGCTCGACGGCGGACGACCTGAGCCTGCGCGTCAGCGAGGCCGGGGACGGCCCGGACGCCGTGCGCCAGACGCTCGCCTTCGCACAGTCGCTCTCCGAGGCGACCACGGACGTCACCCGCTGATGTCCCAGCACGTCTGGGACCACCCGGAGCCACTCACCGTCGGCTCCGCGCCCGTCCCCGAGTACGGAACCGGTTCCCTCGCGGACCTGCTGCCCACCCTGGCCGCCGGCATGGGCGTACCGGACATGACCGCCTCGCTCGCGGAGCTGGGTCCGGCCGACCGCAACTGCGTCTTCCTGATCGACGGCCTGGGCTGGGAGCAGCTGAAGGCGCACCCGGACGAGGCCCCGTTCATGACCTCCCTGCTGGGCAGCTCGCGCGGCGGCACCGGTCGGCCGATCACCGCCGGCTATCCCGCGACCACCGCGACCTCGCTCGCCTCGGTCGGCACCGGACTGCCGCCGGGGGCCCACGGACTGCCCGGCTACACCGTGCGCGACCCGGGGACCGGCGAGCTGATGAACCAGCTGCGCTGGATCCCCTGGACCAAGCCGACCACGTGGCAGCCGTACCCGACGGTGTTCCAGCTGGCCGACGCGGCGGGCGTGCACACGGCGCAGGTGTCCGCACCGCACTTCCAGAACACCCCTCTGACCAAGATCGCGCTCAGCGGCGGGACGTTCCACGGCCGGCTGACCGGCGAGGACCGGATGGACTGCGCGGCCGAGCAACTGGCCGCGGGGGACCGCTCGCTGGTCTACACGTACTACGCCGAGGTGGACGGCAAGGGCCACCGCTTCGGCATCGACTCCGACGCCTGGCGCGGACAGCTCATGTACGTGGACCGGCTGGTCCAGCGCCTGGCCGAGCAACTGCCGCCGCGCGCCGCCCTCTACGTCACCGCCGACCACGGCATGCTCGACGTCCCCTTCGACGAGCAGCACCGCATCGACTTCGACGAGGACTGGGAACTGCGCGCGGGGGTCGCCCTGCTGGGCGGCGAAGGCCGCGCCCGGCACGTCTACGCGGTCCCGGGCGCCGAGTCGGACGTCCTGACCTGCTGGCGCGAGGTGCTCGGCGAGCAGTTCTGGGTGGCCTCGCGCGACGAGGCGATCGCGGCGGGCTGGTTCGGACCGCACGTCGACGAGCGGGTCCACGCGCGCATCGGCGACGTCGTCGCGGCCGCCCGGGACGACGTGCTGATCACCGCGTCCGAGCGGGAGCCGAAGGAGTCGCTGATGGTCGGCAACCACGGCTCGATGACCCCGGCGGAACAGCACGTCCCGCTCCTGGAAGTACGTTCCTGACCCCGCGCCCGTCCCGACCCGTCCCCGCTGGAAAGCCTCCGCTGAAAGGTGCTCGACTCCCCATGCCCGAGCTGGTGTTCTTCTCCGGAACCATGGACTGCGGGAAGTCGACACTGGCTCTGCAGATCGAGCACAACCGCTCGGCCCGCGGCCTGCAGGGCATGATCTTCACCCGCGACGACCGCGCGGGCGAGGGCAAGCTGTCCTCCCGCCTCGGCCTGGTCACGGACGCGGTGGAGGTCGAGGACGACCAGGACGTGTACGCGTACCTCGTCGACCACCTCTCGCAGGGCGGCCGCGCGGACTACGTCATCGCCGACGAGGCGCAGTTCCTCGCCCCCGAGCAGATCGACCAGCTCGCCCGCGTGGTCGACGACCTGGACATCGACGTCTTCGCCTTCGGCATCACGACCGACTTCCGCTCCAAGCTCTTCCCGGGCTCCCAGCGCCTCGTCGAACTCGCGGACCGCGTCGAGGTCCTGCAGGTCGAGGCCCTGTGCTGGTGCGGCGCCCGCGCCACGCACAACGCCCGCACCATAGGGGGCCGCATGGTGGTGGAGGGCGCCCAGGTCGTCGTCGGTGACGTCGACCAGTCGGAGGACATCGGCTACGAGGTGCTGTGCCGCCGCCACCACAGCCGGCGGATGACCGCGGCCACCGCCAGGGCGGGAGCGCTGTCCCCGGACGTGCTGCCGGTGGACGCCGCGGCCCGCCGCTGACGGATCGCGTCGGCTCCGCCGGCTCGACGGCACGGGGTGTTCTGTTCCGGCGGCCGGCTCAGCGCCTCGTCCGGACCACCGAGAACGCCGCGCCCTCCGGGTCCGTCACCGCGGCGACCCGGCCGTGCGGGCTCTCGTGGGCCGCCTCGAGGACGTGTCCGCCGAGGTCGACGACCTGGGTCACGGCCGTGTCCACGTCCGCGACCTCGAAGTACGTCATCCAGTGGGCGCCGCGGTCCCGGGGGAGGGCGCCGCCGACGCCGTGGATGCCGGCCACCGGATGGCCCTTGACGCGCAGGGTGAGGTAGTCGAGATCGGCGGAGACGACGGGCTCCTCCTCGTAGCCGAAGACCGTCCCGTAGAACGTGGCGACACTCTCGCAGTCCCGTGTGACCAGCTCGTTCCAGGCGAGGCTCCCGGGGACGCCGGTGATGCCCGCACCGAGGTGGGATGCGGCCTGCCAGACGCCGAACACCGCGCCGGAGGGGTCCGAGGCGATCGCCAGGCGGCCGGCCTCGTCGGCGACCAGCGGCCCCACGCCGACCGTGCCGCCGCAGTGCCGGACCGTCTCCGCCGTCAGGTCCACGTCGTCCGAGGCGAGGTAGGGCGTCCACGCGACGGGCAGGTGCCGGTCCGACGGGAGCAGGCCGATGCCCGCCACCTCGTGCCCGCCCAGCCGCGCCCGCACATAGGCGCCCAGTTGCTGCGGGCCGGGCCGGAACTCCCAGCCGAACAGTTTCCCGTAGAACTCCTGGGTCGCGGTCAGCCCGTGCACCATCAGACTCACCCAGCAGGGTGTGCCGGGCGCGTACACAGTGCCGTTCAGGCCGGCCGACCCCGGTGCCTCGGTCATCGTCACCCTCTCCTCGGCGCCTCGCGGGGCCGCTTCACTTCGGTTTCCCGGGCCGCCTCTGCGCGGATCCGGGTGTCCGGTGCCGATGGTCGCACCACCGGGGGCGTACCACGCTCCGGCCGGACGGCCCATGACGGGAGGATGCCCGCCTTCGTGTTGCCCATCCGTTTCCCCGTGATGACCCGCGGATGTCCGCCGGTCGTCCATCATGCGTTCCGGTCGTCCATCGTGCGCTCCGGCCGTACGGCGTGTGCCCGGTCGGGTACGCCCCGTGGTCGGGGCGGCCCGGCCGAGCACGGTAGCCGGACCTGGACGATGCGGCCACCCCGTGCGCGAGGATGGTGGCCATGAACGCCATCATCTCCGCATCCCGACTCGCGAGCGACCTGGCAGGCCCGAACCCGCCGGTCGTCCTGGACGTCCGCTGGCAGCTCGGCGGGCCGAATCTCCGCCAGGCCTACGAGGAGGCGCACATCCCGGGGGCCGTCTACGTGGACCTCGACACCGAACTCGCCGGTCCCGCGGGCGCGGCGGGCCGTCATCCACTGCCCGACCCGGAAGCTTTCGGAGCGGCCATGCGCGCGGCCGGGGTGTCCGGGGACCGGGACGTGGTCGTGTACGACGGAGGGCTCGGCTGGGCCGCCGCACGCGCCTGGTGGCTGTTGAGCTGGACGGGTCACCCGGCGGTGCGTGTGCTTGACGGCGGCCTGGCGGCCTGGAGCGGTCCGGTCGAGAGCGGCCGGACGGTGCCGGCCGCCGGGACCTTCGTACCGGCTCCCGGAGCGGTGCCCGTACTGGACGCCGACGGCGCCGCCTCGCTGGCCCGCACCGGTCTGCTCCTCGACGCCCGGGCCGCCGAGCGCTACCGCGGCGACATCGAGCCGATCGACCGGGTCGGCGGTCACATCCCGGGCGCGGTCTCGGCGCCGACCACGGAAAATGTGGCCGAATCCGGTCGGTTCCGCCCGGCCGGTGAACTCGCCGACCGCTTCACGTCCCTGGGTGCCGACGGCACCACCGAGGTGGGCGTTTACTGCGGGTCGGGCGTCTCCGGCGCGCACGAGGTGCTGGCGCTGGCGGTCGCGGGCGTCCCGGCCGCGCTGTACGTGGGTTCCTGGTCGGAGTGGTCGCGGGACGAGGGGCGCCCGGTCGCCACCGGCCCCGAACCGCAGTAGGCCGGGGGCCGCGGCGCAAGCGGCGGGGGCCCGCACCGAATCCGGTGCGGGCCCCCGCCGTCTCCTGGTCCTGCTTTTCGGGACTCACCGAGCGAGTCCCGCTTCCTCGGTCCTGCTTCCTCGGTCCCGCTTGCTCAGTCCTGCTTCTTCCTGCGTGTCCCGAAGACGATCTCGTCCCAGCTCGGTACGGCCGCTCTGCGTCCCGGACGGACGCCGTCCGCCTCGGCCTGCCGGTCGGTGGCTCCGACGAGCCGCTCCCGGTGGCTGGCCACCGCGCGCGGCATGAGTACGTCCGCGTAGGCGGAGCCGGCCGAGGCCGCGGGGACCGCCGGTTCCTCCACCTCGGGCTCCTCGACGGGCGGTTCCTCCGTCTCCGGAAGGTCCGTGGCCGAGGTCGTGGAGGCCGCCGAGGCGGCGGGCGCGGCCGAGGGCCGCTCGGGCACGACCATGTCACCGCGGAAGCTGGGCACCGCCTCCAGGAGGCTGGTCAGCGAGTCGCGTTCGCCGGCGCTCTCCTCGAGATCCGCCTCGGAGGGCGGTCCGGGCAGGCTCGGCCGCTCGATCTGCCGGTCCAGGGCGCGGTCCAGCGGCCGGTCGCGGGGCAGCCGGGCGATGCGCGGCACGAACGGGAAGCTCGGCTCGGCCGCGGCGAGGTCGTCGGACTCACCGATCAGCGAGCGCGCCTCGTCGTCGACGGCCTGGACGAGCCGCCGGGGCGGGTCGTACGTCCAGCTCGCCGCATGCGGTTCGCTCGCCACCCGGTAGACCAGCAGGACCTCCCAGGTGCCGTCGTCGCGGCGCCAGGAGTCCCACTGGACGGTCTCCTTGTCGGCGCCGCGCAGTACGAGACGTTCCTGCACCGCTTCGCCGAGCTGGGGGCCGGTCGTTTCGCCGGGGCGGCGGACGGGGGTCTTGCGGGCCCGCTCCGCCATGAAGGCGCGCTCGGCGAGCACGGGACCCTCGAAGCGGCGCACCCGGTCGACGGGGATGCCGGCGAGTTGGGCGACCTCTTCGGCGGACGCTCCCGCACGTATGCGCGCCTGGATGTCTCGGGGGCGGAGATGGCTCTCCACCTCGATCTCGATCTGGCCGAGGCGGGGACGGTCGCCGCGTACGGCGGCGCGTAGACGCTCGTCAATCGGAAGCGTGTACTCCGTGCTGTCCGCAGCCTTCAGCACCAGCCGTGTGCCGTCGTTGGAGACGGCCACGACACGCAGTTCGGGCATGGGGACCTCCCGGGTGGTGCCTGCCGACGTCACGTGCGTCGCTGCTTCCGCTAGTCGAGTGTGGCCTGCCCGGGTGCAGCCTGCCACAACCTTGCCGAGTTGCCCGGCGTGTCGGACGGTGGCCCGAACTCGCCGTTATGGCACGGTTACCTATTCGCAACGCTAAGTGACGAACCTCATCACCCTGTGCAACGAGCCCCCTCCCGGCGGTCCTGGAAGGCCCCGGACGGCCTGGCGAGTGTCCGGACCCAGGGCTCGCAACAGTACTCCATTCGGGCCACTTGCGTGGATCGGCACGCCGCCGAACTTCTGTCCGGGGGCGGGAGTTGGGTGCCGGAGGTGACACTTTGGTGATCAAGATGAGACCTGTTCTTCACATGATCACCGGGCTGGGGGCGGCCGTTTTGTCCGCACGTCCTGTGCTCGGGCAACCGGTCGAGGCCGCCGGGCTACTCGCCGAGCACCCGGCGCAGGTAGTCGTTCCCGAACCGCCGTTCCGGGTCGAGCCGGTCGCGCAGCCGGGTGAACTCGCCGAAGCGCGGATAGACGTCGGCCAGGTACTCGGCGTCGCGGGTGTGGACCTTGCCCCAGTGGGGCCGCCCCCCGTGCGCGGTGAAGATCCGCTCGGCGGCGCTGAAGTACGCCTGGTACGGCGTCCCCCGGAACATGTGGACCGCGATGTACGCGCTGTCCCGGCCGGACGCGGTGGAGAGGGTGATGTCGTCCCCGGGGGCCGTGCGCACCTCCACCGGAAAGCTGATGCGCAGTGGTGAACGGTCGACCATGGCCTTCAGTTCGCGCAGTGCCTCCATGGCGGCGGCTCGCGGAACGGCGTATTCCATCTCCGTGAAGCGCACCCGGCGCGGAGAAGTGAAGACCTTGTGGGGAATGTCGGTGTAGGTGCGCGCGGACAGCGCGCGGCTGGAGATCCGGGCGATCGAGGGGATCGAGGCAGGGACCGCCCGGCCCACGTGGTTGACGGCACGGAAGAGGCCGTTGGAGAGGAACTCGTCCTCGTAGAAGCCCCGGACGGTGCCGACCGGCCGCTCCGGACCCGCGCTGCGGTTGTTGCGCTTGGTGTTGCAGTTGCCGGTGTGCGGGAACCAGTAGAACTCGAAGTGCTCGTTCTCCGCGAACAGTTCGTCGAAGGAACCCGTCACCTCGTCGAAGCTCATCGGCTCCTCGCGGGCGGTGAGGAGAAAGAGGGGCTCCACGGAGAAGGTGATCGCGGTGATGACGCCCAGGGCGCCGATCCCGACCCGGGCCGCCGCGAAGACGTCGGGGTTCTCCTTCTCCGAGCAGGTGAGGACCGAGCCGTCGGCGGTCACCAGTTCGAGGCCCTTGATCTGGGCGGCGAGCGAGGCGGAGTCGCGGCCGGTGCCGTGCGTGCCGGTGCTGGTCGCGCCCGACACCGTCTGGTCCATGATGTCGCCCATGTTCGTGAGCGACAGTCCCTCACGGGCCAGGGCCAGGTTGAGGCGCTTGAGCGGCGTGCCGGCCTCCACCGTGACGGTGCCGCCCTCGCGGTCGATCCTGCGGATGCCGGTCAGCAGATGAGGGCGGATCAGCACGCCGTCGGTCGCCGCGGCCGCGGTGAAGGAGTGGCCGGTACCGACGGCCTTGACCCTCAGCCCGTCCTGCGCCGCCTTGCGCACGGTGGCGGAGAGTTCCTCGACGGAGGCCGGAGCGACCTCCCGGGCCGGACGGGCGGTGACGTTCCCGGCCCAGTTACGCCAGGTGCCGCTCTTCCCGCTCGCTGTGCTCTTCATGGGTCCCTCCCCGCTGCGGAACCGGCCTGCTGAGCCGGCGATACCCGAGGAAACCCACCACGACCGCGACGGCGCCGGCCGCGACCGGAACCCCGTACCCGGCCCGCGCCCCGGCTGCGTCGATCACCCAGCCGGACAGGGAGGAACCGAGCGCGACCCCGACCGCGAGGCCCGTGCTCACCCACGTCATGCCCTCGGTCAGTTTCGCGCGTGGTACGTGCAGTTCGACGAGGGCCATCGTCGTGATCATCGTCGGCGCGATGGACAGGCCCGCAACGAACAGCGCCACGGCCAGAAACGGCAGGTTCCCGACCAGTAGCAGAGGGATCATACTCACGGCCATCGCGCAGATGCCCACTGCCCACCGGCGGGCGGGCGCCCCGGAGAGGCGCAGCAGCCCGAAGACGGCTCCCGCCGCGCAGGAGCCCGCCGCGTAGACGGCCAGGACGACGCTCGCCGCCCCCTTGTGGCCCTCCTCCTCGGCGAAGGCCACGGTGACCACGTCGACCGCGCCGAAGATCGCGCCGGTCGCCACGAACGTGGCCACCAGGACCTGCAGTCCGGCCGAGCGCAGGGCCGAGCCTCCCGTGTGGTGCCCGCGGGGATGCGGGGGCGGCTCGGTGGCCCGCTGGGACGTCAGCCAGAAGACCCCGGCCGCGAGGAAGAGGGCCGCGAGCAGCGGTCCGGCCTCCGGGAACCACACGGTGCACAGGCCGATGGAGATGATCGGCCCGAAGATGAAGCAGATCTCGTCGACGACGGACTCGAAGGCGTACGCCGTGTGGAGTTCGGGCCTGCCCCGGTAGATCAGCGCCCAGCGTGCCCTGGTCATCGCCCCGACACTCGGTACGCAGCCGATGCCGGCCGAACAGAGGAACAGCACCCAGTCCGGCCCGTCGAGGCGGACGGTCAGCAGCAGCCCGGCGGACGCGGTGAGCGCGGACAGGGTGGCGGGCCGCAGCACCCGCCGCTGCCCGTACCGGTCCACCAGGCGGGAGATCTGGGGTCCGAGTGCCGCTGCCGACAGCGCGACGGTCGCCGACAGCGCGCCCGCGAGTCCGTACCGTCCGGTGACCTGGGAGATCATCGTGACCACGCCGATGCCCATCATCGACAACGGCATCCGGCCGAGGAGGCCCGCGGTGGTGAAGCCCCTGGAGCCGGGGGCGGCGAACAGGGCGCGGTAGGGGCTGGGCACGGGGTTCTCCGGTGAGGTCCGGTAAGGCGTGAAGCTCGTCGATACAGCTTACGAGTGAGGTGACCCTAACGCATACGGCCGAACGGCCGGTCACCCCGTCCACCTGCCGACAGGCCCCCCTGCCGGTGCCCGGTCGCCGCAGGCGGATGGCAGGATCGGGGTATGCGAGACGCCCTCGATGCCACTCCCTACGACGCCCTGCTCCTGCTCTCCTTCGGCGGCCCCGAGGGTCCCGACGAGGTGGTCCCGTTCCTGGAGAACGTGACGCGCGGCCGGGGCATCCCCAAGGAACGCCTCAAGGAAGTGGGGCAGCACTACTTCCTGTTCGGCGGAGTCAGCCCGATCAACGACCAGAACCGCGCCCTGCTGGACGCCCTGCGCAAGGACTTCGCGGAGCACGGCCTCGGCCTGCCGGTGTACTGGGGCAACCGGAACTGGGGCCCCTACCTGACGGACACGCTGCGCGAGGCGGTCGCCGACGGCCGCCGCCGCATCCTGGTGCTGGCCACGAGCGCGTACGCCTCGTACTCGGGCTGCCGGCAGTACCGCGAGGATCTGGCCGGGGCCCTGGCGACCCTGGAGGGCGAGGGCCTGGAGCTGCCGAGGATCGACAAGATCCGGCACTACTTCAACCACCCGGGCTTCGTCGAGCCGATGGTCGAGGGCATCCTCGCGTCCCTCGCCGAGCTTCCCGAGGACGTCCGCGCGGGCGCGCACATCGCCTTCACGACCCACTCGATCCCGACGTCCGCGGCGGACACCTCCGGGCCGCCGCAGGGCCACGGCGACGGCGGGGCGTACGTGCGCCAACACCTGGACGTCGCCCGTCTCATCGCCGACGCGGTGCGCGAGCGGACCGGGACCGACCACCCGTGGCAGCTGGTCTACCAGTCGCGCTCGGGGGCCCCGCACATCCCGTGGCTGGAGCCGGACATCTGCGACCACCTGGAGGAGCGGCACGGGGCCGGTGTCCCGGCCGTCGTCATGGCCCCCATCGGGTTCGTCTCGGACCACATGGAGGTCCTGTACGACCTCGACACGGAGGCCACGGCGAAGGCCGCGGAGCTGGGGCTTCCCGTGCGCCGCGCGGCCACCGTCGGCGCCGACCCGCGGTTCGCCGCCGCGATCCGCGACCTCGTCCTGGAGCGGGCCGCCACCGAGAACGGCAGAAACGTCCCGCCCTGCGCGCTCGGCGCCCTGGGCCCGAGCCACGACCTCTGCCCCGCGGGCTGCTGCCCGGCCCGCACCCCCAAGCCCGCCGCCGCGGGCGCCGACAGCCCGTACGCATGAGGAGCCCCGTGACCGCCACAGCGAACGACGAGCTGAAGGCCGAGCTGCTGGACATAGCGCTGGACGCGGCCCACCGCGCGGGCGCCTTCCTGCGGGACGGCCGCCCCGACGACCTGGGCGTGGCGGCGACCAAGTCCAGCGCGGTCGACGTCGTCACCGAGATGGACATCGCCTCCGAGAAGCTGATCACCGGTCTGCTGGCCGAGGTGCGGCCGGACGACGGCGTGCTCGGCGAGGAGGGCGCCGACATCGCGGGCACCAGCGGCGTCCAGTGGGTGATCGACCCGATCGACGGGACGGTCAACTATCTGTACGGGCTGCCCAGCTGGGCCGTGTCCATCGCGGCCCGCAAGGACGGCGAGACCCTCGTCGGCGTCGTCCACGCCCCGATGCGCGGGGAGACCTACCGGGCCGTGCTCGGCGGCGGAGCGTACGTGAACGACCGTCCCGCGCGCGTGCGGCCGGCCCCCGAGCTCGCGCTGGCCCTGGTCGGCACCGGCTTCGGCTACCTCGCGGACCGCAGGACCCGCCAGGCCGAGGTGGTCGGGCAGCTGATCTCCCAGGTCCGCGACATCCGCCGCGGCGGCTCGGCCGCGATCGACCTGTGCGACGTGGCGACGGGGCGGCTGGACGCCTACTACGAGCGCGGGCTGAACCCCTGGGACTACGCCGCCGGTGACCTGATCGCCCGGGAGGCCGGCGCGCTGACCGGCGGACGCCCCGGCGACCCCCTCTCGACCGACCTGACGGTGGCCGCCCCGCCCGGCCTCTTCGAACCCCTGCAGTCCCGTCTCGACGAACTCGGCGCCTGGCACGACTGACACCGCGCGGTCCGCACCGCGCGGCCGGCAACGACGGAGCGGGGCCCCGGGCTGGATCCCGGGGCCCCGCTCTCGTACGAACCGGATCAGACGTGCGCCGCGCCGAGCTGCACACCGTGCTCCGCGGCGAGGCGGTGCAGATCGTCGAGTTCCGCCTGCTCGACCTCCGCGAGGAAGTCGTCGCCGGTCTCGCGAGCCATGGTCAGGTCGGACTCGGTCGTCCTTATGCGCTGCAGAAGTCCTGCGGTGAAAGCGTCCATGCTGCGCCCCCTCGTCCTGGGTCGTGGGTCGGGTGGCACGGGGGTGTGCCGTTCGGAAGGGGCGATCACGTCTCCAGGAGTGCCCGGCGCTGCCCTGCCGGGCGGCATCGATGCCGGACACCCACGCCCGCCCTGCGGGAAGCGGATCAAGCCGTACCGCAAGGTGGTGCGGTACGAGCAGAGCGTGATCGCGGGGTGTAAAACCGTCCTCCCCCGGCTCTCTTCCGCAGAAACCTCAACCGCACGAGAAAATCCCGCATTCCCGGGCCTCCCAACCCGCCTTACAGCCGACTTATGGCCGAAAAGGGCAGGATGGAGTCCTACTCTCCCTGTTCCCGGCTGCGCTCGAGCGGGAGGGACCCATCGGACACCGCCCGCGTACGCCGTGAAGCCGCCGTGCGGGTGGACAGAGGAAGGACAAGCGACGTGCGTGTACTCGTCGTCGAGGACGAGCAGCTGCTCGCCGATGCGGTGGCCACCGGACTGCGCCGGGAGGCCATGGCCGTCGACGTCGTGTACGACGGCGCGGCCGCCCTGGAGCGCATCGGCGTCAACGACTACGACGTGGTCGTCCTGGACCGCGACCTGCCGCTGGTGCACGGCGACGACGTCTGCCGCCGGATCGTCGAGCTCGGCATGCCGACCCGCGTGCTGATGCTGACGGCCTCCGGAGACGTCAGCGACCGGGTCGAGGGCCTGGAGATCGGCGCCGACGACTACCTCCCCAAGCCCTTCGCGTTCAGCGAGCTGACGGCACGCGTGCGTGCCCTCGGCCGGCGTACGAGCATGCCCCTGCCGCCCGTCCTGGAGCGGGCCGGGATCAAGCTCGACCCCAACCGCCGCGAGGTCTTCCGTGACGGCAAGGAGGTCCAGCTCGCGCCCAAGGAGTTCGCCGTCCTGGAGGTACTGCTGCGCAGCGAGGGCGCGGTCGTCTCCGCCGAGCAGCTCCTGGAGAAGGCCTGGGACGAGAACACCGACCCGTTCACCAACGTCGTGCGCGTCACGGTGATGACCCTGCGCCGCAAGCTCGGCGAGCCGCCGGTCATCGTCACTGTGCCGGGTTCCGGGTACCGGATCTGATCCGCGATGACCACGACACCCGCTCCGCCCAAGGCGCCACCGAAACCCACCTGGGACCCGCGGAAACCGGAGCAGCCGTTCCCCTGGCTGCGCCCGACCATCCGCATACGGCTCACGCTGCTGTACGGCGGGATGTTCCTGATCGCGGGCATCCTGCTGCTGTCGATCATCTACCTGCTGGCGGCCCAGGCCCTGCACGAGGGCAGCGGCGTCGACTTCTCGGTGACCGGCAACAACCTCTCGCTCACCAGTGACACCTGTCCGCAACTGAGCGGGGCGGGCAGCAACCAGCAGCTGAACACGATGCTCAAGGAGTGCACCGCCGCTCAGCGCCAGCACGCCCTGGACGGTCTGCTCAGCCGCTCGCTGATGGCGCTGCTCGGCCTCGCCGTGATCGCGTTCGCCTTCGGGTACGCGATGGCCGGCCGGGTGCTCTCGCCGCTGGGCCGGATCACCCGCACCGCGCGCGCGGTGGCGGGCTCGGACCTGTCCCGGCGGATCGAGCTGGACGGCCCCGACGACGAGCTCAAGGAGCTGGCGGACACCTTCGACGACATGCTGGAGCGGCTGCAGCGGGCCTTCACGGCCCAGCAGCGGTTCGTCGGGAACGCCTCGCACGAGCTGCGGACACCCCTCGCGATCAACCGCACCCTCCTGGAGGTGCACCTGTCGGATCCGGGCGCTCCCATGGAACTGCAGCAGCTGGGCAAGACCCTGCTGGCCACCAACGAGCGCAGCGAGCAGCTCGTCGAGGGTCTGCTGCTGCTCGCCCGCAGCGACAACCAGATCGTCGAGCGCAAGCCGGTGGACCTCGCCGAGGTCGCCTCGCAGGCCATAGACCAGGTGCGTGGCGAGGCGGACCTGAAGGGCGTCGAGGTGCGCGGTGAGCAGGCCGCGGCGGTCGTCCAGGGCAACGGCGTCCTCCTGGAGCGGATCGCCCTGAACCTCGTCCAGAACGCCGTGCGGTACAACGTGGCCGAGGGCGGCTGGGTCGAGGTCGTCACGGAGGTGCGGCACGGCCAGGCGGTCCTCACGGTGTCGAACACGGGCCCCGTGGTCCCCGCCTACGAGGTCGACAATCTTTTCGAGCCCTTCCGGCGGCTGCGGACCGAGCGGACGGGCAGCGACAAGGGCGTGGGCCTCGGACTGTCCATCGCCAGGTCGGTGGCCCGCGCCCACGGCGGTCACATCTTCGCGGAACCGCGTGAGGGAGGGGGCCTGGTGATGCGCGTCGCCCTGCCTATCTGAGACCATGTCGCCGACACACGGCGATGTTCGCTTTGCGCGGAATCCTCCGGGCAGACACAAGGCATGCGCGTGTGTGATCGATCACAAGGACGATTTTCCGCCCATCTACCCTCCGTGATCAATAGGCTCCTTAAAGCCGGGATAATCCGGGTTTTCAGGGGTCGGGATCACGGGAAGTACACGGTGGGACGCCTTTGAAGTGCGGCATTCGGACCGTGTACGGTCCCGTTCGCCATCCAACCCGATCACTCCTCGTGAGTCCGGTTGGGTGTCGATTGAGTAACAGACCTTGATGTGAGGCAAAATCTCCGCCTCAGGTCGGGCACAAGTCCGGCCTCTCACGCGTTACGTGCGCTGAGACACTGCAGACACCCAGAGGGGGAGAGCGACACATGGCAACGGATTACGACACCCCACGCAAGACCGACGACGACGTCGATTCGGACAGCCTTGAAGAACTGAAGGCTCGCCGGAACGACAAGTCGACCTCGGCGGTCGACGTGGACGAGTTCGAGGCCGCCGAAGGCCTGGAACTGCCCGGAGCGGACCTCTCGAACGAGGAGCTGGCCGTCCGGGTCCTGCCGAAGCAGCAGGACGAGTTCACCTGCATGAGCTGCTTCCTGGTCCACCACCGCAGCCAGCTGGCCCGCGAGAAGAACGGCCAGCCGATCTGCCGCGACTGCGACTGAGGCAGGGTCGGCCGTGACAGGCTCGACCCCGCCCTGGAAGCGCCGTTTCCGTGACCGGGGAGCGGCCGGACCGTCTCAGGACGGCCTGTACGACGACGAGCGGGGCCACCCGGCCTCGCTCGAACCGACGGACGCGACAGGTGCCTCCGGTGCCCTTGAGGTGCCGGAACCGAAGGCGCCTGTCGCGAGACGCCGGGCCGCCGCTGTCGGCCGCGGGGTCAGGGAAGGCGTCCGCAAGGGCGGCAGCCGGGCCAGAGCCGCCCTGGCGAACCTCGCCGACCGCATCATCGAGATCGCCCCGCGCGTCCCCGTGCGCGACCTCGCCGCACTCCGCAAGCAGTTCCCGGGCCTGGGGCCCGAGCAGCTCGCGGACAAGCTCGTCGCGGGCGCGTGCAACGCGACCTCCACGGTGGGCGCGGGAATCGGCGCCGCCGCGATGATGCCCGTACCGTTCGCGATGCCCACGGAGCTGGCCGCCGAGGTCACCGGCGTCGCCGCGATCGAGCTGAAGCTGATCGCCGAGCTGTACGAGGTCTACGGCCTGCGCCCGCCGGGCGGCCTGCGGGAACGCACGACCACCTACCTGGGCTCCTGGTCGCAGGAGCGCGGCATCGACGTGACCAGACCGTCGACGCTCAACACGGCCCTCGGGGGCCCGGTGAAGCGCGAGCTGCGCCAGCAGATCATGAAGCGCACGGTCAGGAACCTGCCGAACCTGATGCCGTTCATGGTGGGCGCGGCCGTCGGAGCGGCGATGAACCGCCGTGACACGAGAAAGCTCGCGGACCGGGTTCGCAAAGACCTCCGCGAGGTGCAGGTCCCCTGGGACGCCCTGCCCGCTCTGCCGCCCCTGGAACGGCCGGCCGATCCGCTGGACATGGGCGACCTCCCAGGAGAACCGGAGCGCTGACCCACAGCCGGAAATGCGCCCGCGGGCAAAGTTCCGGCCCACGGCAGGAAAAGCTTTCGTACGAATACGCGGACGACATCACGTAGGCGAATGCGAGTTCGGGACGAGCGCGGGGCGAGTACGGGCCGAGTGCGAGCCGCTCGGGAGAAAATCGACCGGAAACGGGTTCGGATCCGTATGTCTGTACGGCCGCATATTTGTGCGGCCGTACGTCCGCACGCCTACGCGGCCGTGCGTGCCGCGGTCAGTGCCGTCGCCAGGCCCTCGGGGTCGCGCGTCGACAGATACACGTACGGGGTCGGATCCGCCGGGTCGGTGATGTCCACGCGCAGGGCCGTCGGGATGTAGGCCCGCAGCAGCATGTAGGCACGCGCGTCGGCCTTGAACGTGCGCCAGGCACGGGCCTCCTCGGCGTCGAGGACGTGGGCCTCGCCCAGGGCGGTGACGGGGATCCGGGCCTCGCCCGCGATCAGCGAGCCGCCCACCACCCGGATCCGCGCGGAGCCGTACGAACTGGCCACCACCGCCGCCACCGCCGTGCCGCCGACCAGGCCGCCCAGGAGCGGCAGTGTGCCGAAGGGGAGCAGGATCAGGGCCATCGAGATGCCCACCAGCAGGCAGACGAGCCACCAGGAGCGCGGTGTGGTGAGACGTTCTTCGTACGGCGGGGCGGAAGGCTGCATACCGCCAAGCCTGCCACGGTGCGTACCGGCCTCCGACGCGGAGGTAAGGTCTGCGCCTGTGAGTGGTACATCTTCGGCCCTGCGGCCCCCTGCCGATGCCGTGGCGCCGGTGCGCCATCCCGACGCCCCGGCCCCGGGCGAGCTGCTGGGCGCGCACTACGAGCAGTGTTTCGGCTGCGGCGGCGGACAGCCGCACGGACTGCACCTGGAGTCCCGGGCGGGCGACGGCGTACGGATCACCGCCGAGTTCACCGTGCGGCCCGCGCACCAGGGCGCACCGGGCCTCGCGCACGGCGGAATCCTGGCCAGCGCACTCGACGAGACCCTCGGCTCGCTGAACTGGCTGCTGCGCACCATCGCGGTGACCGGCCGGCTCGAGACCGACTTCGTACGGCCCGTGCCCGTGGGCACCGTGCTGCACCTGGAGGCCGAGGTCACGGCGGTGGCGGGGCGCAAGATCTACTCGACCGCCACCGGACGCATCGGCGGCCCCGACGGACCCGTCGCCGTCCGTGCGGACGCCCTCTTCATCGAGGTGAAGGTCGACCACTTCGTGGACAACGGCCGCCAGGAGGAGATCCGGGCGGCCATGGACGACCCCGACACGGTCCGCCGTGCCCGTGCCTTCGAGGTGAACCCGTGACCTCGGCGCAGGCCCCCCTGGGCGTGCTGATCAAGCGTGTCGATCCGGACGTACCCCTTCCGCAATACGCGTGTCCCGGCGACGCGGGCGCGGACCTGCGCACCACCGAGAGCCACGTGCTGGAGCCGGGCGAACGGGCCGTGCTCCCCACCGGGGTGTGCATCGCGCTCCCCGAGGGGTACGCGGCCTTCGTGCACCCCCGTTCCGGGCTCGCCGCCCGCTGCGGTGTCGCCCTCGTGAATGCCCCGGGGACGGTTGATGCCGGGTACCGTGGGGAGATCAAGGTGATCGTGGTGAATCTCGACCCGCGCGAGTCCGTGCGGTTCGAGCGCTTCGACCGGATTGCCCAACTGGTCGTCCAGCAGGTCGAGAAGGTGCGCTTCCAGGAGGTTCTGGAACTCCCCGACTCGGCGCGGGCCGCAGGGGGCTTCGGGTCCACCGGCGGTCATGCCGCGGTGGGCGGCACATCGGGTGGGAATCGATACGCTTCGGTCGTATCCGACCGGGAAGGACAGTGACGTGTTCGGACGTCGCAAGAAGGGCAGCGCCGCCGAGGACGCGGCGGGCGAGGCCGGGCAGGTCGTCGACGGTGTCGACAGCGAGGCGGACGGGACGGAGCGCGAGCGCGTGAGGCTCGAGCCGGAGCCGCGCCCCGACGGTCCCTGGGACAGCACCGAGGTGCGCGACCCGGCCGACGGCCGGGTCGACCTGGGCGGTCTCTTCGTGCCCGGGGTCGACGGCATGGAGCTCCGGGTGGAGGTCGCGGGCGACGCGATCGTCGCGGCCACCGTGGTGCTCAAGGACAGCGCCGTCCAACTGCAGGCCTTCGCCGCTCCCAAGCGGGAGGGCATCTGGGGCGAGGTGCGCGAGGAGATCGCCACCGGCATCACGCAGCAGGGCGGTGTCATCGACGAGGTCGAGGGTCCGCTGGGCTGGGAGCTGCGCGCCCAGGTACCGGTGCAGCTGCCGGACGGGACCGGCGGCTTCCAGGTCGTCCGGTTCATCGGTGTGGACGGGCCCCGCTGGTTCCTGCGCGGAGTGATCTCCGGGCAGGGCGCGGTGCAGCCGCAGGCCGCCGGTCTGCTGGAGCAGATCTTCCGGGACACCGTGGTGGTCCGCGGGGAGGGCCCGATGGCCCCGCGCGACCCGATCGTCCTGAAACTGCCCGACGACGCGCAGATGGTCGCGGAGGGTGTGCAGCAGGAGGAGCAGGCGGGTTCCCGCTTCTCCGGCGGCATGGGGCAGTTGCAGCGCGGGCCGGAGATCACCGAGGTCCGCTAGGCGTACACGGAGCCGCGTACAGGGAAGTGCACGACGGGCCGCATCCCCTCGGGGGTGCGGCCCGTCGTCGTTCCCGGCAGCCCGGCAGCCCGGCAGCCCGGCAGCCCGGCAGCCCGGCAGCCCGTCCAGCCCGTCCAGCCCATCCGGTCCCTCCAGCCCGGTCCGGCGGGCGGTTCGCAAGCCGTGACCATGTGTAACGGTCCGTGTGCGTCAGGTGGGAGCCCGGCGGCGGGGGCCGGGCGGATCACGTGCCGGGACGGCGCGGGGACGGCCGTCCGTCGCGGTCGAAACACTCGGTCTGTGCGCGTTTTTGCCCTCCATGCCGGGACATGCACGCTTTTCGGGTTCCGACACGTGGGCCGAATGAGTGAAGAAAGAAGCAAACTGCAACCCGAAAGCGGCTACGCTGCGTCACCCTGGGCGTGGCGAGGAAGGGGCGGGGCCGTCAACTCCCGCGTGCCACACCCGACTTGTCGATCGCCGTCAATCATGGGGGATGCGCAATGAGCACGAACTGGATCGAGAAGGCCCAGCGGTTGGGTGACGGGAGCATCGGAGGCGCGATGGACCTTCCGTCGGTCCCGGGCCGCGTCGTCTGGCACACCACGGAGAGCGGCGCGGGCGACGCGGCCTTCACGGCGGTGTCGGCGCACCTGATCAGTGTGTCCGCCGAGCCGCACCTGCTGTACGACCCGACGACCGACCGGCTCGGCCAGTTCGGCCCGCTGAACCAGAGCGCGCGGGCGCTGCGCAACGACGGGTCGACGCGCACCAACCGCGTCGGCAAGGTCTGCATCCAGATCGAGGTGCTGGGACGGGCCGCCAAGCCGTTCACCAAGACCTGGAAGCCGGGCCCGAACTACCGCGCCATGATGGCCGCGATCCGTTCCTGGAAGATCCCGGACACCTTCCCGGCGGGGCGCCTCGCGACCTCGGGCGCCGACGCGACCAACCGCCCCCGCACGGTGTGGATGAGCAAGGGCGGGCACTACGGCCACGCGAACATCCCGGGCAACGACCACTGGGACCCGGGCGACATCGACAAGGCCGCGCTCTTCGCGGCGGCCCCGGTCGAGCCCGGCAGCGGCACCACGCCCGCCAAGCCCGTCGTCGACCTGAGCAACCTGATCGCCGCCGCGCGCCGCGACCCGGGCCTGCCCCAGGGCGGCACCACGCACAAGAAGGACGTCCTGGTCGTCGAGAAGGCCCTGGTGGCCGAGGGGCTGCTGCCCGCCCGGTGGGCCGACGGCTCCTTCGGCACCAGGACCGTGGAGGCGTACGCGGCCCTCCAGCGCCGCTACGGCTTCAGCGGCGGCGACGCGAACGGCATCCCGGGGCAGACCACGCTCAGCAGGCTCGGCCGGCAGCACGGCTTCACGGTCAAGGCCTGACGGGACCGGCCGCCGGACTCGGTGTCCTGAGGGCGCCCGGGCGGGGCGTCGGCGACCGCCGCTCCTTCTCTTGACGCGGACATGGTCTGTACCTATGGTCACCGGCCAACGCCTGTGTTCATAAAGGCATTCCGTGTTCACGTACGAGAACGGATGGCCCCCCATGTCGCCGACCGCTCCGACTCCCGCACGCCGCCTCGGGGCCTCCCGTCCCGCGCTGCTCGCCACCGTCACCGCCCTGCTGGCCGGCGTCCTCGCCTGGCCCGCCGCCCAGCCCGCCGAGGCGGCCCCGGCCGTCTTCGCGCACCCCGGGGTCACCGTCTCCCGCGGCCAGCTGGACTTCGCCCGTCAGCAGGTCAACGCCGGTGCCCAGCCCTGGAAGGGCGCCTACGACCAGATGCTGTCGAGCAAGTACGGTTCGCTCACGCGTACCGCCAAGCCGCGCGCGGTGGTGGAGTGCGGCTCGTACTCGAACCCCGACAACGGGTGCAGGGACGAGCGCGAGGACGCCATCGCCGCGTACACCCAGGCGCTCGCCTGGTACGTCACACGGGACACCCGGTACGCGAAGAAGGCGATCGAGCTGATGGACGCCTGGTCCGCGACCATCAGGGACCACACCAACAGCAACGCGCCGCTGCAGACCGGCTGGGCCGGCTCCTCCTGGCCCAAGGCCGCCGAGATCATCAAGTACACGTACGACGGCGGCTGGGCCGACTCCGGCCGCTTCTCGGCGATGCTGCGCGACGTCTACCTGCCCGAGGTCGTCAACGGCTCGAACTCCAACGGCAACTGGGAGCTGTCGATGATGGAGGCCGCCGTCGGCATCTCCGTCTTCCTGGAGGACAAGGCCTCGTACGACAAGGCGATGGCCAAGTTCCGTACCCGTACGGCCGCCTACGTCTACCTCTCCTCCGACGGCGCGCTGCCGAAGACCGTGCCGAGCCAGAACCTCGACACCACGCAGAAGATCGTCGCCTACTGGCAGGGCCAGTACACCTTCGTCAACGGGCTGACCCAGGAGACCTGCCGCGACCTCACCCACACCGGATACGGCATCTCGGCGATCTCGCACATCGCCGAGACCAGCCGCATCCAGGGCCAGGACCTGTACGGCACCGACGTCGGCGAGCGGCTGCGGCACGCGCTCGGTCTCCAGGCGAAGTACGAGCTCGGCGAGGCGGTCCCGGGCTGGCTGTGCGGCGGCTCGCTGCACCTCGGGCTCGGGCCCGTCACCGAGGTCGGCCACAACGCCCTGCACAACCGGCTCGGGCACGCCATGACCAACACCGAGCTGCTGACCGCGCGGAACCGCCCGGCGGGCGGCAACAACCTGTTCGTCGCCTGGGAGACGCTGACGCACGGCGACAACCCGAGCTGAACCGTTGCAGGTCCGGGCGCCGGACGGTGATACCGGCGCCCGGTCCACGGGGGAGGGGCATGAGCACTCGGATCGGCATGGACGCGGTCGGCACGGCACGGCACGGATGCGGTCGGCACGGACACCATGGTGCGGGTCGAGGACGTCCACCGCTCGTGCGGGAGCGGCACCACCGCCGTACACGCCCCGCGCGGGGTGTCGTTCGACATCCCGCGCGGTGAACTCCTCGCCCTCAAGGGGCGTTCGGGGTCGGGCAAGACCACCCTGCTGAACCCCGTCGGCGGGCTCGACGAGCCGGACGCCGGGCGCATCACCGTCGACGGGCTAGACCTCTCCGGGCTCGACCTCTTCGGGCTCGACCTCTCCGGGCTCGGCGGGAACGGGCTGCTGGAACTGCGCCGGGACCGCATCGGCTTCGTCTTCCCGTCCTTCGGGCTCGTCCCCGTCCTGGCGGCCGCCGGGAACGTGGGCGTGCCCATGCGGCTGCGCCGGACCGACCCGCGTGCGCGCGAGGAGCGCGTCGAGCTGCTGCTCTCGCCGGCCGGACTCGCCGACCACGCCGCCCAGCGGCCCGGCGAGCTCTCCGGCGGCCGGCAGCAGCGCGTCGCCGTCGCCCGCGCTCTCGCGAACGACCCGGCGCTCCTCGTCGCCGACGAACCCACCGGCCGGCTCGACGCCGAGGCCGGCATCGGGGTCATGGAGCTGCTGCGGGCGGTCGTCCGCAGCGAGCGGGTCACCGCGCTCGTCGCCACGCACGACGCGGCCCTGCTGGACCTGGCCGACCGGGTCCTGGAGCTGAGCGACGGCGGGGTCGTGGAGAGCTGACGTCCCTGGCGTCGGAGCCCGCCCGGGCCAGGGCCCGGCGTCAGGGTTCCGTCAAGGAGGCCCGTACCCGGGCCTCCCGCCCCTTTCGTCCCGATCGCCGGCCGTAAGGTCTGATCGGCGTGCACGGGGTGTTCGGGAAGACAATGAGGCCATGGGACGCGGCAAGCTTCGGATCTACCTCGGTGCGGCACCGGGCGTCGGCAAGACGTACGCGATGCTGTCCGAGGCGCACCGCCGCCTCGAGCGGGGCGTGGACTGCGTGGTGGCCTTCGTCGAGCACCACGGCCGACCGCGTACGGAGGTGATGCTGCACGGCCTGGAGCAGGTTCCCCGCAAGGAGCTGGCGCACCGGGACGCCGCCTTCACCGAGATGGACGTCGACGCCGTCCTGGCGCGCGGCCCGGCCGTCGCCCTGGTGGACGAACTGGCGCACAGCAATGTGCCCGGTTCGCGCAACGCCAAGCGCTGGCAGGACGTCGAGGAACTGCTGGCCGCCGGCATCGACGTCGTCTCGACGGTCAACATCCAGCACCTCGAGTCGCTCGGTGACGTCGTCGAGTCGATAACCGGCGTGCGCCAGCGCGAGACCGTCCCGGACGAGGTGGTGCGGCGGGCCGACCAGATCGAGCTGGTCGACATGTCGCCGCAGGCGCTGCGCCGCCGGATGGCGCACGGCAACATATACAAGTCCGACAAGGTCGACGCGGCCCTGTCCAACTACTTCCGTCCCGGGAACCTCACCGCCCTGCGCGAACTGGCCCTCCTGTGGGTCGCCGACCGCGTCGACGCGTACCTGCGGCAGTACCGGGGCGAGCACGGCATCCGCTCCACCTGGCAGGCCCGCGAACGCATCGTCGTCGGCCTGACCGGCGGCCCCGAGGGCCGTACGCTGATCCGCCGGGCCGCCCGGCTGGCCGAGAAGGGCGCCGGCGGCGAGGTGCTCGCCGTCTACATCGCCCGCAGCGACGGACTGACCTCCGCCTCACCCAAGGAACTGGCCGTCCAGCGGACCCTCGCCGAGGACCTCGGCGGCACCTTCCACCACGTCGTGGGCGACGACGTCCCGTCCGCGCTGCTGGAGTTCGCCCGCGGCGTCAACGCCACCCAGATCGTGCTGGGCTCCTCGCGGCGCAAGGCCTGGCAGTACGTGTTCGGGCCCGGCGTCGGCGCCACCGTCGCCCGCGAGTCGGGGCCCGACCTGGACGTGCACATCGTCACGCACGACGAGGCGGGCAAGGGGCGCGGTCTGCCGGTCGCGCGGGGAGCGCGCCTGGGCCGGTCCCGGATCATCGCGGGCTGGCTGGTGGGCGTCGTCGGCCCGGCGGTCCTCGCGCTGCTGCTGATCAACTCCGACGCCGACCTCGGGCTCGCCAACGACATGCTGCTGTTCCTGACGCTGACCGTGGCGGCGGCCCTGCTCGGCGGACTGCTCCCGGCGCTCGCCTCGGCGGCCTTCGGCTCCCTCCTGCTGAACTACTTCTTCGCCCCGCCGCTGCATCAGCTGACCGTCTCGAACCCCAAGAACATCGTCGCCATCGTGATCTTCGTCGGCGTGGCCATCTCGGTCGCGTCGGTGGTGGACCTGGCGGCCCGCCGCACCCACCAGGCGGCCCGGCTGCGTGCCGAGTCCGAGATCCTCTCCTTCCTCGCGGGCAGCGTCCTGCGCGGCGAGACCAGCCTCGACGCCCTGCTGGAGCGGGTCCGCGAGACCTTCGGCATGGAGTCGGTCGCCCTGCTCGAACGGGCCGGCGACGTCGATCCGTGGACCTGCGCGGGCAGCGTGGGCCCGCACCCGCCGGCGCTCCCCGAGGCCGCCGACGTCGACATGCCGGTCGGCGACCACACCGCGCTCGCCCTCTCCGGCCGGGTGCTGCCCGCCGAGGACCGCCGGGTGCTCGCCGCCTTCGCCGCCCAGGCCGTCGTCGTCCTGGACCGCAAACGCCTGCAGAAGGAGGCCGAGCAGGCGCGCACGCTCGCGGAGGGCAACCGCATCCGTACCGCCCTGCTGGCCGCCGTCAGCCACGATCTGCGGACACCGCTGGCCGCCATCAAGGCCGCCGTGTCCTCCCTCAGGTCGGACGACGTGGCCTGGTCGCAGGAGGACGAGGCGGAGCTGCTGGAGGGCATCGAGGCGGGCGCCGACCGGCTCGACCACCTGGTGGGGAACCTGCTCGACATGTCCCGCCTGCAGACCGGCACGGTCACCCCGCTGATCCGCGAGATCGACCTGGACGAGGTCGTCCCGATGGCGCTGGGCGGCGTGCCGGAGCACAGCGTCGAGCTGGAGATCCCCGAGACCCTGCCCATGGTCGCGGTCGACCCGGGCCTGCTGGAGCGCGCGGTCGCCAACATCGTCGAGAACGCCGTCAAGTACAGCCCCGCGGACGAACGCGTCCTCGTCGCCGCCAGCACGCTCGGCGACCGGGTGGAGGTGCGGGTCGTGGACCGGGGCCGGGGTGTCCCGGACGAGGCGAAGGACCGTATCTTCGCCCCCTTCCAGCGCTACGGCGACGCCCCGCGCGGCGCCGGGGTGGGCCTCGGCCTCGCGGTCGCCCGCGGTTTCGCCGAGGCCATGGGCGGCACCCTCGACGCCGAGGACACCCCGGGCGGCGGCCTCACCATGGTCCTCACCCTCAGAGCGCGCCCCGCACGCCCGGCAGCCCTCGCGGCGGCGGCGGAACCCGCACAACCGGAAAGGCAGGCCTCATGACCCGCGTCCTCGTGGTCGACGACGAGCCGCAGATCACCCGAGCCCTCGTGATCAACCTCAAGGCACGCAAGTACGAGGTCGACGCGGCCCCCGACGGCGCCACCGCGCTGCAGCTCGCGGCCGCCCGGCACCCCGACGTGATCGTGCTCGACCTGGGTCTGCCCGACATGGACGGCGTCGAGGTGATCAGGGGGCTGCGCGGCTGGACGCGGGTACCGATCCTCGTCCTCTCCGCCCGGCACTCCTCCGACGAGAAGGTCGAGGCGCTCGACGCGGGCGCCGACGACTACGTCACCAAGCCCTTCGGCATGGACGAGCTGCTCGCCCGGCTGCGGGCGGCCGTCCGCCGGGCCGAGCCCACCGGCGGCGAGGACGACGTGATCGTCGTGACGGAGGACTTCACCGTCGATCTGGCCGCCAAGAAGGTCGCCCGGGACGGCCGCGACGTACGCCTCACCCCGACCGAGTGGCACCTCCTGGAGGTGCTGGTGCGCAACACGGGCCGCCTGGTCGGCCAGAAACAGCTGCTCCAGGAGGTCTGGGGCCCCTCCTACGGCACCGAGACGAACTACCTGCGCGTCTACATGGCCCAGCTGCGCCGGAAACTGGAGGCGGACCCGTCGCATCCCCGGCACTTCGTCACCGAACCGGGGATGGGGTACCGGTTCGAGCGCTAGTACGACGGGTACGTAGCAGACGGCGCCCTCCCGGTACGCTTTGTGACATGAGTGCTGTCCCTCGTTCCGAAAAGCCGGCGGGCCGGTTCCGGCGCATGATCGACCGGCTCTCCTCCTCCCAGGAGGACCTGGAGTCGGAGGAGCTGCGCGAGGACGCCGAGACCGCGGGATGTACCCGGATCGGTGACTGCCACGACCGGCAGGTGGTCACGGTTACTGGTACCTTGCGCACGGTCACGCTGCGTCCGAGGGCCGGTGTCCCGGCCCTGGAGGCCGAGCTGTTCGACGGTTCGGCCGCGCTGGACGTGGTGTGGCTCGGCAGGCGTTCCATCGTGGGGATAGAACCGGGACGCAAACTGATGGCGTCGGGCCGGATCTCGATGAGCCGGGGCCGCCGTGTGCTGTTCAATCCGAAATACGAACTCAGACCCCTCGGACGGGAGTAGCCGGTGACGTCGCTCGACAAGCCGACCGAAGACGCCCAGCGGGACGCGCAGGACTCGCGGGCGGTGACCGAGGCGGCCCTCTTCGAGGCCTTCGGCGGTCTGCGGGGCATGATCGAGACGGTCCTGCCGGGCCTGCTCTTCGTCACGATCTTCACGATCAACAAGGACCTGCACTCGGCGGCCATCGCGGCCCTCGGCGTGTCGATCCTGCTCGTCGTGGTCCGCCTGGTCATGAAGGACACCGTCAAGCACGCGTTCAGCGGTGTCTTCGGTGTCGCCTTCGGCGTGGTCTTCGCGATGATGACGGGCAACGCGAAGGACTTCTATCTGCCGGGCATGCTGTACACGCTCGGACTCGCCCTCGCCTATCTCATCACCACGCTCGCCGGAGTCCCCCTGATCGGCCTGATCCTCGGTCCGGTCTTCAAGGAGAACCTCTCCTGGCGTACGCGCAACCCGGGCCGCAAGAAGGCGTACGCGAAGGCCAGTTACGCGTGGGGCCTGATCCTGCTCGCCAAGTGCGCGATCCTCTTCCCGCTCTACTGGTGGGCCGACACCACCCAGTTCGGCTGGGTCCTGATCGCCCTCAAGATCCCGCCCTTCCTGCTCGCGGTCTGGCTGACCTGGGTCTTCCTCGCGAAGGCTCCGCCGCCGATCGACGTCTTCGCCGAGCTGGAGGCCGAGGAGAAGGCGGAGAAGGAGCGGCGCGCCGCCGCCCGGTCCGCCGACTAGGGCTGTAGGAGGAGAAAGAGGGGGCGCCCGGAGAAATCCGGGCGCCCCCTCTTTTCCTCGTGTGTTCCGGTGCCGGCCGGTCGGCCGTACGTCCCGGTGTCAGCCCGTCGCGTCCTCACGGCGGACCGACAGCAGGTCCTCCAACTGCTCCTCGCGGGCCTGGGCCGCTACGAACAGGAGTTCGTCGCCGGCCTCCAGGGAGTCCTCGCGGGTCGGGGTGAGCACCCGGGTGCCGCGGATGATGGTGACCAGGGAGGTGTCCTCGGGCCAGGCCACGTCGCCGACCTGGGTACCGGCCAGGGCGGACTCCGGCGGAAGGGTCAACTCGACGAGGTTGGCGTCGCCGTGGCTGAAGCGCAGCAGGCGGACCAGGTCGCCGACGCTCACCGCCTCCTCGACCAGGGCCGACATCAGGCGGGGGGTCGAGACGGCGACGTCCACCCCCCACGACTCGTTGAACAGCCACTCGTTCTTGGGGTTGTTGACGCGGGCGACGACCCGCGGGACGCCGTACTCGGTCTTCGCGAGCAGGGAGACGACGAGGTTGACCTTGTCGTCACCCGTGGCCGCGATGACCACGTTGCAGCGCTGGAGCGCCGCCTCGTCCAGGGACGTGATCTCACAGGCGTCGGCCAGCAGCCACTCCGCCATCGGGACGCGCTCGACCGAGATGGCGGTCGGCGCCTTGTCGATCAGCAGGATCTCGTGCCCGTTCTCCAGGAGCTCGCCCGCGATCGAGCGGCCCACGGCGCCGGCACCGGCAATGGCGACCCTCATCAGTGACCGCTCTCCTCTTCGGGGCCCTCGGCGAACAACGCCTCGACCTTGTCGACGGCATCCGTGCGCATCATCACGTGCACCAGGTCGCCCTCCTGCAGCACCGTCTGCGAGCTGGGCAGAACGGCCTCGCCCAGCCGGGTGAGGAAGGCCACGCGCACCCCGGTCTCCTCCTGGAGCCGGCTGATCCGCTGGCCCACCCACGCCGTCGACGCGTGCACCTCGGCGAGCTGCACCCCGCCGGTGGGGTCGCGCCACAGCGGCTCGGCGCCCGACGGCAGCAGCCGGCGCAGCATCTGGTCGGCCGTCCAGCGGACGGTGGCGACGGTGGGGATGCCCAGGCGCTGGTACACCTCGGCGCGGCGCGGGTCGTAGATGCGCGCCGCCACGTTCTCGATGCCGAACATCTCGCGGGCCACCCGGGCGGCGATGATGTTCGAGTTGTCGCCGCTGGAGACGGCGGCGAAGGCGCCGGCCTCCTCGATGCCCGCCTCGCGCAGGGTGTCCCCGTCGAAGCCGACACCGGTCACACGACGGCCGCCGAATCCGGAGCCCAGTCGTCGGAAGGCGGTGGGGTCCTGGTCGATCACGGCGACCGTGTGCCCCTGTTGCTCCAGGGTCTGGGCGAGAGCGGAACCCACTCTGCCGCAGCCCATGATGACGATGTGCACGACCGTCCTTCCGGTGTGAAAAGTTACTGCTCAGGCTGAAACAGGGTCTCAGACCGACGCCCAAGCTACACACGCGCGGTCCGTCCGCGGCACCCCTGTGCACATCCGCCCACGATGCCACGGTGTTCAGCGGCGGCCGATGCTGCGCACGCTGGCGAGGGTGAGGATCCCGAGGCCGACAAGTCCGGCCGCGGCGCCGATGAGTTCAGCGGTGGCGTGCATGGAACCTCCATGAATGGGCAAAGAGCGGCAAAGTTTTGGCTTTTTTCATATAGGCATGGGGATGCGTCCGGCCAGCGATTACATAAGCGGGCGCGCACCGTATTTCACTCATAGAGCAGATCGCGGTCACGGAACCTGCCGATCGGGCGCTCCGGTGGGCGGGGGAGGGTGGGCGGGGGCCTGTTCGAGCGCTTACGATCCTCACCGTGTCCAAACTGACCGACGTGCCCAAACGGATCCTGATCGGGCGCGCACTGCGCAGTGACCGGCTCGGAGAGACACTCCTGCCGAAGCGCATCGCCCTCCCCGTCTTCGCCTCCGACCCGCTCTCCTCCGTGGCGTACGCGCCGGGAGAAGTGCTGCTCGTCCTGTCCATCGCGGGCGTGTCGGCCTATCACTTCAGTCCCTGGATCGCCGTCGCGGTCGTCGTGCTGATGTTCACCGTCGTGGCCTCGTACCGGCAGAACGTGCACGCCTACCCCAGTGGCGGCGGCGACTACGAGGTCGCCAACACCAACCTCGGCCCCAAGGCGGGTCTCACCGTCGCCAGCGCGCTGCTCGTGGACTACGTCCTCACCGTCGCCGTGTCGATCGCCTCGGGCATCGAGAACCTCGGCTCCGCGATCCCGTTCGTCGTCGAGCACAAGGTCCTGTGCGCGGTCGCCGTGATCGTGCTGCTCACGCTGATGAACCTGCGCGGGGTCAGCGAGTCGGGCAAGCTCTTCGCGATCCCGACGTACGTGTTCGTGGCGGGCGTCTTCCTGATGATCGCCTGGGGCGCGTTCCGCGGGATCGTCCTCGGCGACACCATGCGGGCGCCGACCGCCGGCTACGAGATCAAGCCCGAGCACCAGGGGCTCGCGGGCCTGGCTCTCGTCTTCCTGCTGCTGCGCGCCTTCTCCTCCGGCTGCGCCGCGCTCACTGGTGTCGAGGCGATCAGCAACGGCGTCCCGGCCTTCCGCAAGCCCAAGTCCAAGAACGCGGCGACGACGCTGGCGATGATGGGCCTGCTCGCCGTCACCATGTTCTGCGGCATCATCGCCCTGGCCATGGCGACGAAGGTGCGCATGGCCGAGCACCCGGCGGACGACCTGCTGGAGAACGGTGTCGCGGTCGGCTCCGGCTACGTCCAGAACCCGGTGATCTCCCAGGTCGCCGAAGCGGTGTTCGGTGACGGCAGCTTCCTGTTCATCGTGCTCGCGGCGGCCACCGCGCTCGTCCTCTTCCTGGCCGCGAACACGGCGTACAACGGCTTCCCGCTGCTCGGCTCGATCCTCGCGCAGGACCGGTACCTGCCGCGCCAGCTGCACACCCGGGGCGACCGGCTCGCCTTCTCCAACGGCATCGTGCTGCTCGCCGGCGCGGCCATCCTGCTGATTTGGATCTACGGCGCGGACTCCACCCGCCTCATCCAGCTCTACATCGTCGGTGTGTTCGTCTCCTTCACACTGAGCCAGACCGGCATGGTCCGGCACTGGAACCGCCACCTGGCCACCGAGAAGGACCAGGCCAAGCGCCGCCACATGGTCCGCTCCCGCGCCATCAACGCGTTCGGCGCCTTCTTCACCGGGCTGGTCCTGGTGGTCGTCCTCGGCACCAAGTTCACGCACGGCGCCTGGGTCGCGCTGCTCGGCATGGTGATCTTCTACGCGACGATGTCCGCGATCCGCAAGCACTACGACCGGGTGGCCGAGGAGATCGCCGCGCCCGAGGGCCCGTCCGACGACAGCCTGCGCCCGTCCCGCGTCCACTCCGTCGTCCTGATCTCCAGGATCCACCGGCCGGCGCTGCGCGCCCTCGCCTACGCCAAGCTGATGCGCTCCGACACCCTGGAGGCGCTCAGCGTCAACGTCGACCCGGACGAGACGAAGGCCCTGCGGGACGAGTGGGAGCGGCGCGGCTTCGCCGTGCCGCTGAAGGTCCTCGACTCGCCGTACCGCGAGATCACCCGGCCGGTCATCGAGTACGTGAAGGGGCTGCGCCGCGAGTCCCCGCGCGACGTGGTGTCGGTGATCATCCCCGAGTACGTGGTCGGGCACTGGTACGAGCACCTGCTGCACAACCAGAGCGCGCTGCGGCTCAAGGGGCGCCTGCTGTTCACGCCGGGCGTGATGGTGACGTCCGTGCCCTACCAGCTGGAGTCCTCCGAGGTGGCCAAGAAGCGGGCCCGCAGGCGCTCGGAGTGGACCGCCCCGGGCTCGGTGCGACGCGGCCCGGCGGAGCACCGGCCGAAGGAGCCGACGACGCCGAAGCGCTGAGGGGCCCACCGGCGTGCAGCGAGTGCCCCAGCGATGGGCGACGAGTGCCCCAGCGGTGTGCGGTGAGTGCCCGAGCGGTGTGTGGTGAGTGCTCGGGCGGCGTGTGGTGAGTGCCCGAGCGGTGTGTGGTGAGCGCTCGGGCGGTGGCGACGTAGACTGGTGGGCTGTTGTCCGGCCGTCGTGGCCGTTCGTTCCCCTTTCGCATCTGGAGTCACCCCGCCATGCAGGCAGAACCGAAGAAAACGCCGGCGGGGTCGCTCGTGGGGCAGGAGTACGAGGTCGAGATCGGCCCCGTCGCGCACGGCGGGCACTGCGTCTCCCGTACCGACGCCGGCCAGGTCCTCTTCGTGCGGCACGCGCTGCCCGGCGAGCGGGTGATCGCACGGGTGACGGAGGGCGAGGAGGACTCGCGCTTCCTGCGCGCCGACGCGGTCGAGGTCCTGGAGGCCTCCAAGGACCGTATCGAGGCCCCGTGCCCCTACGCCCGCCCCGGGCGCTGCGGCGGCTGCGACTGGCAGCACGCCAAGCCGGGCGCGCAGCGGCGGCTGAAGGGCGAGGTCATCACCGAGCAGCTCCAGCGGCTCGCGGGCCTCACCCCGGAGGAGGCCGGCTGGGACGGCACGGTGATGCCGGCCGAGGGCGACAAGCTGCCCGCCGGTGAGGTGCCCTCCTGGCGTACGCGCGTGCAGTACGCGGTCGACGCGGACGGCAACGCCGGTCTGCGCCGCCACCGCTCGCACGAGGTCGAGCCGATCGAGCACTGCATGATCGCCGCGGACGGCATCTCCGAGCTGGGCATCGAGGAGCGCGACTGGGCGGGCATGGAGTCGGTCGAGGCGATCGCCGCGACGGGCTCGCAGGACCGCATGGTCATCCTCGAACCGAAGCCCGGCGCGCGCCTGCCCCTCGTCGAACTCGACAAGCCGGTCTCCGTCATGCGGGTCGAGGAGCACGACGGCGGCATCCACCGGGTGCACGGCCGCGGCTTCGTCCGCGAGCGCGCCGACGGCCGTACGCACCGGGTCGGCAGCGGCGGCTTCTGGCAGGTCCACCCGATGGCGGCCGACACCCTGGTCAAGGCCGTCATGCAGGGCCTCCTGCCGCGCAAGGGCGACATGGCGCTCGACCTGTACTGCGGCGTCGGCCTCTTCGCCGGCGCCCTCGCCGACCGCATCGGCGACAAGGGCGCGGTCCTCGGCATCGAGTCCGGCAAGCGCGCGGTGGAGGACGCCCGGCACAACCTGGCCGCGTTCGACCGCGTGCGCATCGAGCAGGGCAAGGTCGAGGCGGTCCTGCCGCGGACCGGCATCACGGAGGTCGACCTCATCGTCCTGGACCCGCCGCGCGCGGGCGCGGGCAAGAAGACGGTCCAGCAGCTGTCGGCACTGGGCGCCCGCAAGATCGCGTACGTGGCCTGCGATCCGGCGGCGCTGGCGCGGGACCTGGCGTACTTCAAGGAGGGCGGGTACCGGGTACGGACGCTGCGGGCGTTCGACCTGTTCCCGATGACGCACCACGTGGAGTGCGTGGCGATCCTGGAACCGGTGGCGAAGGGCGCCTGACCTGCGGTTTCGCGCGTGCGTGTTATGTGCGGTGTGGGCGTTACGAGCGATATCTTGACGCCGAAATGACGCCCGTGATGCTCATTTGACGCTCGTTCTGATGGGGCGTCAGGTGTGTTGCGTCGCTGGTCAGGCGGTTTGACGGGTAGGGCTGTAAGGCATGGGTGCCGGGAATTCCATGGTGCTGAGAAGCCATGCTCCGCCATATGGGTGGAGCGCCCAGGTCCTTCCTCCGTTGGTGACGTCAACGGGGTGCTGACCAGAGGGAATGGGGGAGTGAGGGGCAAGTGCTGAACTTTGGCCTGTGTGCGGTTCGGATTTTGATCGACCGGAGGGTTCGGCCGGGCGGGCAAAGGTCGTAGTACGTCGACGACGAGTCGCGCAGGCGGAGGCGAAGAGAGCTTCTTGAAGTCGTCGCCCTCGCGGCACCAACCTGCGGAAACTGGCTGCAGAGGGTGTGTGGCCTTCGGCGATCCGTTTTCCGGCCCTTCCGCCGTGCTGCCAGTTGATGCGCCCGATTCTCCCCAGCTACTTCCCCAACGGGCCTTCATTCTCCCCGGATTCTCCCCAGCCAAGATGCCTTCTATGGCGATTTGCCGCTGGTCAGAGGGGTGCCTTGAACCGCGAGCTGTCATGGTCGGCGACGCGTCAGTCCCCTCGTCTAGCCTGTGAACCGCACGTTGGCGCATGGATCGAGCGGGGGTTAATTCAGTGCGGTCCTCACGACAGCCCGTGGTAATCGACAAGAAGATCGATTTCCTCCCGTTCCATGACATGCCCTGGGGACGACTTCGAGCGGTTGGTCTGCGAACTCGTGCAGGCGGTGGAGTGTCTGTCGCCGTGCCACCGCTACGGAACGCCCGGGCAGGCGCAGGGCGGTGTCGACATTGTCGGGCGTGCACCGGACGGCGGCTGGCACGCCTTCCAAGTCAAGCAAGTGACCCGGTTCACGGACACAAACGCCAAGAAGGCGCTGGACACCTTCGTCCACGGTCCGCGCCCTCAGGGCGTGGCGCGCCTGGTCATCGTCACTTCGTGCAGGGGGACGCGCACCCAAGTGCGCGATCTGGTCCACGACTACCAGGATCGGTATCCGGGACTGTCTCTCGGTGAGATCTGGGACGCGGAGCACCTGGGGATCCTGCTGCGTAGTCGGCCGCTCATCGTGGCCCGCTACTTCGGAGACGAAGCGGCTCGCCGGTTCTGCGACCGCGAAGCATTGGGAGAGCTCTCGCCCACGGAGAGCGCGGGCGGCCTGGACCGTCCGGGCATCCCAATCGCCGCCGCCGACCCCTTCGACCTGGAGGTCCACGAGGCGATCATCGTCGACCACGCCACTGACGATGCTGGGCCACTGCCCTCATACTTCCGCAGGCCCTTCGACGATGAACTCGGCAGCGCCGTGAACCAGGCCCTCGCAGGGCGAAGCATCATGAAGGTGCTTCTTGGAGACTCCTCCACGGGGAAGACGCGAGCGGCATGGGAGGCGATTCAGCGGCTGCCCGGAGAGTGGCGACTGTGGCATCCGGCTGCCCCTGAGGACCTGCTCGCCGCGATCGACTTGGTAGGCCCTCGAACGATCCTGTGGCTCAACGAGATCAACCGCTACCTCCTCTCCGGCGACACCGATCGGGACGAGCAGGTCGCTTCCAGGCTGACGGGATTGCTTCGAAGCGCCCGATGCGTACCAGTGCTCGTCCTCGGTACGGCTTGGCACGAGCACTGGGCCACGATGACCACCGCGCCACAGGACGAACGCGCACAGACGAAATCCCTGCTGGCCAGGTGCCCGATCCGAGTACCGGAAACGTTCAGTGAGGACGAGCTCACCGCTCTCACCGTGGGGCCCGAGGCCGCCGATGAACGGATGCTGCAGGCAGCACGCCTCGCCGAGAGCGGACATGTTATCCAGTACCTGGCCGGTGGCCCGGCCCAGTTGGAGCGTTACGAGACGGGATCCCCCACCGCCCGCGCAGTGTTGCAGGCCGCCATGGACGCCCGTCGGCTGGGCCACGGCCTCGATCTCCCGCATGCCTTCCTCGAGAACGCTGCCGCGGTGTACCTCACCTCGCTACAACGCGACCTGGCACGGCCCGACTGGTTCACGCGAGCGGTGGAGTACCTGTCAGCTCCGTGTCGTGGTGTACGTGGGCCTCTGACGCCGGCCCCGGGCCCATCTCTGCCGGACCTACCGGAACCGAGCCATTATCGACTCTCGGACTTCGTCGAACTGCACGCGAGAAGGCATCGCCAACTGGAATGCCCGGGTGAGGGGTTCTGGTCCGCCGCCGTACGACATGCCGCCAGCGCGGGGGACAAGGTCACGCTGAGCCGCGCAGCCTTGGCCCGTGGCATGAGGGCGGACGCCGAGGCCCTGGCCATGGCGGCGGCAGAGGAAGGCGAGGGCGCGGCGCTGTCCACGTTCGCCCTATCGCTCGAGGACCGCGGCAAGGGCGAGGATGCTCTGTCCTATTTCGAGTTGGCCGCCGATCTCGGCGATGCCGAGGCTCAAGTCCACCTGGCCTGGCGGTACGAGCGTGCGAAACTGCTCGACGAGGCAGAACGTTGGTACCGGAAGGCCGTGGAATCCAGCGGCAGGTTCGACGCTGCAGCGGGGCTCGCGTCCGTCCTGTCCCAGCGCGGAGACGACACGGCCGCGGAGCGGCTCTACGAGGCAGTCCTCGACCGCGGCTTCTTCGGAGCCCGGGCCGTCGAGTACCAGGCTCGCTGGTTGGCAGATTGCGACCACCACGAGCGCGCCCTCCACCTCGCGACGCGATCGTTCGAAGCGGGCAACAGCGAAGCTTTCACCGGGCTTGCCTGGACCTATAGGTACACGGACACGCCTCGGGCAATCGAGGTGTTCCTACATGCCATGAAGTCGGGCGACACGAACGCTCCGCGCGAACTCGCCTGGGTGTATGAGGAGGAGGGTGACACGGCCCGCGCCGAACGCTTCTGCGAGATTGCCGTGTCCATGGGTGAGACGAATGCTCTGCGTGGTCTGGGCATGATCCGTCGTAGCAAGGGTGACTATCGATCGGCCGCTGGCCTTCTCTGGAGGGCTTACAACCTCGGCGTGGGCCACGCCTTGCCAGAGCTTGCCAGACTGCGGGAGGAGGAAGGCGAGCTCAAACGAGCGGAACGGCTCTATCGGCGCATACTCCAGGAGGGGGACCCGAGCGCGGAGGCGGATCTCGTCCGCATCCTGGAGGCGACGGGAAGAACACGCCAAGCTGAGGAACTGGCCGCTCGTTCCGTGCCCCTCATCGAAGCTCTCGCGCGCGCCTGCGCCGCCCGTGGAGAGCGCGAGGCGGCCGAACAGCTCCTGCTCCCAGCCATCCGCCAGGGAGACCCGCACCTCCTCTTGACTCTCGCTGCCCTCCGCCTGCAACGCGGCGACACCGCGGGCGCGGAACGAGCCCTGCGCCAGGCACAGGACGCAGGTATCCGCTTCGCCGCAGAGCGGCTGACGGAGCTGGAAGCCGAAGCCGCCCGACCGGAGGCGTCCTGAGGTTCGAGAACGATCAAGAGCGTTCTCCTGGAGTGGTACGAGCCATGGTCTTCGCGAGGAATGGCACGACGAGGTCGACGCTAACGCCGGTTGCGCATCGCCGGTTGAGTTGGACGAGCTTGTCCTCGGTCCCGGCGAGATCGATAGAAGTCCTTCGCCTTCCCCGAGCCATCCTCGGAGGTCGGCTCGGATATCGACGAGTCGGTCACGCTGAGCGGGTTCGGGCCAGAGCATCGGGCAGTGGATACAGGCTTCTCTGAACCAGTAACTACGGTCTGTTGAGGCAGTCGGCAAACCTGTGGCACATGAGTACCGTCCCGGGCCAGGATGCGGCTATGCGTGATGTCCGGAGCGATCCCGAGTTGCAGGATCTGGTTCGGCGGTTCGTCACGCCTGATCGGCGATACCTTCGGTTGGGCGGGAGCGTTTTCCGGTTGAGCCCGGTCGAGCGCTCCGCGTTTGTGCGGGATCTGGCTCAGGCTGCGTACGAAATCACTCCGGCGGAGCTCGGCGTTCTCTTCGAGGGTGGATGGCGCGAGCGCAAGACTGCCGCTTGGCTGGTTGCTGCGGCCCACAGGTCCGAGTTCCGCGAGCTCATAGGCCGGCTCCTGCTGGCCAGCGAGGGGCCGTATGCGGGCGCGGCATACTGCGTCGCCCTTGCGAAGTTCGGTACTGCAGCGGATGCCGAACTGCTCAGCGCATACCTTGATCACTACTTGTCGCGTCCCGACCTCGACTACGACCAGGCAGTCGTCCTTGGGACGCTTCTGTACCTCGATGAGATTCTCGGCTCCGAGTACACGACACGGTTCCTTGCCCCGGCCGGTCCCTGGGACCGATGGCTCGAAGTCCGGGCCGTGGCGGCTCTCGACCCGCATGACTGTCGGCAGGCCGTGCAGCAACTGTGCGCTTTCGTCGACGAGACCGCTGAGGTCTTCGCCTCGCTGGCCTGCGGGAGCTGATCATGACCGAGCGGGACATCATCCTCAACGAACTCGCCCAAGGACTGCGCCCGATGTCACAGGGCATCGAGTGGTTCGACACCCACAGCCCGCAGGAGCAGGCCAAGATACTCCTGTTCCTGCGCCACCACTGCGTGCAGGCGCGCGCCGTCACCGAAGACGGACCGGAGAGCATCCGACGTGCCGGGCTGCGCCCGACGCACACCCCGGCGGCCTTGATCACCTGCGGCCCGATCGACCAGCAACTGGGGAAGATCGCCGGCCTCACCCCTGTCGACGAACGACGCAAGGCGTTCCGGCTACTGGTCGAGGTCCTCGCGGTCGCAGACGAACGGCGCCGCGAACGCTTCTGCTCCGGCGGATGCGGTCACTGGTGGCACGACTTGCCCGTCGCCGACGGGTGAGGACGAGTCCCCCGCCGCTGGCCTCCGCCCCTGGACTCCATGTGCGGCAAGACGGACTGACGGCAGTGCTCATGCGCTCGTGTCGTCGGCGGCGGAGCCGATCACCGCGCTCAGGGCCTGCAAGGCGTCATCGTATTGGTGGCGGTCGAACTGGAACGGACCGAATGCCACGTAGTCGCGGGTCTTGCGGTGGGGTTGCTCGAAGGCGTTCCAGATTACGAGATCCGCTGTCGCGGTGATGTGGGCCATGAGCGGCCAGCACCCCCACTCACCGCATTCACAACCGAGGACGGGGGTCTTCGGCCCCATCGCGCTAGTGGACAGTCCGAGGAAGTGGTCCTGTATCGGGCCGAACCGGAAGAACTCCGGAATCAGACCACCGTAGGCATCACCTGCAGGCTGCATCCCGGCCGAGATCTCGTACTCATCGATCAGCTCGGTGAGTGGTGCTCCGTCGATGTGAGGGACGACCACGAGCGGACCCCTGTCGCCACGGTGCCGGCAATCGAACCGGATCTCCTTGCTGATCATCCCGCGATCGTCTCAGCGACCCTGCTCCCTCCTTCTGGGCGGGGTGAGCCGGGGCCTTGCGCGACATGCCGAGGTTGATCGCCACGCTGCCGGGCGCGGAGTCGATCTGGTCGATTCCGGATTCGGCGCCGGCGAGGCTGACGCGCAGGCCCTCGATTTCGCCGAGCCAACCCTCTTTCTCGGCTTCGGCGATCCGGTCGAGGAGGTTGTCGCGGATCTCCACCAGGCGGCCGCGCTGGGCGGGGTCGAGGCGCAGGAGGGAGCAGCGGACAGGGTCAGGAGCGCCCGTGCTCCCGGTTGAGCTCGTGGTAGCCGCGGAAGTCGAAGAACCGCAGGCCGTCGATCACCGCTCCAGACAGGATTTCCGGCAAGGTCCAAGGGTGGGGGGTGTAGTCGTCCGTTGCCACGCCTCCATACTCAAGCAACAGCGCGATCATTCGGTGAACCTCTGCGGTGCCGTCGATCCGCCCGGAGATGTCGATCTGCACCGCCCAAGTGGGGTGATGTCCGACAGCCGCTTCGAGGATCGCCACATCCTCGGGATCCCAATCGGAGAAGAGGTAGCCGGTCTGCTCATCGTCGATGTCGATGTAGAGGTTGCCGTGCAGAGTCCATGGATTGCGCTGCTCGGGCAGATGCCGATTGAGCGAGGCGACGGTCGCAGCTCGCTCACCTGCGGGAAACACGAAGACAGTTCGCATGGGTTGGAGCGTAGGCAGTTCAGCTTCGTGGCGACCATGGATTTCAGGGACGGTGCTGGTCCGTCGACGTAGTGGTGGTGCGGATGGCGACGTCGGCGAAGGTCGGCATGCCGAGATCGACTGTGGAGGGTCGGCGGGCTGCTTCGGCATCGAGCTGGTCCAGCTTGCCTTGCGCGCCGGTGAGGCTGACCTGGAGGCCCTCGACTTCGCCCAGCCATCCTTCCCGCTCCGCCTCAGCGATCCGGGCGATCAGGTTGTCACGGATGTCAGTTAGCCGTGACCGTTGGGCTGGATCAGGCCGGAGGAGCGAGCATCTGACACAAGCGTGCTCATGGATGCAAGGGGATCCGAAGGCGCGTGCGCATGTACCGATGGACACCTTCCGCTTCTCGAAGTGGGAGAGGAAGGCGTCCCACTCCTCCTCTGTCGGGATGCGGTACTCCTTCCCGGGGCGGGAGGCTCGTCGGCGGGCGATGAAGGCTCGGTGGGCCTCGATCGTCTCGGCAGGGTAGACCGCCTTGTATCCGATTGTGGTGTCGATGTTCTTGTGACCGCAGATGACCTGGGCAATGTGCGGGGGCAGTCCGTTCATGATGGCGTCAGTGACGAAGATCCTCCGGAAGTCGTGGGGAGAGAAGAACAGTGCCTCACCGTCGGCGTTGGTCAGCCCGGTCGCGGCCAGCGCATTGATCAACAGTTTGCGGATCGCGGTCGGTGTGAAAGCGCGGTGCTCGGAGCCGACGCAACGCTGGAACAGCAGTGGCATCGGCGGGTTCCGGACTTTCTCACGGACGTCGTAGGCGGCCACCAGCGGAACCATCCCGCTGGGGCGACGCAGCCGACTGATGATGGTGCTGAGGACGTCGGCGAGTTCCGGGCTGACCAGCAGGAGTCGCTCGGTGTCGGTCTTGGACGGAGAGATCTGCGGAGGAGGAGCGAGCCAAGGCGGACCACGAGGTCCGGTGGAAAGCGGCCAGGACGGAGGCGAGGGAGCAGGCTGTGCAGGCTCGGTTCGCCGAAGCGCTCCGTGAGCAGGCCGGCGACTGGCACGAGGCGATGTTGCTGCGCGCCTACTGCGACGCATTGGAGCGCCGACTCGTGAGCGTCGAGGAAGCGGACAGCGTCGACACGGAAGAGGCGAGTCGGTGGCTGGACTGGGCTCGACGGTACGTTCAGGCCCTCGACCCGCTCAGCCGGCTACCGGTCGTACCGAGTCGCCGCGAACCGACGCCGGACGACCTCAAGCCGTACCTGAAGGGCTGGACCCTTACGGCCCTGAGCCACGTCGCTTCGGACGGGATCCTCACCGAGAGCACCGTTGATACCAGACTGGTATCATGGGCGTATGGCGATGACACTTCGACTCCCCGACGACCTTGACGCGAAGCTCACCGAGCGGGCTCGCCGGGAGGGCCGCAGCAAGCAGGAACTCGCCATCGAGGCCATCCGTGACGCCCAGAACCGGGCGGAGCTGAAGGTCGATGACGTCCTGGTCGAGCTCATGGACAGCGATGCGGAGATCCTGGACTACCTGAAGTGACCGACGTGCGCTACATCCAGCTCGACGAAATCCTGGCCATCGCCCGTACGGTCAACGGTACGGAGCACAGCGTCCGTGACATGGGCCTTCTGGTGTCAGCGGTCGAGCGACCCCGGACGAACGTGTTCGGAGCCGAGCTGTATCCCACGCTGCACGAGAAGGCTGCGGCACTGCTGCACTCCGTCGCCCGCAATCATGCACTGATCGACGACAACGAGCGCACCGCTTGGCTGGCCATGCGCGTCTTCCTGCGCTTCAACGGCGTCAGTACCAGTACCGCCCCACCGCCCGTCTCCGTTGCCGGCCCATTCGTCGAGGACGTTGCACAGGACAACATCGATGTACCGGTCATCGCCAAGCGCCTGGCGGCCTGGTTCCCCGTTTCCTGATGGTCGACGACGTGAGGGCAGGGAACGCGCATGTCCTGCCCTCATGCGTGGCCCTGCCCTGCTCAGGTCAAGCCGGCATGGAACGCTGTGCACTGGAAGGCGTGGCTCCCTTGTCATCCGCGCCGGGGCAGGAACGGGTTGACAGAGCACAGGAGTGCGCGGTGCCCTGCCTGCACTGGCGCTACTGGCGCTACTGGCGATCGACGTGATCCACGTGGAAGGTCAGCCCGGCAACGGTGCCCGACTGGACGACGGGACCGTGCTGGACTCCTCCGCTGATGCGGTTGTCCACCGTGCGCCAGGTGCCTGTCGCGGACGCCGAGAGTTGCAGTAACGAGGTCAGCAGAGCGCGCAGGGCTTCGCCGCTGCCGTCGTCAGCTTCCGCGAATCGGCGCAGACGGTCACCGTATCGTCGGCTGATCTCGCGGGCGGTCCGTTCACGTTCCTTGACGTCGGCGGCGAGGAGCCGGGTCCTCGCGTCCTGCATGTCGTCGAACGTGTCGGGGTCCGCGCCTGTGCGGGTCAGGTACCGCCCGACGAGTTCCCGGGCGTGTGTCCAGGAGTCGGTGACCATCAGGGAGACCAGTGTGGTGGCGCCCGACGCCGCGAGTACGGCCAGTTCGCTGTCCATGTTTCTTCTCCTAGGCGAGGGCGGAGCCGGAGGCGGGCGCCTCGTCGTCGTCCGGAGCGAGGGACGCCGGCGGATCGAAGCGGTGCTGGATCTCCTCGGCGGTCTCGTGGCGGTTCTGTTCCTTGATGAGGCCGGCGATCTGCGCGGCGAGCATCGGACGGCGTACATCTCCGTCGGTGAAGCCGATGCTGTCGAGGAAGTCGGAGAGATGCATCGTGGCCGTCTCCCGTCCCTGCGGCGCTGAGGGAGGCTCCTCCCTGGGAAAGTCCGACGTCGTCGGCTCGCCGGCCTGCTGAGAGATCAGATCCCGAAGCCGTTCGGGAATGTCGGTGTCATTGGCCGCCGAGGTGAGCTGAGCGAGCAAGGCCAGGTCGTTCACCGTGTGTTCCACGTGTTCGTCGTTCTTGGTGAGCCACCAGACCACGGCACTGCCGGTGTTTTTGAGGACGTCCTCGCCCAAGTACCGGCGCCTGCTCTGCTCGTACTTGCGCTGGTGCGCCCAGACTTCCTCGTCCTTGCGTACGTCGGCGAGCTTGTCGAGGCGCTCCTGGTCCTGCTGTACCAGGACGAGCTGGACGTTCTCCGCCATCGCTTGGAGGTGCCCGGTGAGCTCGGGCAGCATCCGGCTGAGGGCACCGGACAGTTCCTGCTCGACGAGCGAAGCCCGGACCGGTTCTCGTTGCTCGGTGATGGCGCGGGCCCGCTTCAGGACCGCGTCGACGGCAAGGCCCGCCGGGTTGAGAACGGGGGCACTCGCGGGAGCGTCGACGAGGTACCAGCGCACCGTCGCGGAGAAGACGAAGTCGTAGTCGGCCCACTTGCTGGGCAGCACGACCTGACTGACGCGGTGGTCCGTGCGTTCCATGGGGGCGGCCGTGAGCTGCTCTTCGAAAGCCACAGGCACTGTGCCGCGGCGCATCGCGGCAATCCGGAAGACGGCTGCGGGGACGACGAGCAGCAGCACTGCCAGCAGTGGCCAGGCCCATGCGGGCCACCGCTGCGTCAGACCGATGATGCTCAGCAGGAGACCGCTCAGAACGGTGAGGAAGACGGTTGTGGTTTTCCGTGCGGTGGTCATGGTCGAGTCCCCCTGGGTGAGGTCGTCGGCGGTGTGGCCGGAGCGATGCCTTGAGCCGCGCTGATCTTGTGGAGCAGCAGACCGGTAGTCTCCGCGGCCCGCGCCGCATCCCCCGGGCCGGTGCGCTCGGCGTCGCGGGCGCACGCGTACAGCAGAGCGAAGACCTCGCCCCGTTTCTCCGTGCACCGCTGTGCCGCGTTGACGAGGAGGTCCAGCAGGAGCCCGCCGTGCGGTCCGGTGTCGACGGCCGCCCAGTGGAGCCAGCGTCGTGCTTCGGCCTGCCACTGCGGAGGCGGCAGCTCGGCCAGTACCGCGTGCCAACAGGTTGTCAGGGAGCCCTGTGCGCCCTGTTCGTCGACCAGCGTGTGCGAAGTGCCGGTGTGCTGCGTCAACAGTTCGGGGTCGCTGATCTGGAGGAAGATCCCGAGATTGGCGGGTGAGAGGTCGGAATGGGCGAGACGGTGGAGCAGCACGCGGTGCAGTCGGCGGCTGCGCGCCACCAGTTCGCACAGCGCCTGCCGGGCACGCGTCGTGCCGCGCTCACGCCGGGCCAGGTGGTAGAGCCTGACCAGGGCTTGATCGGGATGACTGGTCGCGAGGACGTCGGCGCAGACGCGGACCAGCACCTGCGCGAACTCCCCCTTGAGTTGCCGTTTGGCGCACCACTGGTAGATCTGCTCGCGGAAGTCCCTGGCGTGCACCGGGTCCGCCAGCCCGCGGGTGAGCGCATGAACGGCCGCTTCCAGGCGAGGGCGGCTCGTCCCACCGGTGCTCCAGCCTTCGATGAGGGTGCCCAAGCCGTCCGCACGTCCGGTCCGCAGATATTCACCGGCCACTCGTTCCACCAGGCCGTCGCGTACGACGGGGACGACGTGCGGGTCCCTCAGCTCCACCACGCTCGCGGCCCAGGTGCCCAGGTGAGGACGGAGATCGGGCATGTGGTCCCAGAAATGGGCACGAACGGCGGAGTCGAAGTCCAGCTTCTCGAACCGGACCTGTCCGTCGGGGGTGGCAGTGGCCGAGATCTCGAGGAGCCGCTCGGCGAGGTCCCGGTGCTGCAGCGGCGAGTCGCCCTCCGACGGAGGCCCGAGGGCGCTCAGCAGTTGTTCGGCCGCGCGGTGAACGACATCGGCATGCGCCCCGTGCAGCATGGACACCGCGATCAGCAGGGCTCGTTGCGGCGCCTCCCTCAGTTTGGTGACGAGCGCGGCGGCTTCCCGTCGGCCGTCGTTTCGAGCCCGCCAGGCCGCCTCGCACCACTGACCGAATCCGTCCCCGGGCTGACCGGCCTCGCGTGCTCGGCGCACCAGGTCGGCGAATTCCGCAATCTCCCGCATCGGCCTGTTCGCCGTCAGGAAACCGGTGACGGTGCCGTTCGACCGGAGGTATTCCTCAGGCGGCACACCGTGCAGGCGCAGATGCCGCTTGAGTACGCCGATACCGTGTGGCCGTTCGATTACCACGCGACAGTACTGCAGGTCCGGTTCGAGAACGCCGAGGTGCGGCATGACCACGACCAGATGAGCCCGTTGCTCGTGCACGGCCTTGCGCAGCGCCGGGAGGTCGGCCTGGGCCGCTGCCCAGCGGCGGTCGTCCGCGGCGGACAGGTCCAGCAGCAACTGATCACCGGTCCCGACCAGAGCGGGGTCCTGGAGGGACAGCTCCCCCTCCTCACCGGGCAGGAGTTCGTGGAAGACACCACTGTCCCGGTGATGTTCGTGCAGCAGTACGCGGGCCGCAGCCGCCCGGCCGCTGCCCGGGACACCCTCCAGGATGACGGTGCCGGTGTCGGCGAGTACGGCACGAGCCTCGCCCATACGCGGCGGAGCGACCAGTACGTAGCGCAGCCGGCGGAGTTGGTCCTCGGCGACGCGGCGGAACGCCGGCCTGTCCGAGTCCTGCAGTTGCGTTCCGATGTAGACGTCGCCAGGGCCCGTGACCGTGACGCCCGAGTCCCGGACCCAGGTGCCGGTGCGCTGGTTCACCGGTCCTTGTCCTCGTGACCGTCCCGTTCGCCGAACCGGTGCTGGACGGCACCGTGGTGGTCACCCTCGGAGTACGTCATTCCGTCACCGCCCGAGACATGACGTGAATGCGAGTAGATGTTGCCGTTCCCGGTGTGGACAGGACCGTGGGCGCCCTTGACGACCGTGCCGACGTCACCGGTGAAGTCACGGCTCTGTACGGCTGTACCGCTCACGGTCCCGATGGAATTGGTCACGCTGCCCGGCGCGGGCGTCCCCGCCTCGGTCCCTGACCGGTCGTCAAGGCCGGGAATCAGGTCGGCCATCAGATCACCGATGCGCGCGACACACACGTCGGTGTCACCGGAGTCGAACGCGATGGACTGGAGATCGGCGAGCCGTTGCAACGCGGGCGGGAGATCGGCCTTGCTCAGCCGGCTGGTTTTGCGTCCGTCCAGAACGGGGACCACCGGGACCTCACAGGTGAAAGCCTCCTCGATCTCCTTGCGCACCCAGTCCTCGGGGTCCTCCAGCCGGGTACGGAAGTTCGTCCAGTCCGGTCCGATGACGGCCAGGAGTACGGAGCTGCGCCGTACCGCGGCCAGTAGCCGTTCGGGCCAGCTTTCACCGGGGACGATGGACTGTGACGCGTGGAACGCGTGTCCTGGACCGAAGCGGTGCGACAGCCCTTGACGCAGTAGGGCCGCGGTCTTCTCCCCGTCCCCGGTGCGGTAGTTGATGAAGATCTCGCTCATGACGGTGACTCCTCAAGAGGGGTGGTCGGGCGTGACAAGGTGCCGAGCCGCGGTGCCAGCCGGCGTACCGGTGGATGGTCCGGGTAGCGGCCCAACACCCGGACGAGCCGTCGGAGATCGGTCGTGACGGTCGCCGAGCGCACCGCCGTCACGCCGTCGAGCAGTGGCTCCGTCAGCGCGCAGGCGTGGTCGATCTCGCCGGCGGAGGCATAGGCGAGCGCGCGGCGTACGCCGTACCGGACCTGTGTACGCACCGCGTCGGGGCCGACCAGAGTGAGCTGCCGATCCAGTTCCTCACCCGCCTCGCGCGGCCGCCCGAGATCGACGAGGCACCAGCCGGTGATCATGCCGACCGAATCGGGAAGATGCATGGAGCCGATCACCGGGCCGTCAGCGCCTTCGGCGATGTCGTTCCGGCGGGCGAGCAGGGTACGAGCCCGGTCCAGGGCACGTAGACAGGCGCCGACATCACCGGCGAGGGCATGACCCTGCGCTTCGCGCTGTGCGGCGAGACCGCGGATCCGTGGCGGCAGCACGCCGCTCTGCGCCCGGCGGGCCAGCGCGATCGTCTGCTCGGCGTCCTCCCGGTACAGCGTGACCAACGCCCTGCGGACCAGCGCATAACCGGCCAGTGCCTGATCACCGCCGGCGGCGGCCAGACCGACCGCTGTGTCCACCACAGCGCCGCACGCTCGTCCCCGGTCTCCTGCACCAGCCAGCCCACGTACTCGGCGTACCGGGAACCGAGCGCCAGCAGGCGGCGCCTGGTGGAGCTGTCGCTCTGCGCCGACAGCTCCCGCAGCGTGTGTGTCTGCGCGATCAGAACGGGCAGGAGCAGACCGGGTTCCACGGTCTGACCGAGTCTGCGGTAGTGCGTGAACAGGGAGCGTGAGGCTTCCAGCATGCCGGCGCCGGCGGCCGGGGAAACCGGACCCGATCCGTCCGACCTCCAGGTCATCAACGAGGCGACACCGGCGTTCATCACCTCACGCCGGCCCACGGGCCCGAACGAGTTCGGGCCGTCCGGTGACAACTGCATCATCCAGTTCTCCTCCTCGACCCGGCCTGGCGCCGACACGGCAGGTGAGTCGACAGCGGTAGGGATGCTCAGGGCGATCAGTGCCCCGTCGGCACCGAGTGCCGGGTCGCACAGCCGCGCGAGATCACGGCTGGGTGCCTTGATGCCCCGCTCGACCTTGCTGAGCTGCGCCTTGCTGTAGTGCACGAGAACGGACAGGTCCGTAAGGCTCAGTCCGGCCTCCAGACGCCGCTTCCTCAGTTCCTCGCCGAACGGGGTGGACGGATGTGGCACGGGAACCTCCCAAACCCGGTCATCCGGGTCGAGGCGGTGCTGCACGAAAGAGTGCGGCACCAACTCCCGGACGGACAAGGCGATCGAAGCTGTTTCCCGTTTCCTTCTCCGACGGCGGGGCGCGGCAAGCTCGTGCGGGGCAGTCGACTTCCCCAAGGGCCGGTGCTCGTGTCTCCGGCGGACGGCTGGGCCGCCTTCGTTCCAATGAGCGCGAGTGGGCGCTTGGGTGCCTGAGCCGAGACGCGGTCCGTCCGACACCATGGATCCGCTGCGCCGAACAGGCGACACCGAGGAAGGCGACGGTGTCGCCGAGGTGTGCGGGCTGCTGAAGACGAGCACCTACGGAGCTGACTTCGTCACCGAACGCACCGCCGCCCACCCGGCCATGGGGACGTCCTGCATGAAGGGGAGCACCAGCTCCTCCCCGACCCGCACCAGGTCCGCGCGGTGACCGGCACGCGCCGCCCTTGTGATGCTGGTGCGGAGCGCCACTCCGGTGTGTGAACGCCGTCCGGCCAGGCTTTTTTCGGGGCGTGCCGGATCGAAGGAGCCGCCTTCCGGCTCTTCGTACGGGCGGGGTGGGCTGAAGATCCGGATGCCGGTCGAAGGTCCGCATCCCCGGTGCGGGGGGATGCGTGGCGCTCGGGAGAACACGGCCTCTTCACATGCCAGGCATGGTGTGGGGTGTGCTGCTCCTTTCGTACAGGGCGCGCACCACCGCCAGCCACGCCGCCTTGGGCAGTTCGGGGATCCGGTCGTGGCGTGCGTGGATCAGTAGCTCCTCAAGGATCAGACGGGCCGTGTCCTTCTCGTCCGACGCGAGGGTGCGCAGGTAGTGGGCGATCGCGGCCGCGTGGGCCTCGGCGCGTGGCTCGACGAGCCACTGGAAGAACCAGCAGACCATGCGGGCGACACGGTGCCCGTGCAGGTCCGCCAGCGACTCCTCCTCGGGAGCGGGAGCGATCTCGAACCCGATGTCCAGCAGCCGGCACAGCAGGTCGCCGGCCGCGTCGTCCGAGCGCGCGGCCCCGGGGAGCCGTTCCAGGACGATGTTCTGGGCTTCGTACGGCATACGGTTTTTCAGCAGGATCAACAGGTCCTCGTGGTGGGTGCGGTCCAGGCGCACCTCGACCGCGCGGCGGAGGTCGCTGGTGTAGCTCATCGGGTTCGCCACGCGGGTCAGGTTCTCGACCAGGGTCTGGATCTCCGCCGCCGAAGTACGCTCCCGGCGCTCCTTGCGGGACAGGGACCGTCTCTTGGGTGCCGTCGACCGTCCCGTGGAGTGCTGGTCGAGGAACGACGGCAGGGCGTCCGACTCCAGCGCGGGCAGACGCGCCGCCGTCAGCCGGTCCGCGGGTGCGCCGGTCGGTTGCTGCACGGGCGGCGGCGGTGGTTCCGGCGGGCCGGTGACCGGTTGGGGTGGTGGCACGTGCGCCGGTGGCGCGGTGGGCGGTGGTGGGCACGCGGCTCGTACCGCCTCGGGCATGTGGTGCGGGGGGCCCGACGTCGGTGCGAGGACGGTACGGGCTCGGAAGGGCCCCCGGCTGTGCGGGGGTTGGGGGCGATGACTCGGCGAATGACGCTCCGCCGGACGGTGCCGACTGTCCGACGGGCCGGAAGTGCCCGCCGTGCGTGTCGCCGTACTGCCCGTCGTCCCGCTGCCCGTCAGGGGCCGGCGGCTCCGCGGCCGGGGCCGGGGGCCGGTTCCATGAGGAGGTCAGGCTCTGCTGTCGATACGCCGAGCCCGCCGTGGGGATGACGCCGCTGGGTGCGCCCGGTTCCTCACCGGCGCCCACATCGTGGGCCGGGTCCGGCGCCTCGACCGGTATCGGTCCCGGTCCCTCGACGTGACCGGGCGCGTGCGGCGGCGCGTACGACGGGTTCGGCGCGTACGACGGGTTCGGCGGGTACTCGGCGTACGGCTGGGATGCCGGAACGTCACCGGTGGGAGCACGGCCGGCGGAGGCGTGACCGGTGGCGGGTCCGTCGCCCTGTGAACCGCCCTGTGAACCGCCGTGCGACGGGCCGGTCTCCGTCTGCGACCGTGCGTCGCCGCTCCGGATCCTGGCCGGCCCGGCGTCCGGAACAGCGGGCGGTCCGCCGTCCCGGCCCGTCTCCCTGTCCCGCCCCGTCCCGGGAGCAGCAGGACGGCCGGCGTCCCGGGACGGGGCCGGGTGGGCCGGCGGGAGGTGGGGGACGGAGGGTTCCGTCGGGGGTGACGCGGTGTACGGGGGTGTGAACTGACCGGCTTTCGACGGCCAGAGCCGGCTCACGATCAGATGGATCCGCTGGTGGTCCGGGGCTGCCATCGCCTCCCGCACCTGGTCCAGCGGACGACGGTATTCGCCCGAGGCGGGAGACCAGCGCAGGTAGTGGTTCACCAGGATGCCCGCGATCTGGGCCGCCTCGTCCCTGCCGGGGGTCAGCAGGTCGATCCGCTGCAACCGTTGGTCCTCCTCGGCCGAGCCGCGCCAGGAGGGGACGAACACGACCCGGTGCGGATGGTCGTCCACCGTGTCGAAGGTGGCGAACGTCCAGCTGTCCTGACCGCCCAGCCAGGAACCGAAGACCCGGTACAGGCCCCACAGCGCCAGGAACGCCGGATCGGGCAGCTCCCCGGCCGGGATCCCCCCGGGATCCGGGGCGGGCTGTGCGAGCGCGTCCGTGAACGCCCTGTCGAGTTCCCCGGCAGGAGCCGACACCCGCCCCCTGGGCGTGCGCAGGAACTGTGCCACCAGGCAGCGCAGCGGTTCCTCGACCAGTCCTACGTTCCCCTCCATCCGGGCTCTCATCCGGCCGGCCAGCTCACGCAGCCGCTCCCGGGGCATCGGGTCGATGCCACCGACGACCCGGTCGACCCAGCCGGCCTCGGCCCAGGGGACGGCCCCCAGGCTCAGGCAGTACAACGGGGGCAGCAGCTCGGGCGGTCCGATCAGGGCGTGGCAGACGGTGGTGTCACGGTTCTGGTCGTCGAAGCCGGGGGTGCGGCGCAGCAGCACCACCCGGTCGCCGTGGCGGTGCCGGACGATGCTGGGCCGCTGCTCGCTGCCGCGCACCACCCGGAGCACCGGGCCCAGTTCCACGGCGAGTCCGCGGGCCTCGGGCTCCGGGCAGGAGTGGGCGACCGCCGCGATACCGGCCCCGCGCGACCCGCGGTTGCCCGCCCACCGGAACACCACCTGGTCGATCCGGGGCGTCTGCCGGGGCTCACCGGTGGGGGAGTGGGACTCCATGGCCGCCGTCACATCCCCACCGTGGCCGGCCCGTCCCCGGCCTCGCTGCCGAGCAGACCGCACATGGCGAGCACCGAGACCAGCGGTTCCAGAACCCGTAGGGGCCGGATGCCGTGCGGGAAGGTTCCCTGGTGGTCGTGGCTGCCCGTGGCCGAGGCGAAGTGCAGGGTGCAGCGCAGCACACTGTCGAAGGGCCTGACCCAGGCCGGTCCGGAGTGGGCCCGGAGATACGCGTAGGCGTCACGGCTCTCCGCCTGGAGCCGGGTGGCGGACAGCCGGCCGGGCGGTGGCTCGCCGAGCCAGCGGTCCACCGGGGGTTCGAAGCGCAGCAGATCACTCTTGTTGATCACCATGGCCGCGGCCACGCCCAGGTAGGGGCTGCCGGTACGGGGCAGCCGGTCCAGCACCGTCTGGAACGCCGGATCGCCTCCCCGGGTGAAGCCCAGCTGGCCGCGCAGGGGGTCCAGGTGAGGCATGGGCAGGGCACGCAGCGGGTCGACCACGAAGATCAGCGCGTCGACGCCCACCATGAAGCGCAGCACACCGTCCGTGCGACGGAGGTCCTCACCGCTGAGGTCGAAGAAGGCCACGGGCCGGGTGGTCCCGTCCGGCCCGGTCAGCAGCAGGGCGTCGACGAACGCGGCGAACGACCGGGACGGGGTGTGCTCGAGCATCATCCCGGAACGCAGCACGTCGACCCGCTCGTCCATGAACGTCTTATGGTCCTGCGGATTGACGGACTGCCAGGTCATGCCGTAGCGGTCCAGCCCTCCGTCGGTGATCTCGGCGATCATCTGGGTCAGCAGATGCGTCTTGCCGGTCGCGGAGTCCCCGACCATGGCGACGGTCAGCGGACTTCCGTGGGTGAGGTAGGGCACGGGAATGTAGTGCGCCTGTACGTCATCGGCGTTGCTGCACCGCTGATAGGCGGAGCGGAGGGTGTCCGCGAGGCGCAGCGGGCTCGACTGCCGGTCGACGTGCAGCTGTTCGTACTTCTGCTTGTCGTTGCGGACGTACAGCTGCCGCTCGTCGTAGGAGGCGACCTCCAGGCAGTACGGGCAGAGGATCTCCTGGGCGGCGACGCCCGTCACGGGTACGGTCATCGGCGGCTGTCTCCTTCGGGTCGGCCCTGCTCGGGGCCCGTGGTGCCGGAGGCGCGTCCTCCGCTGATCCAGGTACGCAGCCTGCTGCGGTCGGGTCGGGGCCGGTATTCGTAGCCGGTGGACCCCGCGGGCGGTGCGTCGGGGTACGACGGCGTGCCGGACCCGGCGTCGAAGCCACGGCCGTCACCGGTCCGGCCCGCGTCAGGGAGCCGGGGCCCGTGGACAGGGGGACTCGGGGCAAGGGTGGCGTGCTTGCGCCGCCTGGTGTCGTCGAACTCGCGGCGGAACTGTTCCAGCGGATCCGGGAGCAGTACCCCGGCCACCTCGGCGGCGACCTCGGGCACCAGGCTGCGCAAGAGGGCGTCCGGAACCGGCCGGTCCTGCGCGCGGCGTGCGAAGAGCGGGCCCAGGGTGTCGGCGATCGACCGGTGCGCGGTCAGGTCGGGCGGTGGTCCGTCAGGGCTTCCGGGCCGGCCGGTGACGAGCTGGTGCATCACCTGGGCGACGCTCCACAGCGCGTCCCGGGGATCGGCCGCCCCGACGCCGGCCCGCTGCTCGGGCGAGGCGAACGGAGGGACCCCGTACGGGACACGGGGCCTGCCGGCCCGGACGACGGACCCCAGGTCCCACACCTGGACGCCGTGGGCGTCCCAGCGCACGGCGCCGGGCACGATGCCGCGGTGCACGAGACCGACCTCTTCCATCAGCCGCACCGCCAGCACCAGATCCCGCTCGACGACGCGCTGGTCGCCGAGCGAGACCCGCTCGGTCGGCCCGGACAGGGGACGGCCCCTGGGCACGGCGTAGAGGATGAACGGTGCCGGAGTGTTCATGTCGTGGCCGACCGGTGTGGGGAAGAGTCTGCCGAAGCGCGTGCCCGCGTAGGCGCGGTGCAGGGCGAGAGCGGCGGTGATCTCCGCCTCCAGGAGGGTGTACGCGGTCCGGTCGGCAGCGGCTTCCGCCGGCAGCCGCACCTGGAAGCCCTGCCAGCCGTCCTCGAAGCGGACGGGCCGGGCCATGGCCGGCGGCCGGACCAGCCGGGGACGGTCCGGTCCGAAACGGGCCCGGACCCGGTGTGTGTCGCCCTGCGGGGAGACGAAGCCGAATTCCACGGCGGCGTCCTGGCGTTCGGAGGCCGCGTGGGTTCCCTGCTCCGGCTCGGTCCCTTGCCACCCGGCTGCCCCGCGGCGTTCTGGCTCTCCGTCACCGGGGTCACCGCGTTCCTCGCGCGCCGGCGGTTGTCGGGGCGTCGCGGGCGGTCCCGCCGGTACGCCTACCCGGTCCTGGTGGTGCGGTACGGGCCGGTGGTCGTTCACCATGAGTTACCCACTGCCTTGGTTGTCCGGGCGTTCGGCGTGCGGTCCTTCGTGTGCGTTCGGGTACGGGTCACCGCTGTGCCCTTTCCTGGCCCGGGTCCGGGGCGGTCCCGTGGTCCCGGCCGGGGTACGTCGTGTCGTCGGCCCAGGTGCGGACGCGCACACTCTCCACCACCCCCGTGCGCAGCGGGATGAGCCGCAGCATGCCCGCGAAGCGCCCGGAGGCCGTCCACACCATGGGACCCGGCGCGACGTCATGGGTGCGGCCGCCCCGCGGGGTCTCGACAACGGACCGGACGGCCTGCGGCGCGAAGGTGATGGACCGGGCCTCCGCCGGGTCCCGGCTGAGCAGCGAGAGCTGGGCCGGGGGACAGAGCAACAGGGGCCGGCCCCGGCTCCCGGTGTTCAGCGCCTCGTTGACCCGCTGCGCCCCGATGCCCAGCAGCGCCAGCGGGTCACCGCGCAACCGGTCCCGCCGCGCGAACGACGGGGTGGGCACCACCCCGTTGTCCCGCAGGTGCAGACGGGCGGCGGCGATGGCCTGGCTCACGGCGCCTTCCAGCGTGGTGGGGGCCCCGGCCGCCCCGGCGGAGCCGTCACCCGCCCGCCCGGCCGTGCCGGTGTAACGGCGCAGCGCGTCCACGGTGGCGTCGGCCAGGTCGGCGACGAGGGTGGGGACCAGGTCCGGTCCGCCGTCGCCCGCGCCCCTCTCCAGCCACGGCGGGTCGGCCCGCTGGTCGAGGACCCGCGGCACGCGGCCGGGACCGGTGGAGGTACCCGGCCCCGTGGCGCCGGGACGCGAGGCTCCGGCACGATCGGCCGGCGGTGTGCCCTCGGGGCGTGGTGGTGCCGACGGGCCGGGGAAGTTCCCGGTTGCCGCCCACTCGTCGGCCGACGCTTCGTCGGGCCAGTCCGCGTCCTCCCACCGCGTGTCCGTCCCAGGGGCACCGTCCCACCGGCCGCGGTCCCGCGCACCGCTCTCCCAGGAAGGGGCCGTCCACGACGAGTCGCCCCCGGGGGTGTCGTCCCAGCCGGGATCCACCCAGCCGTCCTGCCCGGTCCGGGCACCATCGTGTCCGTACGGCACACCGGAGGCGGGGTGGCCCGCCTCCGCCTCGACCGCCGCCCCCCGCAGTACGGCCGCCAGGGTCCGGGCGCCGTCGGCGCAACGGGTTCGTTCGTCCGCCGCCCACCACTGCCGGCGCAGTGCGTCGGCCAGCACGGCGTCGATGCCCGTCAGGCGCGTACCGAGTTCTGTGGAGCCGGTGGCGTCCCACCAGTCGGCCACGCCTCGTCGCCACCACGTGGCGACGCACAGGCCGGAGCCGACGACACCGAGCAGCACCCCCGCGAGCCCCACCTCCCGGGGCACCGCGACCAGTCGGCCCAGTCCCACCGCCGCGGCCGTCCCCAGCAGCAGGGCGGTGGCCCGGGCCGTGTCCGCCCGGTGGGCCCGGCCACCGGCCGCACGGCCAGGACGGGCGGCTGTCGCGAGTGCGCCGCCGAGGTGGAACACGGCCGCCGTCACCAGCACGAGCAGGGTCCCGGGCCAGGGCCACAGCGCGGACAGGAAGCCCAGGGCCGCGGTGGGCGCCAGGACGTCGGTACGGGCCCGGGCGAAGTACAGGGGCGGCCCGGCGGACACCCTCCGCAGCGACTCCTCGGGACAGGCGCGCTCAAGGTCCCGCAGCCGGGCAGCGGCGGGCAGCGGGGCGACCCGCTCCGCCAGCGCGGACAGCCGGGCCGCGACGGCACGCAAGGGCAGGCCCGAGGTGAGCAGTTGCGCCGTGCAGCGTTGCAGCCCCTCGTCCGTGGAGCCGACGCGGGACCGGCCGTCCGGTGCCGGGAGTTCGATGCCCGCGTCGGCGAGGCGCGCGAAGGCATCGGTGGGCGGGATGCCGGGCGAGCCGCTGTCGCGCAGCACACCGGCCACACCTTCCCGGTGACGGCGCAGGGTGTCCACCGCACGGTCGATGGTCCGGGGGACCTGGTCGGCGGTCCGGCGCCCTGTCAGAAGAGCCGATGCCGAACCGAGTTCGGTGCGTGCCGCGGCGAGGTCGTCCAGCGCACGGACACAGGTCCGGCGGGCGGTCTCACCGGGGCCGCCGGGGCGCAGCAGGTTCGCCGTGAACTGTTCAGGACCCGGCCCGAGCAGTTCGGCGAGTTCCGAGGGCAGATCCCGCGCGGCCGGTGGGGCGGCCACCGGTGCCTCGCCGCCGGCGAAGCGGGTCAGCGCGGTGCTCCACGCGTTGTCCCGTACGGCGGCGGACAGATCGTGCTCCAGGACCCGCAGGGAGAGGACGGCGACCGAGACGGGGGCGTCGCGCAGCTCGGACAGCACCTCGTCGAAGACCTCGGGGACGAGCAGCAGGTCGGTCAGCGCGGCCAGCGCCGCCTCCGTCTCCCCGGCCGGATCGTCGGTCCGGGCATCGTGTCCCGCGCGGGGATCCGCGGCCCAGAGCACTCCGGTGCCGGAGGACTGCAGGACCGACGCCAGCCGCAGTCGCCGGCCGGCGCCGTCCGCCGGCGATCCGCTGTCCGCGGGCGAGGCGGTCCGGCTGCTCGGGTGGGGCAGGCACCCCACCACCAGGCAGAGCAATCCGACCGCGCCGAGTGTGGGAGTGGCTGTCACCAACTCGTACGCCTCGGCGTGGGCCGTCAGCCCGTCCGGCTCGTCGACCACCAGGAAGCGCAGGTTCCCGACGTCGGCGCGGCCGCTGTCGGGCTGACGCTCGCAGATCCGTCGGCGCAGCTCGGCGCTGTCCACCGGTACGTCCCGGCCGCCGCGGAAGTCGAGCACGACCACCGGAGCTCCTGTCACGCTCACGTGCGGTTCTCCCAGTTCTCTCGTCCGTCACCGCTGTCGCCGCCGTCGCTGTTCGGCGCGGTCTCCTCGTCGGGCCAGTCGGCCTCGCCGTCCGTACCCGCGATGCCCCAGGGCGTCGGGGAGCCGGCGCCCGGCCAGCCCGGAGCGGGCTCCGTCTCAAGGGGATAGGCCGGGTAATCGGGTGCCCGGGCGGTGACCTGTCCCGGCGCGGGGCGTCCGGCGGGGGCGGCGGCCGGGGTCGGCCGGACGGCCGACCGGCCTGCGGGAGGGGCGGCCGGAGTGACGTCGCCCGGATCCGGGCGCCACGGGTCGGGCTCGCCGTCGAACCCGGTGGCCTCCGCCTCGCCGCGGTGGTGGCCCGCGACGGGCGCCGCCCGGGGCTCCGGGCCCGGCCCTGCGTCCGGCCACGGGCTGGTCCGCCGGCCGTTCGGCGGGGCGGACGGCCACGGCGCATCGACGTCACCGCCACCCGGGTACGGGGCAGGGCCGGGATACGCGGCTCGGCCGCTCCCGGCGACCGAAGGGAAGGCATCGGAGTAGCCGGCCGGGCCGGGCGAGGAGGTGGGGCGGGTCTGCGGCACGTCGCCCGGCCGGCCGTCGGACCGGGGCCTTCCGTGCTGCGTGAGGGCCTCCGGGCCGTCGGCGTGGTGGGGAACGGGGCGCGGCGCACCCCCTTGGTGTGCGGGCCCGGCCGACCGGTCCCACCTGCCGCCTGCCGGTCCCGGCAGCGGCGGCCGTCCCGCGGTGTGCTCCGCCCGCTCCCGCTGTTCCCAGGACTGGTGGTGGTCCCACTCGTCCCGGCCGCCGTACCCTCCGCCGCCGTACGACGGGCCGGCGCCGGGGCCACGGCCCTCGCGCACCCATTCCTCCAGCTCGCGCAGGGTGGGATGGGCCGCGTGCTCACCCTCGGGGAACGGCAGGTCGAGTGCCCCGGGCAGGGTCTCGGCCCAGAACTCGCGCAGTCTGCGGGCCCAGTCGGCGACCCGGGCGCCGTAACGGCGCTCCCTGTCCTCCAGCAGGGCCAGCTGACGGGGCGCCACCTCGTGGACGAGCTTGAGATAGAGCTCCGAGGGCTCGCTCCCGGAGGTCCCCAGGCCGTGGGGCAGCGTGTTCATCACCACCTGGCAGTAGCTCTGCACGACGTTCTCCTCCGCCAGCAGCGCCCAGCGTTCGTACGCCCGCAGCAGCCCCTCCCAACTGGAGACCTCGTCCTGGTACTCGTCGAGACGCAACTGGATGCCGGGCGCGTCCGGGCTCCGGTCGTCGTGCAGCCGGATCCGCAGCCGCAGGGGGGACGCGGGGTCGCCCTGGTAGTCGATCTGGCCGTTCCACAGCGCGCACAGCAGCCGGTTCAGGATGTGGGTGCGGTCGTCGGCGGTGCTGGCCAGCCAGTCGTCGCGGTAACCGAGCCGCTGCCGCCAGCGCAGGACGTCCTCGTCCCGGCGGCTCTCCTGGGCCCTGGCCCACTGGCGCAGCACCTTGCGGGCTTCGGGCACCTCGGTGAGGCTCATCTCGCTGCGGAACAGCACCACCGTGATCGAGTCCGTGTCCACGGCCCGGAACTCGATGGTGCGGCGGCTGTCCGCGGGCAGCCGAAGCTCCTTCTCCAGGTAGTTGTCGACGGCCACGCGTCGCGCGCCCGGGTAGGTGATCAGTACCTTCAGCCGGCCGTTGCCCTCCGGGGTGAAGGCGGCCGGCAGCAGACCGGCGAGCTTGTAGCGGAACTGTTCGAGTGCCCGGTTGCTGACCTGGTCGGCGGCCTCGCCGTCACCCGCCGCGGCCGACAACAGGGTGCTCATCCTCGGCAGCAGGGCACGGGTCCGCTGCCCGTCCGGGCGCTCGGCGAAGAGACGCTGGACGCGGTGCTTGAGAGCGGACTTGACCTCGGCGACCGCTGCGTCCGGCGTGTGCCGCCCCGCCACCAGAGCGGCCCGCCGCAGATCGGGGTCGACCAGCTTGAGCAGGAGAGCGGCCTCGTCGCCGTTGGGCCCGAGCTGATCGCTCTCGACCAGACGTTCCATCAGTGTCTGGTAGAAGCGGCCCAGATTGCCCTGCGGCGGCAGCAGGTAGGAGACGCCGGTGCGGTCGTCGTACAACTCCTTGACCTGGGCGGCGTGGAGGCGCGGCTGGTCGTCCACGTGCTTGCGGAACGCCTCACCGATGACGTGCACGTCGTTCTGCAGCAAGCCGGCGGCCGGTCGCCACCGCGCCTCCTGCTCGCTCCACGCGCGGTGCCAGACGGTGCGCGCCCGCCACTTGTACCAGCGGTCCTGCTCGGCGATGACCGCGGTCACCTCGTCGTCGGCCCAGCGCGGACGCGGTCCCACCGCGCGGCCTCTGATCCGCGGCACCGGCGGCGGCTGTACGTCCACCCCCGGGGGGCGGGCGGGGTCCTGCCGACGGTTGTCGAGCATGCCGAGGAAACCGAGCCGTGCCACAGGGTCGCTCTCGCCGCGTACCCCGGTGACCACCCGGCCGAGGGTGAAGAGGTCGGTCCCGTGCAGCAGTTGTTCGGCCGCGGGGCGCGGCGCGAAGCCCTCGACCAGCAGGGGCATGCGGTGGGCCACCTGCCGTTCGAGGTCCGCCAACAGCCGCCGCATCTGCTCGACGCGGTCGCGCAGGGCGCTTTCGATGTCACGGCTGCCGCGCGGCAGCGGGTCGGGATCGACCACCTCCAGCGGGTCGCGCCGCCACAGCTCGCCCAGTCCGGCCGCGGTGAACATCTCGCGTACCAGCGGGGCCGTGTCGTGCGGCCCCGGTGCGGAGGTGTCGGTCAGCCGCTCGACGGCCTGGGCCAGCATCCTGGCGGCGACCAGCTCCGCCAGTTCGTCCAACGGAGCCGTCATCGACGCGACCAGGCTGGTGGAGATGCCCTGCCGGCCGATGCCGGTGGCCGAGCGGGTACGGCGGCTGATGTCGCCGTTGACGAAGTTGCTGGCGAAGGTCTGGTAGTCGTCGTCGCGTCCGCCGCCCCCGGCTGCCCCGAGCTCCAGATCGGTGCCGACCAGGGACAGGACGAGGGAGACGATGGACCTGCGCAGGTCGTCGGGGCGGATGCCCGCTGTCGGGCTGAACAGGAAGGCCGTGGGTACGGTGCCGGGCCGCAGCGACACCGGGTGGATCTGCGGGTAGCGGATGCGCAGGGAACCCTGCACGTCGATGTCGCCCAGTTCCGTGCCGGCGTCGGGCGCGTTCTGCTCGTCCACCAGCCGGGCGAGGTCCACCACGGCGCGTGCGGCGTTCAGGTCGGCCTCCCGGCCACCGCCCTTGGCCTCGGGGAAGGCCGAGGGCATGACCACGAGGGGGTAGATCCGCGCGCCCTTGAACCGCTTGTCCTTGAACGCCTGCCCGATCAGGTGCAGATAGTCGAGGAAGATGCCCGCTCCGGTGCCGCCGGCGACCGAGAACGCCACGAAGACGTCGCAGCCGTTGATGGTGCCGCCGCCCACCTCCTGCAGTTCCCCGCCGGAGCCTGCGATCGAGTCGATGGCGCGGTGGAGCGGCGTCGTGACCGGGGCCGTGCCGTCGGCCAGGGTGGCGAACAGCGCGGCGCGGCCCACCGTGGGCAGCTGGCCCGCGCCGTTGCGCAAGGGGTTGATCTTGGGCTCGCCGGTGTGCGGCGGCAGCCAGTCGGCCACCTCCTCGCGCAGCACGGCGCGCAGCATCTGCGTCACTTCGGGGGAGCTGTCGAAGTCGGCCGGCAGCAGGTCGTGGGTGGCGCGCGAGGTGCGGCTGTACGCCTGGCGCCGTGCGGTGTCGGCGCTCAGGTGCGGCAGCCGGGCCAGTTCCGCTTCGCTGTAGTCGGCGTACACGAACTGCAGACAGCCCGGCAGTTCGTACGGCAGGCGTCCGCCGTTGCCGGTGAGTGCGGTGCCGTCCGGCCCGCAGAGTTCGGCGCGCAGCCGGCGTTCCAGTTCGGCGCCGACCAGGCCGCCGGTACCGCCGAGGCCGACGAACAGCATCGGCTGGAAGATCTTCATTGCTTGATTCCCCCCTGCCGGGTGCTCGCGCACTCCGGACGTTCGGTAAATCCCCGGGTCCGCGTGGCGGACCCGGCGTGGGCTGTGGGGTGAGTGCCGGGGCCGGACGGGCGTGGCGCTGGTCCGGCCCCGGGATCAGAGCGCGTCGCTGAGGTCGTCGTCGTACGAGGACCTCGGGAACGCGCCGTGCGGCGCGGACTCCGGATCGTCGCGGCGGCCGGTTCCGGTGGACCCGGCCGAGGGCCTGCGACCCGGCAGCAGATCGGCGAGCCACCGCGGGACGGTGGGCCTACGGGCGGTACGGCGTGTCCCGGTCGTGGTGCCGCGCTCGACGCGCAGCCGTACCTCGCCGCCCAGCGGGATGTCCTGGCCGAGCGGGAGCGCCCGTTCGGCCCCGCCCGGGGTACGCAGCCGGACACCGGCCCGTGGATCGCGCTGAAGGGCGTACTCGCCGCCGGGGCGCGGGTCCAGCCGGGGGTCCGGACCGTGCTCGTCCAGGACGTCGAACCGGTACCAGGAGCCGCGGCCGTAGGGCACCACGATCTCGCTCGCCGTCCGCTCGCCCGAGCCGCCGGGCACCGTCAACCGGAGCCGGAGACCGCCCGGATCCATGTCGGTCGCACGCTGCCGCCGGCTCCACACCACATAGCCGATCAGGCCGAGAACCGCGATCGCGGCGGGCACCAGTGCCCACCACCAGGCCGCCCAGAGCCGCTGCCACCAGGGGGGCACCGGCGTGATACGGACGGCGACCAGTTTCGCGTCGAGCGGGCGGCCACGCTCGTCCTGGTCCGTGACCTCCAGCCGGGCGTCGAGCCGGTGCGGGCGCTGTCCGGCGCCGATCGTGAGCCGCCCCCCGCGGTTCAGGGACTCGCCGGGCGCCAGGGTGACCTCCGCCGGGGAAACCGTGACCGCGCCCGGTTCGGTGTCCCGCGGGGACAGGCGCAGGGTGCGGGGCTCACCGGAGTCGTTGGACGCCATCAGGACGAAGGGGATGCTGTGCCCGGGGTGCACCTCCGCGTCGTCGACGCGGAGTTCGGCCCGGACGTCCGGACCGACGGGGGCGGTGCGGGTGAGGAAGGGGCGGTGGTCCGCGGTGAGTCCGATCGCCCCGAGCACGCCGACGGCCTTGAGCGAGCCGTCGGCCCCTTTCGGGATCCGTGCGGTACCGGTGAACCGGCCGTCGCCCGCCTTGCTGTCGCCGTTGTCGCCCCGGTCCGCGAGGCCGAGTTCCCGGGGCCGGAAGCCGTCGCCGGTCAGCCTGCCGGAGACCCGCAGCCTGCGCAGGTCCCTGGGGTCGCTGACACCTTCGTCGTCACGGGTCTGCAGACCCAGCTCGATCCGGACCTTCTCACCGGGCCGGGGCGAGGCGGGTGTCATGACGATCGAGGAGCGGACGGTGCCGCGCCACTGCACCGACACGCTGGCGAGCCGGTCCCGGTGTCCTTCCGGGGCGTCCAGACGGACCTGCCACGTGCCCGGCCGCGGGTCGGTGATCCGCAGGGACTCCACGTCGCCGCCCGCCCCGGAGAGTACGAAGGTGGAGCCGTCGCCACGGGTGCCGTGCTCGACCTTCTTGCCGCGTGGGTCGTAGTAGGTGGCCTTCACCTCGGGGTCGCCCTTGGAGACGACGATGGAGGCGAGCGTGGCCAGTGGGGACAGCCGCAGTGAGATGTCGGCGGGCGGGGTGTCCTCCACGGGCGGGTCGGTGACCAGGCAGCGGGCACCGGCGAAAGCACGCTGCAGCGCGTTGCCCAGCGTCCTGGAGTCGGGCACGACCGCGGCGCGCGGATGGGCCGCGGGAAGATCGGCGCATCCCCCCTGATAACCCCCGGCCGCCATGGTGTCCAGGGCCCGCTCGTCGATGCCCTGGCCGAAGCCGAGCGGCCAGATCTGTACCTTGGCGCGAGCCGCCTCGACCAGGGCCTTCTTCAGTTCGCGTTCACCGTTCTCCCGGCGGCTCTCCTTGTCCGTGCCGTAGGCCGGGCTGTCGGCCACGTCGAGTTTGCCGTCGGTGAGCAGGAAGAGAATGCGCGGCCGGCCGGTGCCGTGCTCGCCGAGCCGGGTGACCGCCTGCCTGATGACGGCGGGGAAGTCGGTTCCGGTGCCCGCGTCCTTCTCGCGCCGGGTGAGGCCGGCGATGCACTCGCCCGTCTTCTCCCGGGCCACCGCGTCGAGTTCGGTGGTCGGACACACTTCGTCCACCGGACTCTGCTCGTCGTTGTCCGCGCTCGCGAAACCGAGGACGGTGATCCGCGAGGCTGCGGATATCTCACCGACCGCGATCCGGCCGGCCGCGTCCCGTTCCCTTTCGACGTCGGACGGCCGCAGGCTGCCGGACTCGTCGACCGCGATGGCCAGCTCCACCTGGTCCGACGCGGTCCGCGCGGCGACGGACCCGGCCGGGCCGGCGAGGGCGGGTGGTGCGGGCTGGGCCAGCAGGAGGACGGCGAGGAGCGCCGCGGCTCGACGGGCGGTGCGCGCCGTGTGCCCGCCTCCCCTGCGTGGCCCGGGAACCGGCCCCTCGCGAACCGGTGCGGTGATGTGTGTGTCCACGTCCTCCCCCTTCTCCGTGACTTCCTTTTTGCGTAAATGTCGGGTGTACGAGCCGCAGAGGGGCCCGTTCGTCGGTCCCGTCGGTCCCGTCGGTCTCTCGGGCGGTGCGGCCGGATCAGCCGAGCAGCAGCCCGGCCGTGGTCAGCAGCGCGCCCGGAAGCAGCCAGCCGACCCCCCACCGGATGCACCGGTACTTGTCGGCGAGGATCTGGCTGGCGTCGACGATCTGGGTCAGCAGCCAGGCCGTGACGTCCTCGCACGCTCTGGTCACCGCGTCCGCGACTCCTTGTGCCCCCGACGCCCCGTGGACCGCGACGACATCCGCGAAGAAGGTGATGCCGGGCCCCACCCGCTCAGTTCCGCTGCGCGGCAGCATCGCCCGAACGAGTGAAACGGAACCGAGTACCCACATCAGGGCGCCCGCTCCCACCAGCGCCAGGCACGGGGGCGAAAGGCGTGCCGGCAGCCGTTGCCCGAAGCCGGTCACCAGGGCCGGCACCCCCAGCGCGACGGACAGCAGCACCGATGCCTTGACGTCCGCCCGTCCCATGTCCTCACGGACGACGGCGAGCAGACGCTCGGTCACATACCGCGCCTCCGCACCGATGGGGACCGACGTCGCCGGGGAACTCCCCGCCCCGGTCATCGGCCGCCGCCCGCGGAACCGTGCCCGGGCCGGTGCGGGCCCGAACTCCACGAGCCGTCGGCGGGGCCCTCCGACCAGAAGTCGTCGTCCTCGTCCTCCGGCGGCCGGGACCGGGGCTGTGCGCCGGAACCGGCCGGAGCGGGCGCCGGGTCCCTGTCCACCTGATACACGGTCACCTCCTCGGGCTCGCCCCACCAGTCGTCCTCGTCGGGCCGTGTCGCGGGACGCGAGGCCCGGACATCACCCGCGCGCCGTTCCTCCGGTCCGGGGCCCCGGGCGTCCGCGGGCTGTTCCCCGCCGGACCGGTGTCCCGTGTACGGCGGGTCCGTGCGGTCCGCGTCCGTGACGGGACCCGGCGGTACGGGCCGCCGGTCGGGCCAGGCGGGCTCCAGCGCGGGCACCTGCCCGGTGCCGCCCGGACGGGCCCGGGTACCGGGGGCCGGCGGCAGGGCCGCCCGGGTGGCGTACTCGTCGCGGGCCGGGTAGCCGTACGGCTGTTCCGGCAGCGCCATGCTGCGGATGTAGGCGTCCAGTTCCGGGGTGTTGACCCGCCCCTCGCGCGCCATACGGACGAGGAAGTCCCGATTCTCGCGCTGCCCCTCCGCCTGGTTCTCGATCATCATCTTGACCAGCTCCGCGACGTCCCCGCTGTCACCGGAGGCCATGAGGTAGGCGTACTTCTCGGCGTCGGTGCCATGGGTGACCGAGGTGAAGCCCGCGAAACGGGTGGCGACCCGCTGCGCCTCGGCGTCGTCCGACCGCGCCTGGCCGAAGATGCGGATGTGTTCGGGGTCGGTGCCGACTTCGACGAACACCTGGGCACGCAGACCGACCTCACGGCCGAGGTCGGCCCACTTCCCGGCCGCGACCTCGGACCGTACGGCCCGGTTGGCCTCCTGCGCGTGGTGCACGGCGTAGCGCCCCGAGACGTCCCGGAGCCGGTCGACGATCTCCGGGCCCAGGTCCTGCTCCACGCTGGACAGGCGCTTCTCCGCGACCAGCCGGTAGTCGGTCACCTCCCAGCGCAGTTTCACCCTCGTCTCGAAGAACGTGGCGGCGCCCAGGGCCGGCAACTCGACGTCGAACGCCGTCACATGGCGACCACGAGCGATCTGGCAGACGCTGGTCGGACGGGCCCACCTGCTGCGCCGGTCCCGGTGGTCGGGGCCCTGCGCGGTGATCACGCTGCAGCCCCCGTCCTGGTAGAAGAGCACCGAGGCCACCTGCACGCCCGCATGACGGAACCCCCGGTCACGCAGAATCCGTTCGTTCAGGAACGGCCCGGCGATGTTCTCCGGGATGATCAGTTCTTCCTCCGGACCCACCGTCATCCGTGTTCCTCCTCCTGGCCACTGGGGCCACTGCCCGTCGTCGCCATCGAGGCCAGCACATGGCGCTCGAAGACGTCGGTCATCGGTTCCTGGGGGGCATGGGCCATGGTCGCCAGCAGCCAGCGCAACCGCTCGGCGTCGCGGCGTCGGCGGATCATCCGGGGCAGCAGCCAGAGCAGTGCCTGGAGGATCTCGCCGGGGGATGTCGCCACCCCGCCGTCCGCCGCGTGTGCGTCGTGCCGCCCTGCTCCTGCGTCCGCTCCCGTTCCTGCGGCTCCGGGCTCCCGCTCGAAGACGTAGGTCCGCCGTTCGTGGCCGGGGAGCGTGGCGTCCGCCTCGGCGGCCCGCAGCCACATGGTCAGGCCGTCGGTCGCGGCCTCGGACGACAGATGGTTGTCCAGGGACCGCCACAGCAGGTCGGCGAGGGGTTCGGCCGCGCTCTCCACCACCACCGCGACCGCCAGGGCGAGCGGCCAGTGGGTACGGCGGGCCAGCTCCGCGTCGGTCGGGGCGGTGGGCGCCCGCGGCACCGGCGGGCGGTGGGCGGACCAGGCGCGGCCGGCCACGGCGCGCGGGTCGGGACCGCGCGGTACCGCGGGCACACGGTGGGGGACCCGGTCGCCCATGGGCGACCCGGCCCGGACGACGGACACCGCTTCGGCCGGCGGTGCGGGCACCGTCGGTGAACCGGAGGCCGACGGGCGGAGCTCGTCCGCCCCCTCCGGCTGCCACATGTCGTCCGTGCGGGCGCAGAACAGCCGCACGGCGCACAGCATCGCCAGCTGAAGCCGTTCGCCGGAGGCGTCGTCCGACCACTCCCGCAGCACGGTCGCCGCCTCGCCCGCCCGGCTGCCGGCGGTGAGCCGGGCCGCGCCGTAGGAGGCGACGAGCGCCTGGGCGCCCTCGTCCCTGCTGCCGATACCGCACAGCAGGTCGAGGGCAGTGCGCGTGTCGTCCATGACACGGCCGAACCCGAGCGTCAGCGCCGCGGTCCACCGCAGCGCCGCCACGGGGGCGTCCGCCCAGTCCGCGACCACGGCGCGCACTGCGGAGCGATACGGTTCACGGCCGGCCGCCTGCCCCAGTGCGGTCGCGGCGAAGAAGCGGCGCCGGGCGTCGCCCGCGACGGCCGGAGGCCGGATCAACTCCGTGAAGCCGTACCCCAGATCGGCGGTGGCCAGTTCGCCCGCCACCACGGCGGCACGTACCCACACCTGCGGACGGGGGTCGCCCGCCAGCTCGCGCAGCCAGCGCACCACGGGGCCACGTGCGGCATGGTGGCGGTGCCAGACCTCGGCCAGGACCGAGGCGGCCAGTGCCTCGCCCCGGTATGCCACGGTGCGCACCGGCACCGGCACGCCGCCCACGGACTCCTCCTCACCACTGCGCAGTTCGGCCCGGCAGGCGGAGAGCAGGCCCTCAAGGTTCTCGGCGAACACCGGCCGCCCGTGCGTCCGGTCGGGAGCGCGCGCGGTGAGGATCTGTTGCGCGAGCAGTTCGGCGGCGTCCGCGACAGCGCTGAAGGCCTCCCCGTCCAGTACCGCGAGCGCGATCCGGAACGCGGCTTCCCGTACGCGGCGCTGGGCTTCGTCCGGCCGGTCGCCCACCGCGGCGGGGCCGCGGTCACCGACCGGCTCTCCGGCCGAGGGCATGGGGTCGGCCGTCCCGGTGAACCACTCACGCGCCTGTTGCCGCGCGATCTCGGCGCAGACGTCCAGAAGTTCCTCGCGGCGCATCTCGCCGCGGACGTGCCGGGCCACCCAGAGCGCGAGCAGTTCCGCCTCGGACGGGCGCAAGGCCTCCGGCCGGATACCCAGCGAGGTCAGGAAGAGGGGGTGCGCGAGGATCTGCTCGCCCCGGGCCACGGCCTCCGGGCCGGGTTCGTCGGACAACTGCCGCAGCAACTGCCATGCCAGCAGTTCCCCGGCGGGGGCCGGCGGGCAGGACCTCCCGTAGCGTCCCGTCAGCAGGTGTCCCGCCGGTGAGGAGGGGGAGACGACGAGCACCGCGTACGCGTTCCGCACGGCCAGGCGCGCGGCGAGGGCGTCGAGATGCAGTTCCTGCGGTGCCGTCCAGCCGCCGGGGAGTTCGGGGAGCTGGACGATGAAACCGCCTCCGTCCGGAACGCCGCCGACCACCGAGTCCGGATCGCCCGACAGCAGTCCTAGGTCGGACGGAGCCAGTCGGGTGACGCGTCCTCGGACCGTGACGCCGGTGCGGGCTCCGCTCCCCGTGCCGGCCTTCTGCGACTCCTGTGTGGGCACCCCGGAGGGCTCCTCGCGGCCGGCCGCGGTGGTGCGGGCGGCGACGGTGAGTTCATCGAGCAGGCAGAGCCCGGTCGTCAGCCGTCCGGTGCCGGGCGGACCGCCCAGCACCACCACCCGGCGCGTGCGCAGCACCTCCTTGAGCGCGGGGTAGCCGACCGGGGGCCGGTAGACCTGCCGCAGCCGGTCCAGCTCGTCCTCGGGCACCTCTCCGAAGACCGGGACCGCCCCGTCGCGCGCTCCGACGTAGACGTCACCGAAGTGTGCGTGGGCGAAGCGGCTCCGGTCGAAGACGCTGCTGTTGCCGTGTACGTCGAAGCGCGCTTGCGCGGTGCGCTGGGCGCGGGTCGCGGCGCGAGCCTCTCCGGGCACGCCCCCTTCGGTCAGCGGATCCCCTGTCGCCTCGCGGAAGCGCTCCTCCTGCTGCGCTCTCTCGGCGCGGTCCTGTTCGGCACCTTCCGTCCCGGCGGACGCGTCCGGATCCTCGCGGTTCTCGTCGCGTCCCGAGGCCTGGTCGTGTCCCTGGTCCCGGTCGTGCTCCCAGGCATCGTCGCGCCCGGCGCGACCGGGGTTCACGCCCCCTCCGTGCTCCTGGCCCGACGGCCCCCGCGGTTCCCGGCCCGGAGCGTCGCCTCCCCGTACGTTCCGGTCGGGCGCTCCCCACCCGTCGCCGCCGACCGGTGAGGCCGCCCGGTGCCGCGGCCGGTTCTGTGGAGGGGACGCGCCCGCGGGCCCCTGCGCGCCGGGGCCCCCGCCCCTGCCGTCGCCGTTCACCGCGTCCCCTCGGTGCCGTCGTCGGCCGGGGGCCGGGCCGCGCCACCGAAACCGACGGGCCCGTGGAACGTGGCGCGGTCCTGGACGACGTTGGTCCCGCCGTGCACCCGGATGTCCCACCGGGCGCCGGCCTCCTCGCTGACCGGCCAGTCGTCGCAACCACCGGCCCGGCGGCGCCCGGTGGCGGAAGCCCGGTCCCCCGCGGACGGGACGGTGTCACCCGTGTCCGTCTGCGGTCTCCGGCCCTCAGCGCCCGCTCCCGCGGACCCGCCACCCCCGTGGCCCCCGGTGGGCGCATCCGCGGGAAGCGCGCCGACGCCTTCGTCCCCCGGCATCGTGGGCCTCGGCTCCCCCGGTACGTGGAACCATGCGCTGGACTGTCCCTCTTTCAGGGTGACCTGAGCCTGGCGGTAGGACGAGGGCTCGACGAAGCGCCCGCCGTGCCGGACCACGTCGTGGTGGAGCGAGTGGGAGACCACACAGACCAGATCACGCCCCGAGTGCTCCAGCACCGAGCGAGCCGTCGACGAGTCCGCGAGGCGGCAGACCAGGTCCATGGCCTCGCCCGACAGGCCCTCGTCGTCGTGTTCCACCGGACCCACGTGCAGCCCGACGCGCAGCCCGAGCCGACGCGCCAGGTCCTCGTTCTGGACCCGCTGGCGCTGGTGCATCTCGGCCAGCCAGGTGCCGCAGATCTGGACGGGCGGGATCCGCGCGTCCACCGCGGCGATGAAGCCGTCCCCCCGGTCCTCGAGATGGAGCATGCCCGACGCGATCCCGGAAGCGGTGAAGGAGGCATGGGCGAGGTCGTAGATCTGCGCGCGCATCCGCCGCTTCGCGCCGTTGAGGTATGTCCCGGATCCTCGTGCATCCACGCTCATCAAGGTCTTGTAGACAGCACCGCCGGTCATCCGGCCCTCCCCTGTTGTTCAGTGACTGCACGTCAGCATGTCGGCTCCCGCTGCCGCGGGATGTGGTCGTTTACACATCCGGTCGCAGCACATGGAGCGGGGACGAGAAACGCGCGCCGTGCAAGAGGGAGGCGCACTTCGCTCCGCACTTCGACACAACCCCTTGGTGCTCTTGACGGAGGTTCTGTCGATGTGGAAAGGGCGTGAAGTGCCCCGCTGGCGCCCCGGCTCGGGAGCGGCGCACGTCAAGTCGATGTCGGGCAGGGGGGAACGGACCGAACGGAAACGCGGAGCAGGATCAGCGGGCCGGGAACCCGATGTTCCCTCCGGCCGCCAGCAGTCGCAGCGCGTCGCGGTCGATCAGCTCGATCCGTCGGGGCCGAGTCCGTACGACGCCGGCGCCGCGCAGCAGCCGCAGCGACTTGGCCACCGCCTCACGGGTCGCTCCCACGGCGTCCGCGAGGTCGTGCTGGGCCAGCTCCGCGAGCACGGGGGACTCGTCGCCGGGCGGGTGGGCCCCCGCCGGACCCTGGTCCGCAACACCGGACACGGGGACGGCTCGCGGACCGTCCGGATCCGCCGGGCGTCCCGGCGTCCGCGCAAGGTGAGCACCGGCACCGGCGGCGGCCGAGTGCCTCTGAGCCGGCTCCGCTCCGCCGGGCGTCCGCTCTCTTCCGCCCGCTTCCCCTGCTCCTCCGCCGAACCCCCGCGCCCGGGCGCCCGGCACCGGACCCAGGGTCGCCGGCGGCTTTCCGCTCCCGGCAGCCGTACCCGTATGCCCGTGTCCCGGATCCGGGGCGCTCTGCAGTTCCCCCAGCTCCAGCAGCTTGGCAGCGACGCGCTGCATCACCGTCAACGAGGCCAGGGACCGACGCTCCTCGTCGGAGGAACGGAGCCGGGCCACGAGCTGGGCCATGAGCAACGCCCCGACCCGCGGGTCGCGTCCGGCGAAGGCGCGGAACCGGGAACCCGACACCACCAGGGCTCGTACCGGCCCCAGGGCCGTGACGGTGGCAGTCCGCGTGACGCTGCCCAGAACGGCCATCTCGCCGATGAGTTCGCCTCGTCGCCGAAGGGCGAGGATCAGCCGGGCCGACGAGCGGTCGGTCGCCGTCGACACGACGGCCCACCCCTCCAGAAGGACCAGCACGTGCGTGCTGTCGTCCTGCTCCAGCAAGAGGTGCTCACCCGGCCGGAAGGCGCGTTCCGCGCTGATACGGAGGAGATCCTTCCGGGCTTCGGTGTCAAGGGCTTCCAGGAACGTACGGTCCGGCACCACCAAACCCATAGGAGCCCGTCGCTTCCGGCAGGGGGAAGGGGATCGAAACGAGGTGTCACCTTACTCGCGTGACGGAACACACACGCGGGTTTGCGTCAAGGGTTGCTTCCGGCGGGGATCCCGTACTCACGGATCCGGTTGCCCAGAGCCCGTAAGGGCGGGCAGCGGGACAGCGGGCCCGTACGGCATACCCACCGACGAGGACCAGGGGACCGCTGCGGACCAGCGGCTACGGGGCGCCGGGGGGCACGTCAAGCGGACGAGCGTCTCCGGGACGGGCCAACTGGTCCTGGGTCCCGTCGAAGACGCGAGGCCGGTCACTGGCTGGGTCCGACCCCGGCGGGACTGCTGTCGAGGTGTTCTCCGGTCGCAGGCCCCCGCCGGTCGGGGGCGTGCGTTCCTCCCCGCGGGAACACGGGACGGATCCGGGCGTCTTGGAATGAGACGGGCGCGAGACGGCTCTTACCCCGGACGCCACACCGTCCGCCCCACCCGCCGCATTCCACACTGCGAACCCAGCCCTTGCGAGGCGATCCGCGTCCCGTATCCGGTGGCGAACCACCCCCGCGTCCGCCCCGCCTGCGTCGGCGTGATGCGCTTCACCGGCCCCTCATCGCACAGCTTCACCGGCTGCCGCGTCTGCTCGATCCGTACGCCGGGTCACGGTTTGCGAGCGACGCCTGCGTAGCAGGCGGCTTCGGCGTCGGCGAAGGTGAGGTGCGCTTCGTCCGGATCGGGGTGCCAGCGCAGGATGGGCTGCAGGCCGGCGTCGAGGAGTTCCCAGCCTGCGAAGAACCGGGCGATCTCGTCGCGGGGGCGGGCTTGCACGGCGGTTCCGGCCGCCTGGTAGACGGCGGTGATGCGGGCGAGGGCCTCGGGATCGAAGTCGGGTGTGGCGTGGCTGATGACCAGCATGCTGCCGGACGGCAGGGCGGCCTTGAGGACTTCGACGACGGCATGGGCGTGGTGCTCATCGGTGACGAAGTGCAGCAGGGCGTTGAGGCTGAGCGCGATCGGCCGGTCGAAGTCCAGGGTGGAGCGCAGGACGGGGTGGGCCAGCAAGGCGGTGGGGTCGGTGACGTCGGCCTGCATGTAGGCGGTGGCGCCCTCGGGACGGCTGTGCAGGAGGGCGCGGGCGTGGGTCAGGACGATGGGGTCGTTGTCGGTGTAGACGACGCGGGCCCGCGGGGTGATGCCCTGTGCGACCTCGTGAAGGTTGGGGGAGGTCGGGATGCCGGTGCCTATGTCCAGGAACTGCTCTATGCCCAGCAGGGCGAGATGGCGGGTGGAGCGGCGCATGAAGGCGCGGTTGCTGCGCGCGGCGATCAGGGTGGAAGGGAAGGCGGCGATCGTTCTGGCGGCGGCTTCGCGGTCGGCGGGGAAGTTGGTGATACCGCCGAGGAAGTAGTCGTACATGCGGGCCGAGTGGGGCCGGTCCAGTTCCAGGTCGATGACGCCGTGCTGCTCCTGTGCGGTACCGCTCTCGTCCACGCTCGCCCCCGTTGTCGATTCGGATGTCCTTCGGCAGCGCACCACGCTGTGTCGCTTTGTGCCGGGTAGAGCTTCCCTTTCCGTTCCTCTTGCAGGCAACCAAGGGATCGGCCAGCTTGTTCTTCCCCCTTGTGCCACCGGATGGGCATTTAGCCGGTCGAACCGCCCGATGCCGCACGAGCGGATGATCGCATTACGGCCACCCGCGCAAAAATCTTCAAAATGCCTTGCACGGGACGGCCCTGATTCCAGTTGGCTGATGAGTGGGAGAGCAGGGGTCCCACACCGATGCCGCCTCAGCGTGGGGCGGTGCGGTGCACAGTTGACAAGGAAGCCCGTGGAGATCGATCTGGTCACCCTGGCGGTCTGGGGGAGTGCCGCCCGGCTCCCCTTACCCGACTCGCGCCGAGCCGGATGCAAGCTGCTCGCCACCGCGGTACACACCGGAGCTCACCACCCTCACCAGCAGATCACCTCTGCCGCCCGCGCGGCTTCGTCCGAAAGGGAGACGTGATGCAGCCGCCTCCCGACGCCTCCCGGGCGAGCCAGGCCGAACTGTCATCTCGCGCTGGGCGGCTGATGTTGACCTTCGATGCCTTCCACGCGTATCACCGCAAGCTCTGGATGCGCTTCGCCCATACGCAGGTGGGCAGCCGTGCTGCCGCGGAGACGGTGGTGGATGCCGCCTGCGTCCGGTTGAGGAGGACCTGGCCGCATGTGCTGCTTCAGGATTCGGTTCCACGCTACGCATGGACGGTGCTGAAGGAGGAAGTGCACCGCTGGCTCGCCGAACGCAACCTGCAGCCGCAAGTCGGTGACGCCGCCTACCTGACCGCAGTCCAAAAGCTGCTGTTGCACGAGATGCGCGACGAACTGCGGGTCATATCGCAGGAGATCGGCCTGTATACCGCGATAGCCACTCTCCCCGAACGGCAGTACGACGTCATCATGCTGCGCTTCCTCCTCGGCAAGGAGGAGGCAGAAGTGGCCGAGTACCTCGGGATCGACGCCGCGACCGTTCGCTCCCACATCCGGCACGCTCGGCGCTCTCTTGCCAAGCAACTGAACATCGCCTACCAGGACAAGGAGACGCGACACTAGTGGAGTGCACCGACCACGAACCCGCGGCCGACATCGACGCCGTCCTCGAAGCCGCCGAAACCCTCACCGACACCTACCGGGACTACGACGTCGACGCCGCTCTCGAACGCGTCACCGCCCTGGCGCAAGCCGGCACCGAGCAGGCCCCTGAGGTGTGTGTCCCCACTCCGTATCCCACCATCCACGAGCAGGCCGCCCACGACCTCGACCTGGCCGTCAGCCTCATCGTGGATGCTCCTCAAGCCTGTTCCAGCCTCACCCGTCTGCTCGACACCGACCCCGTCGAACCCGAGGGCGCCCTCGTCTTCGCCGCACTGCTCCACCTCGCGGGATACCGCGAGCCTTCCCAGTTCTGGTTCGAATTCGCCGCCGGCGCCGGCAACCGCACGGCAGCCTTCTGCCTCTTCCTCCTGCACCAGCAACGCTCCGAACACCGCACCGCCACTTACTGGCGTACCCGGACGAACCCTCCCGCGCAGCCCCCCATGCCTTCACCGGCCGGCACACTGCGACACCCGCACCTGCTGCCCGACGCCGTACGCCGCGATCTCATCAGGCGATGCTGGAAAGGCCTCCGCCCTTCCCTGCCGCCTCGTTTCGAGGCCGTCATCCACAGTCTTCCCGTCGAACCGCACAGCGAATTCGGGGGAATTCCGCGTCCCGATCACACTCTCACCGAGCTCCCCGCCTTGACGGTCCACTGACCGGCGTCAACCACACGGCCTGCTTACCGGATCCGAGACTGCCGGAAACCGGGGAAGAGCGGGCAGATCTTCGTGGTCGGTTCACCGTGGGAGCGGCCGGTGGCGTGATCGTCCGGCTCACGGTCCGGGCTCCTCTTCCGCGGGCCCCGGCCGCGTGCTGGTCGAGCGCGCACGAGCGTGGAATCCGCCGGCACGGCCACCCCGCCTCGGCGTCCGGTCCGGAAACGACGGTTCAACCGGTCCGGAAACGACGGTTCAATCCGTGCCCACCGCGCATCGGTCAACGGCACATCCGGACCAACGCCCGACTGATCCGAACGAAACCGCCTAGGCGGCCTTGTAGCCGGACGTCTTGGCGATCCACGCGATGAAGTCGCCGGCGTCCTCGTTGGCGCCGTGGCCCGCGTCCCAGTAGTAGAGGTGGTTGACGTCGTCGCCCAACTGGTCCGCTGCGGCGGCCAGGTTGGCGGAGACGGTGAGGGAGGTGTCGGAGTCCGCGGTGCCGAGGCGGATCCACCAGTGCCTGGTGCGGCCCGGGTTGGGCTTGTCCACCAGGTGGTACATCGGGTTCATCAGCCGCAGCTTCTCGGGGATGTCGCTCGCCGGGCGGGCGCTGTTCCCCCTGTCCTTGCGCAGGCTGTAGAGGGTGAAGTGACGGAAGGGAGCGGTGCCCAGACCGAACTCGTTGTTGATGTCCCCGGTCATCGTGTCGGAGGTGTCGGTGGGCAGCGGGAAGAGGTCGAACGCCGGGGCGTCCTTCTTGCGCGCGCCCACGTGGGTGAGGAAGCCGGTCCAGGTGAAGGTCGCCTTCTCGCCGTCCCACCTGAGGAACGTGTTCTTCGCCAGGTACGTCTTGCGGTCCGTCTCGGACAGCGCCGCGAGGTACGTGGTGGCCGAGGGCCGCAGGTACGTGGTGAGCAGGTACTCGTCGTAGTTGCGGGCGGTGAGCGTGCCGTAGCCGCCCAGTCCGCGCAGCTTCCGTCCGGCCTGGTACTCGGCGAACTGGGACCGCAGTTCCCTGGAGACGGTCTGGTCGACCTGCTTGCCGGTGCTGAGCTTGTTGGTGCCCCAGCACCACTCGTAGGCGCCGTCGGCGTGCTCCAGGTCGGTGATCGGGCACCAGGCGCCGGTCGCGAAGATCGCGTCCGAGGCGTCGGCGGCGCCGATCTCCTTCAGGTACTTGTCGTAGATCGGGCTGTCGCCGGACGCCCCGAGCAGCGCGGAGAGGGCGCCGCCGGCGCTGGTGCCGGTGGAGAAGATCCGGTCCACGTCGCCGGGGACGCGGCCCTTGTTGGCGCGCAGGTAGCGGACGGCGGCCTTCAGGTCGACGACGGCGGCGGGAGCGGTGCCGTAGTACTCGCCCTCGGAGTTCTTCAGGGTGCGGCCGCGTGCTCCCGGCTCCACGACGACGTAGCCGGCGGCCAGGCCCAGTTGGGGCAGGCTGACCATCTTGCCGCCGCTGAGCTGGGCGGAGCTGCCGGACTCGGTGTCGGAGGAGGAAGAGGAGGCGGACGGAGCGGCCGGGGCGCTCGGCGCGGCGCTGCCGCCGGTCCCGCCGCCCATGGCGCCGCCGCCCACGCCGGTGGCGTCGGCGACCGACGCGGGCATGTAGCCGCCGACGGAGTTGGCGAAGAGGATCGGCGCGCCGGTGGCGTCGACCGCCTTGCCGTCGATCCTGACCGGGACGCTGATGTTCAGACTCTGGTACTTCTCGTCGACCGGCTCGGTGACGTAGGTGATCGCCTTCCAGAAGCGGTACGTCACCTCGTGCCCGTCACCGGCCGCGTCGGTGACGGTCGTCGTGAGGGTGGTGTAGCCGTCCTCGTCGAAGACCAGGGCGTCGGAGGCGGAGGAGGCGCCGCCCGTTCTGCCGCCGGCCTGTGCGGTGAGGGTGATGCCGCCGACCGCGGCGGCGCCCGCGGTCGCGCCGATCCCCACCACGACACTCCTGCGCTTGACTGCCCTGTGCTTCACGTCGAGGCCCTCCTGGCTCTGTGGCGTTGTTGCACCAGCGAACGTAAAGCAACTGTCGACGAGATTGCCAACAATCCGGGGGATTCACGGGACACGCACAGATTCATGGTGTGGGCACAGGAAGGGTTCGCGTCTCGGAGGCCCCTGCTGCCCGCCGCGCCGCCCGCGGGCCCCGCGGATCTGCTCGGCGGAGCGCGGTGGTCGAGCAGTCGGGGGCGATACCTCAAGGGTGGGCCGCGGTGACTCCCAGTCCGAATCGGTGATCCGTACGGCCCCGGTGGCACGGTCCGTGCCCCGGGTACGGCCGGCTTACTGAAGGAGGAGCGCGGCGGCCGGGGGCGGGTTCCCCCGGGGCGCCGTGGCGGCGGCTCTCACCCTGCTCGATCCCGTTCAGGCGGGTGTGCGCCGGTGATCCCTGGTCAGCGGCGGCCGGTGGCGAGGGTGACGAGGAACTGCCCGCCGCCCGGCTCGATGTCTGCGGTCACCAGCAGCCCGGGTACCAGTCGGGAGAACCGGTCCACCAGCCAGTCCGCCGCTTCCTGGGCGTCCCGTCCGGTCGGGCAGCGCCCCACCATCTCGCGGCCCCCCTTGCGCTCCAGCCTCGCGGCAACGGTGATCAGCGGCGCGGGTTCGACCACGTACAGGCGGTCCGGCCAGGCGATGACCACCTTGACCGCGCCCTTGCGGCTGTTGCATCCGCGGTGCGCGAGCCGCTCGGCGACCTTGGCCTTCCGGTCGGCCGTCCGGCTGTCGACGCTGGGCCCCCGCGGGTCGTTCACCGACTCGTCGGGGTCGACCGCTTCGTCACACACCCAGCATCGCCAGCCGTCGCGTTCGGCCACGTCATCAAGGAGACTCATCCGAGCAAACTAGCCTGCCCGGCCGCCCCTTCGCGCACCAGGGCCCCGGCGAAGCCTGCGCACCGGCCGACCGTGCCGCAATGCCAGGCGACCGGCGCGCGGGGTGTCTTGACCTGTGTGAACGCCGGCCTCTTGACGGTTCACGAAGGTATCGGGGCGATGGGGTCAAGGACCGTCAAGGAGTGACCTGGTACGACAAGCCGGGTCCGTGTCCGCCCGGGCGGCAGGGCTCTCGCTCGATATACGGCCATCAAGCCTTCCCGACGAACCCCGCCCACGCCTCACGTGACACCCGGACGGCAGGGCCGGTCGCGGACGTGGAGTCCCGGATGCGCACGGTTCCGGCGTCGGCCGCGACCTCGACGCAGTCGCCGCCCTCCGCTCCGCTGTAGCTGCACCTGAGCCAGCCGAGGTGGGACGCGACGGCCGTGGACCGAGCGGTGTCCACAGCTCTCCCAGCAACCTCTCGATGAACTCCGGGGACTCTCGCAGAGTGAGAGCCTGTGACCGGATGATCCCGTGACGGGCGGCTGAGGGTGCTGCCACCCGCTGCTCGGTCGTCTCCTGGTCCGGAGACGGTCGCCGCATGGCCGGCACCACCCTCATGCACTCCTCGGCCTGAAGCACTCCCGTGACTACCGGCGTGTCGTACGAGAGCCGTTCGATGGCCCCCTTCTCCAGCGCTGCCATCCCCGGTAAGAACACCGGATACCGAGCCCGCTCCACCTGCTCCTTCCTCACCGTCAGCAGGCCGCCCGCGTCCAGGACCTCGTCCGCCCGCTCGATGGTGGCGGGCGACGGGATCCGTCGTCCCTGCTCGTACGACGCGGCCGTGGCCGCCGAGTGTCCGATGCGCCGTCCGAACTCCTCGCGTTCCAGATCGGCACCTCCCCACCCACGCGTCCCGACGACGACTTGTGTCACACCTTCGAGATGCGGTTCACCTCCACCCCACGCGGTGCCCGCCTTGCGCGCCGACTGGCCGCGCACCGGCTGGACGTCTGGGGCATCCCGTACGGCACCCGCCCGCACGGTCAGGATCGAGGGCACCGACACCCGCGCCGAGCGCATGCCGCCCGTCCCGGCGGTACTGCCCGCCCTCGGCGTCGAGGACACCGGTGGCCGGGGACTGCTTCTCGTCGCGGCACTCGCCACCCGCCGGGGCCGGCACCTCCGGTGTGGAGGGCCCGGCAAGACGGTGCGGGCGCAGTGCGTGCTCACGACCCCCCTGTGAGGTCGTGGGCAAACCCGGCAGCCCCTGCCCGCCCGATCGGCAGACGCGGTGGTGTCGCGGTGGGTGGTTGGTCCTCGGGGCGGTGGGCGGTCTGTCGCCTTGTTATCGGGCTGTGACGCGCAGGGTTTCGGCGGTGGGGTCGGCGGCGTCGGGGATGAGCATGCCGGCGGCCACGCCGCTGGTCAGGTAGTCGACGGCTTCCCGGGTGATGACCTCGCCGGGGGTGACGACGGGGACCCCGGGCGGGTACGGGCTGATCATTTCGGCTGCGATGCGCCCGACGGCCCGGTCGGCCGGGACGTGCTCCGCGGTGGCGAAGAAGGCGTCGCGGGGCCGCATGGCCTGTTCGAGCTGCAGCGCGCGGGGCTCGGGCAGGCGGACCGGGGGCTGCTTGCCGATGGTGTCGACCTGCTCGACGAGGCGGTGCAGCGAGTCGACCAGGAGGCTCTCGGTCCGGTCGTCGTCGGCGTGGGTGATCTGTCCGCTGATCCGGCAGGTGTCGGAGGACCCGACATCCACGTGGCAGTGGGCGCGCAGCCATTCGGCGGCCTGCATCCCGCTGATGCCCAGCTCCCGCACGTCGACGGTGATCTTCAGCGGGTCCAGTTCGGCCGCCAGGCCCTGGTCCACCACTTCCGGGCCCATCAGGCGCAGGCCGTCGAGGCCCGCCACCGCCTCGCGGACACGCGCCGCTCGCCGCAGGGCCGCGTCCAGCAGGTCGTGGCCGTGCTCGGCCATCTGGCGGCGCCATCCGTCGAGGGTGGCGTATACGAGGGAGGAGGAGCTCGTGGTGCCCAGCAGGTCCTCCCGCTGTTTGAGCACCTCGGGCGAGATCCGGTCGCCCTGCAGATGGAAGACGGAGCTCTGTTCGACGGCGCCGCCCATCTTGTGGACGCTGGTGACGACGAGGTCCGCCCCGGCGTCCATGCCCCATGCCGGCAGGTCGGGGTGGAAGGGCAGATGGGCTCCCCAGGCTTCGTCGACGATCAGGGGGATGCCGCGGTCGTGGCAGACGGCGGCGACGCCGCGGATGTCGGCGCACGAGCCCCAGTCCGTGGGGGTGATCAGCAGCATGCCCTTGGCGTCCGGATGCTCGTCGAGCGCTCGCTGTACGTCGTCCGCCTCCGGCGGGTGGGCCAGATGCCGTTCGGCGTCGAACTTCGGATGCACCCACACCGGGATCACGCCGTTGACGATCACGCCGGCGATCACGGACTTGTGGGCGTTGCGCGAGATCAGGAGCTTCTCGCCCGGTCCGGCCGCCGCCAGCATCGCGGTCTTCACCGACAGGGAACTGCCGCACGTGGAGAAGAAGGCGTGCTCCGCGCCGACCGCGTCGGCCATCAGTTCTTCCGCCTGGGTGAGCACCCCTTGTGACTCACGGCGGTCGTCGAGCCCGTTCAGGGACAGTACGTCCGAGGCGAAGACGCCCTTCCCCACGATGTCGAGGACCCGGGGATCGGCTCCCAGCCCCTGCTTGTGGCCGGGAGGCCCGTACACCACGTCGCCGCGACGGTGGAACTCCTGCAGCGCCTCCAGTACAGGGACACGAGAGTGGTCCATCCTTGCCCTCCTCATAGGTGCTCCGGACAGGTGCTCCGGCGACGGCGGGCCGGGCCCGTGCCCGGGTGCGGTACGTACCACGACCGAGTTGCACGGGCGCCGGAACCGAAACGACGAGTCCGCGTCGGACGACGGCCGGCCGCCCTCGCCGCCGGCCGACCGGTGCACGCCGCCCCGGCCGCAAACCGTGCCCGGCTCGTCGACGCGAGCCGCCCGCTCGGGCCGGCGTTCAGGCCGGCGGGCGATTGTCCGGAACGACCTCGTTATGGCGCGGGACGTCTGGGAACACATGCCGCATCGACAGGACGTGGCCTCGACGCGAGCGCAACGACGCCGGCGGACCGTGGCCGCACAGACAGGAAAGACAGACAGGAAAGGAAGACGTGATGACGAAGGCGCGGGACATCATGACCGGCGGAGCCGAGTGCATCGGCGCCGAGGAGACGGTGCTGGACGCCGCCCGCAAGATGAAGGACCTCGGTGTCGGCGCGCTGCCGATCTGCGGCACCGACAACAGGCTCAAGGGCATGCTGACCGACCGGGACATCGTGGTGAAGATCCTCGGCGCCGGCAAGGACCCCGCCACCTGTCCGGTCGGCGAACTCGCCCAGGGCGAGGCCGTCACCATCGGCGCCGACGACGAGGTGGAGGAGATCCTGCGCACGATGAGCGCGCACAAGGTACGCCGCCTGCCGGTGATCGACGGGCACGACCTGGTGGGCATGGTCGCCCAGGCCGACGTCGCCCGCGCCCTGCCCGACCCCGAGGTCGGCGACCTGCTCCAGGCTCTGTCCACCGGCTGAGCCCGGTCGGCATCCACTTCCCTCGCGGCTCGAACCGGCGCGTCGTCCGCGGCGCGCCGCCTTCCCGGCCGACTGGCAGAGGCTGCCGGGCTCCGGGCTCCGGGCCCTGGGTTCAGGGCCCGGAGCCCGGCAGTCAGGCGCGGTACCGCGAGCGGCGCGCAAGCCGGTGGCCGGCAGCCAGCGCCGAGCACGCCGTGTGAGGGCGCCCGGCGAGGCGCCCGACGGCAGGCCCACGGGGCGAATGTCCCGGCTGAACGTTTGGGGCGGAGCCCGTGAGCCACCCGTGTGATCGGCAGGTGTTCCGGTACGCAGGTGAAGCGAGGAGGAGAGCCGATGTCGAACCCGCAACAGCCCGAACTGCGCCGCAGTGACAAGGGGGCGGGCACTCCGCAGGACAGCCAGGCCCGCAAGGCGGCACAGCCCGCCCACGGGAGCGGCGGCCGTGCCCATGGCACGGACCGCGGAGACAAGGGCGGAGGGGAAGGCGGCGGTACGCCTCCCGAGCAGCAGCCCGACCACCCGGCCTGAGCCCGCCGCACGGACCAGCGAGGAGAAGTCATGACCGTACCCGAGGAGAGCCGTCCGAAGACGACGTCCACCAACGACGTCATCGAGGCGCCTGGCGAGAAGACGACCGGTGAGCGGGAGGACGGCGCCACCGGACGCACCATGCGGGAGGCGATGGAGGAAGCCGGGCTCAGCCCGGACGACGTGCGCGACGAGTCCTGAGACCGTCGGCAAGCCGGCCCGCCGGCCGCAGACGGGAGCCGGGACGCGGGCGGGGCCCGCTGTCACGCCGTCCCCGCCCACCCGGTGCCTGCCCGACCGCAGTCCGAGGGGACGGGTCCGGTCGAAGCCGATTAGCCCACCTCGGAGATTCCGAAAATCTATGTTGGCGAGAGTAGACATTGCTCGGTGTCGTGGGTATGGTTCTTCTCGTAGCCAGAGAGACACCAGGGCCCGGCAGAGATGAACTGCCGGGAAGCGGTACGTAGTTGCAGTACGCAGGACGGTACGGCGGTGGAGTTCCGAAGCCAGTGCGGTTGCAGGACGGCGACGGGGCTGACGGCCGGACCGGGTGGCCCGCAGTGATCAGGGGCCGCCGTGAGCAGGACCGCAGTACCCGCACAGGTGGTTCGCGGGATCCAGCAGCGCGGTAACAGAGCAGCACCTCGGTAAAGGCGCCGGCTGCGGACGCACGTACCGGGAGGTTCGGCAGTGGGGTTCCAAGCCAAAGCAGGCGCACGACGGGCGACGGGGCTGGCTGCCGGAGAGTGACGCTTTCCCAGGTCACAGCAGTTCGCATCACCCGCAGGAAAAGCAGTTCGCAGTCCCCTTCGGAAGAAAAGTTGTTCAAGAGGGAAGAACGGAGGAAGCGAGCGCCATCGGGATCGCCCGGGCGGAGCTTTTTGGGCCCGGGTACCGCAGGACATCGATAGTGAGGTGGTCTCCGGTCCGGCAACCGCGATCCCCGCGTCCCCGACAGCGACTTGGTCGGGCGGGCGGAAACAGAAGGCCGGTGCAGTAATCAAGAACCGGCAGATGGTGTAGCAGTTCCTTCGGGGCCTTGGTGCCGTACGGCACCAAGGCCCCTCAACGTTGCAGGCCCCTCGACGCCGGACGCGTACCGCGCGAGTTCGGACGAGCCGTCTTGAGCGCAGACGAGCCGGTCTTGAGCGCAGGAGTGTCCGGTCAGGCCTCGGGGATGGCGCGGCCGAAGTCCGCGAGGGTGACCTTCTCGGGCTCGGGGCCGCCGCGTCGGCCGGTCTCCAGCGTGTCCAGGACGGTGAGTTCGTCGGCGGTGAGCTCGAAGTCGAAGACGTCGATGTTCTCGGCGATGCGGTGCCGTTTGGTGGACTTGGGAATGACCGAGCGGCCCTGCTGGAGGCCCCAGCGCAGCAGTACCTGGGCGGGGCTCTTGCCGTGGGCCTCGGCGATGCGGGTCACGGCCGGGTCCTGCAGGACGCTCTTGCGGTGCTCGCCGTAGCCCGGGTAGAAGGTGATGCCGCCGATGGGGGACCACGCCTGGTCGAGGATGCCGTGGGCGGCGTCGAAGTCGAGGACGGCGCGCTGCTGGAAGTAGGGGTGGATCTCCAGCTGGTTGACGGCGGGCACGACGGAGGTGGCGTCGAGCAGCGCGGTCAGGTGGTCGACCATGAAGTTGCTGACGCCGATCGCGCGGACCTTGCCGTCGGCCAGCAGCTTCTCCAGCGCGCGGTAGGCGGCGAGGGTCCTGTCGAAGTCGGACGGCAGGGCCTGGTGCAGGATCAGCAGGTCGATCCGGTCGACGCCGAGCTTGGCGGCGCTCTTGTCGAAGCCGTGCAGGGTCTCGTCGTAGCCGTAGTCGCTGATCCAGATCTTCGTCTCGACGAAGATGTCGTCGCGGGGCACTCCGGAGTCGCGGACGGCTTGGCCGACCTCGCGTTCGTTGCCGTATGCGGCGGCGGTGTCGATGTGGCGGTAGCCGAGGTCGAGCGCGTCCCTGACGGCGGTCATGGTCTCCTCGGGCGGGGTCTGGAAGACACCGAGTCCGAGAGCGGGCATTTCGACGCCGTTGTTGAGGGTGAGGGTCTGCATCGGACGGACCTTTCGTCATAGGAGGCCCGGAGGGCACGATGAGGTTGAGGCCGGAGGGCACGACGAGGCTGAGGACGGCCACGATCGCCGGCGGCAGCGCCGGCCATCCCAGGTTGCCTGTTCACCGTCGTGCCAGCACCTTGAGCACCTTGGACGGCTTGTGGCCTGGGCCCCTGCCGCAGGTGCGGTCCCCGGCCTCGTCCAGGAAACCGCGGACGGGCGCGCGGGTGGGAGGCACCGCTCTTCCCGGTCATGGCAGTACCTCGCAGATGCGCGCCGACGGACCTACGGTGAAGTGGCCGGCCCAGATCCACGCCGCCCGATCAGGAGGAGGCCCCCGTGTCCCCGGTCCCGCCGAAGCCCTCGCCCGGTGACAAGAAGAACCTGGCCGCCGAGGTGCGCGACTTCCTGAGCACCCGGCGGGCCCGCATCACCCCTGAACAGGCCGGACTGCCGGTCTACGGCGGGAACCGTCGCGTCGCGGGTCTGCGCCGCGAAGAGGTCGCCCTGCTGGCGGGCATGAGCGTGGACTACTACGTGCGCCTGGAGCGCGGCAATCTCAGCGGCGCCTCCGACTCCGTCCTCGAAGGCCTCGCCCACGCGCTGCAGCTCGACGAGGCCGAACGCACCCACCTCTACGACCTCGCCCGCGCGGCCACCCCGTCGGGACGGCGCCCCACGGTGACCACGTCCCGCGTACGGCCCACGATCCTGCGGCTGCTCGACTCCATGACCGGCGTGCCCGCCTACGTACGCAACGCCCGGTTCGACATCGTGGCCGCCAACGCACTGGGGCGGGCGCTGTACGCACCGGTCTTCGACTCGCCCCTGTTCGCGCAGCGCGGGCCGGTCAACAACGCCCGCTTCATGTTCCTGGACCCCGCCGGCCAGGACTTCTGGGCCGACTGGGACAAGGGGGCCGACGACGCGGTCGCCTTCCTGCGTGCCGAGACGGGCCGCGCTCCGTACGACAGGGCACTGACCGACCTGATCGGAGAACTGACGGCCAGGAGCGAGGACTTCGCCCGCCGGTGGGCGCGCCACGACGTGAAGTTCCACCGCTCCGGCACGAAGAGGCTCCACCATCCGCTGGTCGGCGATCTCGCCCTGCCCTACGAGGCGATGGACCTGCCCTCCGACCCCGGTCTCCGCCTCAACTTCTACACGCCCGAACCGGACTCGCCGGAGCGGGAGGCCCTCGGCCTGCTGGCCAGCTGGGCCGGCACGGGCACCGTCGTCCCCGCGGCGAACGACTGACCCCCCCCATGATCGAGGAGAACACTTCATGCAGTACCGACCGCTCGGCCGCACCGGCGTCCGCGTCAGCCCGCTCTGCCTGGGGGCGATGATGTTCGGTCCCTGGGGCAACGAGGACGAGGCCGACTCGATCCGTATCATCCACCGGGCCCTCGACGCGGGCATCAACTTCGTCGACACCGCCGACGTCTACTCCGGCGGCGTCTCGGAGGAGATCGTCGGCAAGGCGCTCAAGGACCGGCGCGAGGACGTCTTCCTCGCCACCAAGTTCTTCATGCCGATGGACCAGGACGACCCCAACCAGCGGGGAGGCTCACGCCGCTGGATCATCCGCGCGGTCGAGAACTCCCTGCGGCGCCTGGGCACCGACCACATCGACCTGTACCAGGTCCACCGCCCCAGCCCGGACACCGACGTCTCCGAGACCCTCGGCGCCCTCTCCGACCTCGTCCACCAGGGCAAGGTCCGCTACATCGGGTCCTCGTCCTACTCCGGCTCCCAGATCGCCGAGGCCCAGTGGGCCTCCCGCGAGCGGCGCCTGGAGCGGTTCGTGACCGAGCAGCCGCCGTACTCGATCCTGGTCCGCGGCATCGAGGAGGACGTCCTGCCCGCCGTGCGCCGCCACGGCATGGGCACCCTCACCTACAGCCCGCTCGCCGGCGGCTGGCTCTCGGGCCGCTACCGCAAGGACAGCTTCTCCGGCCCGGCCTCCGCGGCGCGCCCCGCGGCCCGTTTCGACACGTCCAGTCCCGCCAACCGGCGCAAGCTCGACGCCGTCGAACAGCTGGCGCTCCTGGCGGAGAAGGCAGGCCTCACCCTGATCGAACTGGCCGTCGCCTTCGTCATCAACCACCCCGGCGTCACCTCGGCGATCATCGGGCCGCGCACGAGGGAGCAGCTGGAGGCGTTCCTGCCCGCCGCCGACATCACGCTCCCGGCCGACGTGCTCGACGCCGTCGACGAGATCGTCGCTCCCGGAGTGACCGTCAACCCCGCCGACAACAGCTACGGCGACTTCGAACTCCGCGCCGACCGGCGGCGGCGCTGACGCGCTCCGGTCAGGCGTTTCGCCCGGCCGCCGCCGGGCCGGCGAATCCTGCCCACGCCCCGGGGGACACACGGACAGCCGGGCGGCCACGGTCTACGGCCCTCCGCCGACGCGGTGAGCGCGTGGGTACCGCGCAGCGACCCGCTCGGCAGCCGTCCGTCCCTCGTCCGTCCCTCGTTCGCCCCTCCGGCGCGGTACCGCACCCGGTGTCCTGGTCATGGTCCTGGTCGTGGTCCTGGCTCTGGACGTGCGTCCCGGTCCGAACGGCGCGACAGTGGAAAGCGTTGTCCGTCAGGGCGGCCGGGCAGGGCGCCCCGAGTGCAAGGAGCGTATGGAACGTGGCGAAGGACAAGGAGTTCAAGAAGGGGGACAAGGTCTCCTGGAGCAGTCATGGGCAGACCGTCCCCGGCAAGGTGAAGAAGAAGATCACGGGGGACACGGAGGCCGCCGGGCGCAGCGTCAAGGCATCGAAGGACGAGCCGCAGTACGAGGTCGAGAGCGACAAGTCCGGCGGCAACGCCGTCCACAAGCCCGGGGCGCTGCGCAAGAAGAGCGGCGGGTCATGAGCGGGAAGAGCGACACGGACCGCGAGGACACGATCAAGGAGTTCGGTGACGCCGTCAACATGACGCCGGGCAGCCTCAAGAAGTGGCTGGACACGGACGACTCGAAGAGCGTGGGTCAGTCCGACGGCGGCGAGAGCGTGGGGCACGAGTCCGGGCGCCGCATCGTCAAGCTGCTGGAGAAGAACAAGGGCGACCTGACCGACGACGACATCGCCCACATGCGGAAGGTCGTCGGCTACGTGCACCGCCACCTCAAGCAGAAGCCCTCCGGTGACGTCACGGACACCAAGTGGCGGTACTCCCTCATGAACTGGGGCCACGACCCGAAGAAGTGACCGGTTCGGTCCGGGGGGCGCGCCGTACCCGTGCCGCCGCCACCGCGCCCAGCACCGCGCCCACCGCGAGGACGACCAGCCCGCGCAGCCAGACGTCCCCCTCGATCCGCGTCGCGAGCAGGACGCAGGAGGCCGCTCCCAGGACCGGCACGACGGTCGGCGCCTTGAAGTGGTCCCGGGTGGTCTCCTCGCGGCGCAGCACCAGGACCGCGGTGTTGACGAGGAAGAAGACCACCAGGAGGAGCAGGACCAGCGTCGAGGCGAGGGTGGCCACGTCGCCGGTCAGCGCGAGCAGCAGCGAGAGGGCCGTGGTCGCGGCGATCGCGGCCCAGGGGGTGCGGCGGCCCGGCAGGACCTTGGTCAGGAAGCCCGGCAGGAGGCCGTCCCTCGCCATGCCGTAGGCCAGCCGCGACGACATGATGCCGGTGAGCAGCGCGCCGTTGGCGACCGCGACCAGGGCGATGGCGCTGAACAGCTCGGTGGGGACCCCGCCGGCCGCGCGCACGACCTCCAGGAGGGGGCCACTGGACTCGGCCAGCTTCTGCGTCGGCACGGCCGCCGCAGCCGCGGCGCCGACCAGGACGTACACCGCGCCGGCCGTGATCAGTGCTCCGAAGAGTGCCCTCGGATAGGTGCGCCGGGGGTCGCGGGTCTCCTCCGCCACGTTGACGGACGTCTCGAACCCGACGAACGAGTAGTAGGCCAGCACGGCCCCGCTGAGCACCGCCGACGCGGCCCCCTTCTCGGCCGTACCGAGATCCGTCAGGCGTCCCACGTCGCCGTCGCCGCGCAGCACGATCCAGGCACCGAGCCCGATGACCAGCAGCAGCCCGCTCACCTCGATGACCGTGGCGACCGTGTTGGCCCTGGTCGACTCGCTGATGCCCCGTGCGTTCAGCAACGCCAGCGCGGCCAGGAAGACGACCGTGACCAGCACCACGGGGAGCGTGACGAACTCCGACAGGTAGTCGCCGCCGAACCCGCGGGCCAGGGCCCCCACCGACACGACACCGGCCGCGAGCATGCAGAAACCGGCGAGGAACCCGGCGAAGGGCCCGTACGCCAGGGTGGCGTAGTGGGAGGCACCGCCCGCACGCGGGTACTTGGTGACCAGCTCGGCGTACGAGGCCGCCGTCAGCAGTGCCAGGCACAGTGCCACGAGCAGGGGGACCCACACGGCGCCGCCCGCGTCGGCCGCGACCTGGCCCACCAGGACGTACACACCCGCGCCGAGGACGTCGCCGAGGATGAAGAAGTAGAGCAGCGGGGTGGTCAGGACCTTCTTGAGCGCTGTGGGGGCGTCCGGCGACGTCCGGGGCTCGGCGGGGGGAGTGTGCACGAGATGCCGTATACCCGGGGAAGCGTCCGTCAGGCGGCCGGATCCCCCGGATGCCCAGATCGAGGGGGCGTCACAGACTGGCCAGCACCTGCGGTGACAAGTTCTTGATCATGGTGTTGGTCCAGCGCATCTGCCGGAGCGTCTGCGGATGGCAGGAGGCCGTGAGGGCGAGCAGGCCGGCGGTCCTGGTGGCCTGCGCGACCTGGGCGAGCATCTCCCAGTGCAGGGAGTTGTGCGTCGCGGCGAGGTGCAGGTCGCGCAGGTCGCGCAGGAGCAGCAGACCGGGTGGGCCGGATAGGCCGGGTGGATCGATTGGGCCGGTCGGGTCGGGCGGGCCGTCGGGTGGGCCGTCGGGTGGGTCGTCGAGGTCCAGGCCGTGGGCGGCGGACGCCTCGGCGAGGCGCCGGACGTGCTCGCGCGACCACGCGGCGATGTCGCGGGCGACATGGTGGACCTCGTGCTCGGCACGGTGCCGGTCCGCCACCGCGACCAGCTCCGTGGCCAGGTGCCGTTCACCGCGGTGCAGGGTGTGCAGGGCGAGCTGGACGCCGTTCACCGGTCGCCTCCCGAGGTGTGCCGTACGTCGGTACGTCGTACGTCGGTGTGCCGTACGCCGCCGTCCGGTGCGTCGGTGTCCCGTACGCCGGTGTCCCGTACGCCGGCGTCCGGTGCGTCGGTGTCCCATGCGCTGTCCCGGGCCTGCGCCGCGTGTGCGCCGGGCCCTCCGGCGGTGGGCCGGACACCCGTGCGGTCCGCCGGTGCGGACGCGGTCGTCGTCGGGGCCGGTGCCTGCTGTCCGCCGCCCCGCTCGACGAGGGTCACGGAGGCGGCCGCCGTCTTGAAGAGGGGCTGCTTGGAGGCCGGGTCCCAGTCGGTGACGGTCGTCTCGTTCGCCGCCCTGCCCGCGGCGCCGCCGTCCGGGCCCGAGCCGGCGGGCGTGTCCCAGTAGCCGTAGTGGAACGGCACGAACAGCAGACCCGGCCGGAGCTCCGTGACCCGCAGCCGGCCGCGGAGCGCGCCGCGCGGTGAGCGGACCTCGACCAGGTCACCCTCGGCCAGGTCCCGGGCAGCGGCGTCCGCCTCGCCGATCTCGACCCACACGTCCGGCGCCGCCGCGTTCAGCTGCGGTACGCGGCCGGTCTTGGTCCGGGTGTGGAAGTGGTACAGGGTGCGGCCCGTGGTCAGCCGGAAGGGGTACTCCCCGCTCGGCTCCTCGTGCGCCGGTACGTATCCGGCGGCCTTGATCATGGCCTTGCCGTCCGGATTCAGGGAGCGGTACTCCACCACGCCGTCCGACGCGCCCGTCACCAGGTCCTTGCCGTAGGTCTCGCACACGTCGGGGTGGGCCCAGTCGATGCCGTCGGTGTAGAGACGGTCGGTGCCGTCCGGCGCCGATTCGTTGACCGGCCACTGGATGCCGCCGACCCGGCGCAGCGCGTCGTAGGTGAGGCCGGTGTAGTCGCAGGGGCGGCCGGCGCTGCAGCGCTTCCACGCCTCGAACGCCGATTCCGGGTCGTGCCAGGTGATGAGCGGCCCGCCGTCCTTGTCGCGGAAGTCCATCCGCGCCGCGTAGTCCAGGAAGATGCGCAGGTCCGGGCGGGCCTCGCCCGGTGGATCCACGGCCCGGTCGCTCAGGTGCACGGTGCGGTCGGCGTTGGTGAACGTGCCGGTCTTCTCGCCCCAGGTGGCGGCAGGCAGCACCACATCGGCGTACCGTGCCGTCTCGGTCAGGAACAGGTCCTGTACGACCACGAAGAGCCGTTCCTGGCCGAGGATCGAGCGGATGCGTGCGAGCTCCGGCAGTGACACGGCCGGGTTCGTGCCGCTGATCCACAGCATCCGGATCGAGCCCTGCTCGGCGTACCGGAACATCTGCATCGCGTGGGTGGGCGGCGCGTAGTGCGGGATCGAGTCCGGCTCGACGTTCCAGACCGCGGCCAGGTCCGCCACGTGCGCGTCGTTCTGCCAGTTGCGGAAGCCCGGCAGGTCGCCGTCGGCGCCGCACTCGCGGGTGTTCTGCGCGGTGGGCTGCCCGTTCATCTGCAGCACGCCGGCGCCGGGGCGGCCCAGCATGCCCCTGATGAGGTGCAGGTTGTTGACCTGGACGGCGGCGGCCGTCGCCTGATGGGACTGGTAGACGCCCTGCAGCACCGTGGACAGCAGGCGGTCGGCGGACCCGAGGAGTTCGGCCGCCTCGCCGATCCGGGCGGCCGGGACGTCGCAGATGCCGCTCGCCCACTCGGGGGTGCAGTCCTCGACCCGGGCGGCGAGTTCCTCGTACCCGACCGTGTGCGCCCCGACGTACGCGTGGTCGACGCGGCCGGTCCGGATGATCTCGTGCAGCAGCGCGTTGAGCAGGGCGACGTTCGTGCCGGTACGGGGGGCGAGGTGCACGGCGGCCGCGCGGGCCACCCTGGTGGGGCGCGGGTCCACGCAGAGCAGCCGCGGGGGATCGGTGCCCGCCAGGCGGTCGAGGATCCGCATCCACTGCACGGGCTGGGTCTCGGCGATGTTGTGCCCGAAGAGGGCGATCACGTCGGCGTGGTCGATGTCGTCGTAGCTGCCGGGCTGCCCGTCGCAGCCGAAGGACTCCTTGAGGGCCTCGGCGGCGGTCGCCGTGCACAGCCGGGTGTTGCCGTCGAGGTGGTTGGTGCCGATGCCCGCCCGGGCCAGCACCGCGAGGGTGTAGTACTCCTCCAGGAACAGCTGGCCCGAGGTGTAGAAGCCGAGGGAGCCGGGACCGCGCTCGGCCAGCAGGTCCCGCGAGCGGGTGACGACGCGGCTCATCGCGGTGTCCCAGTCGCTCTCCACCAGGCGGCCGCCCTCGCGTACGAGGGGCCGGGTCAGGCGGTCGGGGGAGGCGTTGGCCTGCCAGCCGTACAGGTCCTTGGGGCCGAGCCGGCCGCGGTTGACGCGGTCGTCGGCCCGCCCCCGCATGCCGACCATGCGGCCGTCGACGACGGCGATGTCCATGGCGTCGCCGTCCGAGTGGAGGATCGACGCGGCCCGCACCCAGTCCTGCACCATGTCCGGCCGTACGCCGTCCGCGAGGAAGGTGTCCACCCGGGCGGGCCACCGCCCGTGCCGTCCGTACGGTACGCGGCCGCCCCACGGGTCGCCGATCCGGTCGACCGAGGAGTCCATCGTCGCCTCCTGTGGATGATTCGCTGACGATTACCCCCCGGCCGGGTCCCCATGTCGGCCGTCCTGGCGCTCTCCGGGATTGTTCCCGACCGCGACGCCGGTGACCGGATGCCGCTCCGGGGACGGCGGTCAGCGGTCCACCGGTCGGCCGGTCGGTCGGCCGTCGCGTTCACCCGGCCGGTCGTGCCCGGCATGCCGCCCACCTGCGGCCGGAGGATCGTGGGTCGCGGAGACGGGCCTCCGCCGTGCCCCACGCGGTACGACGCCCTGCCGGGACCTGAAGGGCCACCTGGACCCGGAGGGCCGTCGGGGCGGCCCCGGCGAGACGGAACGAGGAGACAGCTGTGTCCGAACCGGTCATCCCCCGTCACCCTGCGGAGCAGCCGTCGCGGACGCGCGGCGCCCGCACCGGCTCGACCGCGCGGCCGGACCCGGCGGAGCCCATGCCCGCCACACCCGCCACGCCCACCGCGCCCGCCACACCCACCGCGTCCACCACATCGGCCATGCCTGTCGCGTCCGCCGCGTCCACCGCATCGGCCACGCCCGCCACGTCGGCCGGCCGGTCCGGCGCGGCCTCCCGGATCATCCGGGTCGCCTCCGTTCCCGCCGGGCACGTCTACGTCCGGCACCTGTCCCCGCCCGGAGGCGACCGGGTGATCCGGCTGACCGACCCCCGGCCCTGCGGGGCGCCCGTCGGGTCCCGGCAGTGGTGGCCGCCCACCATGCTGGAGCCGGGGTGGGTCGACGAACACGCCGGGGTCTTCGACGTGTTCCATCTGCACTTCGGGTTCGACGCGCAGAGCCCCGCGGCGCTGCGCGCACTCGTCGAAGCCCTGCGCCGCAACGGCAAACCGCTCGTCTACACCGTCCACGACCTGGTCAACCCCCACCACCAGGACGAGAGCGAGCACCGGGCACAGCTCGACGTGCTGATCCCCGCGGCGGACCGGCTCGTCACCCTCACGCCGGGCGCCGCGGCCGAGATCGCCGCCCGCTGGGGACGTACGGCCCAGATCCTGCCGCACCCCCACGTGGTCGGAGCGGCCGGCCTGGTGCGGCCCCGGCCGGAACGGGACACGTTCACGGTCGGACTGCACGCAAAGAGCATCCGCCCCAACATGGACCCGCTGCCCGTGACCCGCGTCCTCGCCGACGCGCTGTCGGAACTGCCCGACGCGGTGCTGCGCGTCGACTGCCACCCGGAGATCGACGACCCGGCGAGCCACTGGTACGCGCCCGGCGTGCTCGACGAGCTGCGCGGGATGGACCGCAAGGAGCGGCTGGAGCTGCACGTCCACGACTACTTCGACGACGAGGCGCTCTACGACTACCTGATCGGCCTCGACGTGTCCGTGCTGCCGTACCGCTTCGGCACCCACTCCGGATGGCTGGAGGCCTGTTACGACCTGGGGACCACTGTCCTCGCCCCGACCTGCGGGTTCTACGCGCAGCAGCGGCCCTGCCTCTCCTACGGCCACGACCGGCGGGGGCTGGACGAGGCGTCGCTGCGGGACGCGGTGCGCACCGCGTACGAGGAACGGCCCGACCTGCGGGCCGACCCGGCGGACCGCCGGGCCGAACGCCTCATGCTCGCCCGGGCACACGAGGCGCTCTACGCGGACCTCCTGTGAAGGCTGCCTCGCCGCCCCCGCCCCCGCCCCCGCCGCGGTCCGTGTCCGCGCCCCTGCGGATCGCCCTGATCGCCTCCGCGCGGCACCCGATCCGGGATCCCTTCGCGGGCGGTCTCGAAGCGCAGACCTGGACGCTGTCCAAGGCGCTGCGCGCCCGCGGCCACGAGGTCACGATTTTCGCCGGGCCCGGCTCGGACCCGGCCCTCGGGGTCGTGCAGATGCCGTTCCGGCCGCCCCGGATCAGCGCGGCCGCCTGCCGGGACACGAGCATGGTGGCCGCGCACTGGCTGGCCGAGCACCACGCCTACCTCGAACTGATGCTGGACCTCGCCCGCGGGCCGGGGCGGTACGACATCGTGCACAACAACAGCCTGCACTACCTGCCGGTGGCGATGTCCGCCGCGCTCCCCGTCCCGGCCGTCACCACCCTGCACACCCCGCCCACCCCGTGGCTCGAATCGGCCATCCAGGCGGCGCCCCACTGCCCGATGCGGTTCAGCGCGGTCAGCGACCACACCGCCGCGGCCTGGCGGCACGTGGTGCCCGCCGCCACCGTGGTGCGCAACGGCATCGACACCGACCGCTGGCACCCGGGCCCCGGCGGGGAGGACCTGGTCTGGTCGGGCCGGATCGTGCCCGAGAAGGGCGCGCACCTGGCGATCGAGGCCGCCCGGCTGGCCGGCCGGGGACTGCGGATCGCGGGGCCCGTGGGGGACACGGAGTACTTCGAGGCATGCGTCCGCCCCCGCCTGGACAGGACGATCACCTACGAGGGACACCTTCCCCAGCCCGAACTGTGCGAGCTGGTCGGCTCCTCGGCGGCCGCCGTCGTCTCGCCCTGCTGGGACGAACCGTACGGACTGGTGATCGCCGAGGCGCTGGCCTGCGGCACACCGGTGTGCGGGTTCGCGCGCGGCGCGCTGCCGGAGATCGTGACGGACGGCTGCGCCCGGCTGGTGCCGCCCGGTGACTGCGCGGCACTGGCGGCGGCCGTCGAGCCGACGGTCGCCCTGTCCAGGACCGAGGCCCGGCGGCACGCGGAGTCCTTCTGCTCGGTGGAGGCCATGACCCGCAGCTACGAACGGTTCTACCAGTCGGTGTCGCCATGACCGACGCAACCGCCATGACCGACGGGGCCGCCATGACCGCCATGACCGACGGGACCGACGGGGCCGACGTGATCGGTTACTACGTGCACCACCAGGGCAGCGGTCACCTGAACCGGGCCCGGACCGTCGCCGCGCACTGCCCCCTGCCGGTGACCGGGCTGTCCAGCCTGCCCGCGCCCAACGACTGGCCCGGCCGGTGGGTGCGGCTGCCCAGGGACGACGACGGCGACCCGACGGCGTACGGCGACGTGACGGCGGGCGGCGGGCTGCACTGGGCGCCCACCGGGCACGCCGGGCTCCGCGGGCGCATGGCGCTGATCGCGCGGTGGATCGAGGCGGCCTCGCCCCGGCTGCTGGTGTCCGACGTCTCCGTCGAAGTGGCCCTGCTGGCCCGGCTGCTGGGCACGCCTGTCGTGGTGGCGGCGATGCGGGGCGAGCGGTCCGACCGCCCGCACGTCATGGCGTACGACCTGGCCGAGCTGTTGCTCGCGCCCTGGCCGGCCGCGCTGCCCGAGCCCGGGTGGCCGGAGCGCTGGTGGGCCAAGACGGTCCACACCGGTGCCTTCTCCCGCTTCGACGGCCGTACGCGGCCGTCCCCCGAACGTGTCGGCGGGTCGCGTCCCCGGCAGGTGCTGCTGCTGATGGGTTCGGGCGGGACCGACGTGTCCCCCGGTGAGGTGAAGGCCGCGCGGGCCGCCACGCCCGGCTGGCGGTGGACGACGCTCGGCGGCCCGGACGGCGGCCCGGACGGCGGCTGGTCGGCCGACCCGTGGCCCGCCCTGTGCGCGGCGGACGTCGTGGTGACCCACGCGGGCCAGAACGCCCTGGCGGAGTGCGCCGCCGCGCGCCGCCCGGCGGTGGTCGTCCCGCAGGAACGGCCCTTCGGCGAGCAGGCCGCCACGGGGCGCGCCCTGACGCGCGGCGGGCTCGCGGTCGTCGCCCCGCACTGGCCGGCGGCCGGGGACTGGCCCGCGCTGCTGGAACGGGCGCTCACGCTCGGCGGGGACCGCTGGGCGCTGTGGGCCCCGGGCGACGGCGCGTCCCGGGCGGCGGCCGCGCTGGCCGCGGCAGCCCTGACCGGGACCGCCCCGGCCGCAGCGGCTCCGGCCGCGACCACCCCGGCCGAGACCGCCCCGGCCACTGCGGCCGCAGCGGCTCCGACCGCCCCCGCTCCGCAGACCCGGTCCCTGTGATGCGTACCGCCGTCGTCACACCCGTGGCCGGGCGGCACCGGCATCTCGTGCTGCAGCAGGAGGGGCTCGCCGCCGGGACGTGCGTGCCGGAGCAGTACGTCGTCGTCGCCATGGGGGACACGGAACTGGGCGCCGTCCTCGCGGGCCGGGACCCCGCCGCGACGGTCGTCGACTGCCCGGTGCGCGACGGGCGCCTGCCCCTGGCCCGCGCCCGCAACCTCGGCGCCGCCCACGCCCTGGAGCGCGGCGCCGAACTGCTGGTGTTCCTGGACGTCGACTGCGTACCGGGCGAACGGCTGCTGGAGCGCTACGCGCGGGTCGCCCGTGACCCCGCCCACCACCGCTCCCTCCTCTGCGGCACCGTCGCCCACCTGCCGCCGCCCGGCCCGGCCGGCTACCGCCTCGCCGACCTCCCCGCGCTCGCCGAACCGCACCCCGCCCGGCCCGTCCCCGCGCCCCACGAGACCCTCGATGCCGCGGACCACACGCTGTTCTGGTCGCTGTCCTTCGCCCTGACCGCCGACACCTGGCACGCGGTGGGCGGCTTCTGCGAGGAGTACGAGGGGTACGGCGGCGAGGACACCGACTACGGGCAGCGGGCCCGCGCGGCCGGTGTCCGGCTCACCTGGGTGGGCGGTGCGCCGGCCTTCCACCAGTACCACCCGGTCACGAGCCCGCCGGTGGGGCACCTGGACGACATCCTGCGCAACGCCGGGATCTTCCACCGGCGCTGGGGATGGTGGCCGATGACCGGCTGGCTCGACGCGTTCGCCGAGCGCGGACTGGCCCACCTCGACCGCTCCACCGCCCGCTGGCAGCACGGCCCCGCCACCGGAACCGGCACCACCGCGGCCGACCGCCGGGACCGGGACCGAGGCCGTCGCAGCTGAGACACTTGACGTGGAAAGGAACAGCACGTGGATCAGCAGGTGGGAGAACCGGCCTCGGGGGAGCCCGAGCAGCAGACACTGTTCGACTGGGCGGACGCCGAGGCACCGGGCGCCGCGCCCGCGAAGACCGCCGACGGGACGTTCCGGGACAGCCCCCGGGCCCGCCGGATGCTCGACGTGCGGGAGGTGTACGCCGAGCCGGCCGCCCTCGACTCCCCGCGCGGGCAGCAGATCATGTCCCGGCTGCCGGGAGTGAAGGTGACCGAGGTCGAGGGCCACTGGGGCATCCCCTCCCTGCACGGCAACGACGGCAACATCGCCCGCTGGGCCCGGATCAAGACCGACACGCTCGTCCTCGGCGTCAAGCACAGCCTGTCGACGCGCCCCAACGGCAGGTCGGCCGACTGGATCGCCCCGGGCGCCTCCAACGGGTGCGCGATGGCCTGCGCGTACTGCTACGTCCCGCGCCGCAAGGGGTTCGCCAACCCCATCACCCTGTTCACCAACATCGAGGCGATCGTGGCCCACGTCCGGCGCCACGTACGCGCCCAGGGCCCCAAACCGGAACCCAACCAGTGCGACCCCGAGGCCTGGGTCTACGACATCGGCGAGAACGGCGACTGCTCCGTCGACGCGCTGGTCTGCGACAACACGGCCGACCTCATCGACGCGTTCAAGACCCTGCCGACGGCCAAGGCGTCCTTCGCGACCAAGTTCGTCAACCCCGACCTGCTCGCGCTCGACCCGCGGGGCCGTACCCGCGTGCGCTTCTCCGTCATGCCGGCCGACGACGCCCGGCTGCTGGACGTCCGCACCAGCCCGGTCCCCGAGCGGATCGCCGCGGCTGCCGACTTCCTCGACGCCGGGTACGAGGTCCACTTCAACCTCTCACCCGTGGTGCTGCGCCCGGGGTGGGAGCGGGACTGGGCCGACCTGCTCGCCCACCTCGACGACGTCCTGCCCGCCCGGGTGAAGGAACAGGCGGCGGCCGAGATCATCATGCTGACCCACAACCGGTCGCTCCACGAGGTCAACCTCGGCTGGCACCCCCGCGCCGAGGACCTGCTGTGGCAGCCGGACATCCAGGAGACCAAGCGCTCGCAGAACGGCGCGCTCAACGTCCGCTACGCCCTGGAGACCAAGCAGCGGGCCCTGGCACGCCTGCGGGACCTGCTGGAGCGGCACGCGCCGTGGCTGCGCATCCGGTACGCCTTCTGAACCCGGTACGCGTCCCGGGGCAAACCGCTTCTTTTGAGGCGGGTGGGAAGGGGAACCCACGTCCCTGAGGGGCCGCAGCCCCGCAGGCGGACGAGGAGGAGCGCGATGCGGTTCCGGACGAGTGACCTCACGAAGCCCGGCTACCGCCGGCGCCGGCACGGCCGCGGTTTCGGCTACCTCGACACCGAGGGCCGGCCCCTCCGCGACGAGCGGGCGCTGCGGCGCGTACGCGACCTCGTCATCCCGCCGGCCTGGCAGGACGTCTGGATCTCCCCGTACCCGAACGGTCACATCCAGGCGGTCGGCACGGACGAGGCCGGCCGGCGCCAGTACCTCTACCACCCCCGCTTCCGCGAGCAGCGGGAAGCCGCCAAGCACGAGCGCGTCCTGGAGGTGGGCGCCGTACTGCCCGACGTGAGACGCCAGGTGGCCAAGGGACTGGAGGACCGCGGCCTGACCCGGGAGAAAATCCTCTCGCTCTGCGTCCGCCTGCTCGACCTGGGCTTCTTCCGTGTCGGCGACGACCGCTACGCGAAGACGAACGACTCCTACGGCCTGACGACGGTACGGCGCCACCAGGTCACCTGCCGCCGGGGCGCCGTCGCCTTCGACTACGCGGCGAAGAGCGGGCGCCGCTACTGCCGCGAGATCGTCGACGAGCAGGCCCACGACATCGTCCGGGCCCTGCTGCGCCGCCGCGACGACGACGACCACCTCTTCGCCTACTACGAGGCGCGCCGCTGGCACCGGATCGACGCGACCGACCTGAACGAGCACCTGCGCGGCCTCGCGGGCCTCGACATCAGCAGCAAGGACTTCCGCACCTGGCACGCCACGGTGCTCGCCGCGGTCGCCCTGGCCGTGTCGGCCGACGTGGCGGACACCTCGCAGACCGCCCGCAAGCGTGCCGCCGCCCGGGCGGTCCGCGAGGTGGCCGGCTACCTCGGCAACACCCCGTCCGTCTGCCGGGCCTCGTACATCAACCCGCGCCTGTTCGAGCTCTTCGACGAGGGGAGGACGATCGCCCCCGCACTGGCCGCCCTCGGCTCGGTCCCCGAGTCGGGCGGCCTGGCGACCCAGCCGGTGGAGGAGGCGGTGCTGCGGCTGCTGAGCCGCTGAGCATCGTTCGGCGCCGTCCGCCGGACGGCCGAAGACGAGACCCGGGCCGGTCCAGGTGGACCGGCCCGGGCATCAGCCCTCACTGGGCTGCTGGGTTCAGACCAGGTCGAAGCGGTCCGCGTTCGAGACCTTCGTCCAGGCCGCGACGAAGTCCTTCACGAACTTCTCCTTCGCGTCGTCGCTCGCGTAGACCTCGGCGAGCGCACGCAGCTCGGAGTTCGAGCCGAAGACCAGGTCGGCGCGGGTGCCGGTCCACTTGACCTCGCCGGTGGCCGCGTCACGGCCCTCGAAGGAGGTCTGGTCCTCGGAGGTCGAGCTCCACGTCGTGCCCAGGTCCAGGAGGTTGACGAAGAAGTCGTTCGTCAGGGTGCCCGGGGTGTGGGTGAGGACGCCGTGCGCGGACTGGCCGTAATTGGCGCCCAGGACGCGCAGGCCGCCGACGAGGACGGTCAGCTCGGGGGCGCTCAGGCCCAGCAGGTTGGCCTTGTCCAGCAGCAGGAACTCGGCCGGCAGGCGGTTGCCCTTGCCGAGGTAGTTGCGGAAACCGTCGGCGGTCGGCTCGAGCGCGGCGAACGACTCCACGTCCGTCTGCTCCTGCGTCGCGTCCACGCGGCCCGGCGTGAACGGGACCTCGATGTCGACGCCGCCGTCCTTGGCCGCCTTCTCGACGCCCGCCGCACCGGCCAGCACGATCAGGTCGGCCAGCGAGACCCGCTTGCCGCCGCTCTGCGCGGAGTTGAAGGACTCCTGGATGCCCTCCAGGGTGCGCAGCACCGAGGCGAGGCGGTCGGGCTCGTTGACCTCCCAGCCGATCTGCGGCTGCAGGCGGATGCGCGCGCCGTTGGCGCCGCCGCGCTTGTCGCTGCCGCGGAAGGACGAGGCGGCCGCCCACGTGGTGGAGACGAGCTGCGGGACGGTGAGGTCCGAGGCGAGGATCTGGCTCTTGAGGGAGGCCACGTCCGCCGCGTCGACGAGCTCGTGCGTCACCGCCGGCAGCGGGTCCTGCCACAGCAGGGTCTCCTCCGGGACCTCCGGGCCGAGGTACTGCGACTTCGGGCCCAGGTCACGGTGGGTCAGCTTGTACCAGGCGCGGGCGAAGGCGTCCGCGAACTGGTCGGGGTTCTCGTAGAAGCGGCGCGAGATCTGCTCGTACGCCGGGTCGAACCGCAGCGCGAGGTCCGCCGTCAGCATCTTCGGGGCGTGGCTCTTCGACGAGTCGTGCGCGTCCGGGATCGTACCGGAGCCGGCGCCGTCCTTCGCGACCCACTGGTGGGCGCCCGCGGGGCTCTTCGTGAGCTCCCACTCGTACTCGAAGAGGTTCTTGAAGAAGCCGTTGCTCCACCGGGTCGGCGTGCTCGTCCAGGTGACCTCCAGGCCACTGGTGATGGTGTCGCCGCCCTTGCCGGTGCCGTAGCTGCTCTTCCAGCCGAGGCCCTGCTGCTCCAGGGAGGCGGCCTCGGGGTCGTCGCCGACGTTGTCCGCCGGGCCCGCGCCGTGCGTCTTGCCGAAGGTGTGACCGCCCGCGATCAGGGCGACCGTCTCCTCGTCGTTCATCGCCATCCGGCGGAACGTCTCACGGATGTCGCGGGCCGAGGCCAGCGGGTCCGGGTTGCCGTTGGGGCCCTCGGGGTTGACGTAGATGAGGCCCATCTGGACGGCGCCGAGCGGGTTCTCCAGCTCACGGTCGCCTGTGTAGCGCTGGTCGTCGAGCCAGGTGGTCTCGGGACCCCAGTAGACGTCCTCGTCGGGCTCCCACACGTCGGCGCGGCCGCCGGCGAAGCCGAAGGTCTCGAAGCCCATCGTCTCCAGGGCGACGTTGCCGGTGAGGATCATGAGGTCGGCCCACGACAGGCTCTGGCCGTACTTCTTCTTCACGGGCCACAGCAGCCGGCGGGCCTTGTCCAGGTTGGCGTTGTCCGGCCAGCTGTTCAGCGGGGCGAAGCGCTGCTGACCGGCACCGGCGCCGCCGCGGCCGTCGCTGATGCGGTACGTGCCGGCGCTGTGCCAGGCCATCCGGATCATGAGCGGGCCGTAGTGCCCGAAGTCGGCGGGCCACCAGTCCTGTGAAGTGGTCAGCACCTCGGCGATGTCCTGTTTGACCGCGGCGAGATCGAGACCCTGGAACGCCGCGGCGTAGTCGAAGTCCTCACCGAGAGGGTTCGCCACGACGGGGTTCTGCGCGAGGATCTTCAGGTTGAGGCGCTCGGGCCACCACTGACGGTTTCCGCCGCCCTGGGTCGGGTGCGGGGCGCGGCCGTGCGCGACCGGGCAGCCTCCCGCCTCCTCCGGCTTCGGGTCCGTGACGATCGCGTCATGGTTGTCGGTCATAAGAATCCTTCCGAACGGCATGGATCACATGCTCAGGAACTGCTGGTGGGACTTGGGAACTGCTGGTGGAACTCAGGAACTGCTGGCGGTGGAAGCGGTGGAAGCGGTGGAACAGGCGGGGCACAGGCCCCAGTAGATGACTTCGGCCTCGTCGACCGAGAAGCCGTGGTCGTCGGACGCGGTCAGACAGGGGGCGTGCCCGGTCGCGCAGTCGACGTCCGCCACGACACCGCACGACCGGCACACGAGGTGGTGGTGGTTGTCCCCGACGCGCCCCTCGAACAGGGCCGGGCTGCCGGGCGGTTCGATGCGGCGCACGAGCTTCACGGTGGTCAGCGCGTGGAGACCCTCGTACACGGCCTGGAGCGAGATGTGTCCCACGCGGGCCCGTACGCCGGAGGCGATCGCCTCGACTCCGAGGTGGGCGCCGTCACGGACGGTCTCGAGCAGGGCGACGCGAGCGGCCGTCACCCGCAGGCCCGCGCCGCGCAGCTCTTCGGCGGTGCTCGCGGGCCGGGATGCGGTCATGGGGTCAACCTACTGACATAAACACGAACAGTTCAAGTAAACGAACGGTGCAAGTTTTGATGCTCCGTGTCCGGGAACGGTTCGCCGCCCGGTGCCGGCCCCCAGGGAGCGTTACGCCTGTCACACAGGAGCGGTCGGCCCGGTGCGAGGGACGCCGGAACGCTACGGTCGGTCAGCTGCGGTCCGTGTCGCATTCGGCCGAACGGGTGACCATGCGCAACAATGGCGGGAGCAGGCAATCAGGACGATTCAGGGCGGGGGGAGCCGGTGAACAGCCACGACGTCACCGATGAACAGTGGGAGGGCCTCGCCCAGGTAGTTCCTCTGCGCGGCCGGGATGCCTGGCCGTCGTCGGTGGACCACCGCTCGATGCCGGACGCGGAGACCGAGACGCGACGCCGTTTCGTGGTGCTGCGCGTCAACATCTTCGCGGACGCCCGCGAGGTCGCCGAGACGCTGATGTCGGGCGTCCCGGTCCTCCTGGACCTCACCAGCGCCGAGACGGACGTCGCCAAGCGCGTACTGGACTTCAGTACGGGCGTGGTCTTCGGCCTCGCGAGCGGGATGCACCGGGTCGACCGGAACGTCTTCCTGCTCACGCCGCCGGGCACCGAGGTGGGGGGACTGATGAAGGGCGCCGGCATCCCGGGCGTATGAGCGCCCGGTGACGGTGGACGAGGGGGCCGCGGGGCGAACTCGCCCCCATCGTGTGAAGCGGTTCCCGCCGCCCGGATGACCGGGTCGCCCGATGGTGGGAAGGTCCGCGGACGAAACGGTTCGGCCTCACGGCGGAGCCCTACCGTCCGGGCATGAACGTGTCATATGGCACCACCCCCGCACGGACCGGGGCGCATACCGGCCGCCCGAGCGTCACCGAACTGCGGCTCTCGGCGTTCGCCGGGCACCGCGGTGCCGAATTCCTGCTCGGCCCCCTCACCCTCTTCGCCGGGCCCAGCGGCAGCGGCAAGTCCGGCGCCCTGCACGCGTACGAGGCACTGGCCCGGCTCGGCGGCGGCGCCGTACTGGCCGAGGTGTTCCCCGACCCGGACGCCTGTGTGCCGGAGAGGGCCCGGCCCGACGCCCAGCGACGGCGCGGCTTCCGCATCGGCTGCACGGCGCACGGTCCCGAGGGCGCCGTGCGGCTCGACGTGGCGGTGCAGGCCGAACCCGAACTGCGCATCGTGGGCGAGCGGTTGACCGTCGCCGGGCTCACCCTGCTGGAGACGGCGTTGCGGGACCCGGGCCGGCGTACCGTGCAGGCGGCCTGGCACACGGCCGGGCTGTCCCCGGTGACACGGGCGCCGCTGCCCGACGACCGGCTCGGCACCGCGCTGCTGCCCCTGCGTGTGGCGGGCCGGACGGACGGCCAGTGCCGGGTCATCGCCGCCGCCGAGCAGATGGTGGTCGCCCTGCGGTCGGTGTTCGTCTGCGATCCGCTGCCCGGCGCCATGCGCACCGCCGTGCCGCTCGGCGCGGGCCGGCTGCTGCGCGGCTGCGGCAACCTGGCCGAGGTCCTCCTGCGGACGCGCGCCGAGTGCGGGCGGCGGCACGGGCTGCTGGTCGACGCGGTGCGGGCGGGGTGCGCGGGCCCGGTCGCCGACGTGCTGGCGCAGGCCGGGCCCGCCGGCGGTTCCGCGGTGACGGTCAGGGCGCTGCTCGACCGGGGCGACGGGCTGCGGACGCCGCTCGGGCGGCTGGGGAACGGCGAGTTGAGGTACCTCGCGCTGGCCCTGGTGCTGCTGACCGGTCCCGGTGTGCTCGACGTCGACCCGGCCGGGGAGGTGCCCGCGGCCCTGCAGACGCTCACCGTGCTCGCCGACGGCTTCGACCGCGACCTGGACGCACGCCAGCGGGACGGGCTCGTACGGCTGGCGGCCCGCATGTGCGAGCGCGGGCACATCCGGCTGGTGGGGGCGGTGAGCGACGCGTCCTGGGCGGCGGGGATCGACGGAGCGACGGTGGTAGACCTGGGGCCGTGACCGAACTTGACGTGGCGACCCTGCAGCGGAGGCTGGCCGTGTTCGCCGCCGCCCGGAACTGGCAGCCCTACCACACGCCCAAGAACCTCGTCGCCGCGCTCAGCGTGGAGGCGTCCGAACTCGTGGAGATCTTCCAGTGGCTGACGCCCGAGAAGTCGGCGGGGGTGATGGACGACCCGGAGAGGGCCCCGCGCGTGCGGGACGAAGTCGCGGACGTGCTCGCGTACTTGCTCCAGCTGTGCGAGGTGCTCGGCGTCGATCCCCTCGCGGCGCTGGACGCGAAGATCGACCGGAACGAGACGAGGTTCCCGGTCCCGCCAACTCGACCAACTCCGCCAACTCGGGGGTGACGGCCGGGAAAAGGGACCAACAATTCCGATTGTTACTCTCAGTAGTTATCGATCTGTTCAAATTCGATTACGTGTCCGCAGATTTCAGACTTCCTCTGGCTTTTCGTCCCGACACACCTCACTCTGGGTAGTGGCAGGCGGAGTTCGGGCAGGCGTGCGGTCAGCGCGTCGGGACAGACGGGGACAGTGGATGGATGCGGTGCGGCTCATCGGTGCGAGCAGGTGTGCCCTGATGAGGAGCGGCGACGCCTCCGGGACCATGGCCGAGGCCTGGCAGGCCCATGCCCTCGCCCAGGCGATAGGCAGCAGGGTCGCGGTGTCCGGCCCGCCGGAGTTACGGGGCGAGGCGCTGGGGCTGACAGAGCTGGCGGGGCGGGGGTGCGGGATCCTCGGGGCTCCCGTGACCGAGGTGGGCAGCATGCGGGCGGCCCGGCTGACCGAGCTGGGTGACGCGCGGCGCGCGCTGTTCGAGCTCGGCGGGCTGCTCGCGGAGGTCGGTATCGCGCTCGTCGGCGTCGCCTGTGCGGCGGTGGACGAGGGGATGTACTGGCAGTGCATGGAGGCGATCGACGCGGCGGACGAGTCGCGGGACCGGGTGCTCGAGATGCTGCGAAGACTCGCCGTGCGGGACCAGGAGCCCGCGTAGGGCTTGCGCCGGCCCGCGGAGGAAAGGGGCGGACGACCGGCGCCACCGGTGCGGCCGCCGGCCGGCGGACCGTGCAGGATGGGAGGCATGGATCTTCGAATCTTCACCGAGCCCCAGCAAGGGGCCACCTACGACACCCTGCTCACCGTGGCGAAGGCGACCGAGGACCTCGGCTTCGACGCCTTCTTCCGTTCGGACCACTATCTCCGCATGGGCTCCGTGGACGGCCTCCCGGGCCCGACGGACGCCTGGATCACCCTCGCCGGACTCGCCCGCGAGACCAAGCGGATCCGGCTCGGCACGCTGATGACGGCCGGTACGTTCCGCCTGCCCGGCGTCCTGGCGATCCAGGTCGCGCAGGTCGACCAGATGTCCGGCGGCCGGGTCGAACTGGGCCTGGGCGCGGGCTGGTTCGAGGAGGAGCACAAGGCGTACGGCATCCCGTTCCCGAAGGAGAAGTTCGCCCGCCTGGAGGAGCAGCTGGCGATCGTCACCGGACTGTGGGCGACGAAGGCCGGCGAGACCTTCTCGTACGACGGCACGCACTACCAGCTCACCGACTCGCCCGCGCTGCCCAAGCCCGCGCAGGCCAAGGTGCCGGTGCTCATCGGTGGCCACGGCGCGTCCCGTACACCGCGGCTCGCGGGCACGTACGCCGACGAGTTCAACATGCCGTTCGCGTCGGTCGAGGACAGCGAGCGCCAGTTCGGCCGGGTGCGGGCCGCCGCGCAGGAGGCCGGCCGTAAGGGCGACGACCTCGTCTACTCCAACGCGCTCGTCGCCTGCGTGGGCAGGGACGACGCGGAGGTGGCCCGCCGGGCGGCGTCGATCGGCCGTGAGGTGGCGGAGCTGAAGGCCAACGGCCTGGCGGGCTCCCCGGCCGAGGTCGTCGACAGGATCGGCCGCTTCGCGGAGATCGGCTCCCGGCGGATCTACCTCCAGATCCTCGACCTCGACGACCTGGACCACCTGGACCTCATCTCCTCCCAGGTGCAGTCCCAGCTCTGAGCACCGGCGGCCCGGAGCGGCCCCCGAGGGCCGTCCATCGGCCCAGGGGGCCGCCGGCCGACCGTCCAGGACCGTTCAGGACCGGTTCAGGAACGGAAAAATGCCTGCGTACGGCAGGGGCGTCCGCTGTAGGTTGGGCGGGCGCGCCGGGCCGGGAGCAGTGCTCCCGGGGCGGGCACTCCCACCACACCGTTCCCCGTGTCCGAGGTGTCCGACGTGTGCGCGCACCCGGTGCGCGGCGTTCGACGGCATGTGGCACTCACGGCTCAGGCGGCACAGAAGACGTATCGAGGCCAGCAGTGTTCCTGACGATCAGCACGACCGGCGCCCCGGAGCGCCCCGCGACCGACCTCGGTCATCTGCTGCACAAGCATCCCGACAACGCGCAGGCGTTCCCGACCTCCTACGGCACGGCGCACGTCCTCTACCCCGAGGCGAGCGCGGAGCGCTGCACGGCGGCGCTGCTCCTGGAGGTCGACGCGGTGGCACTGGTCCGGCGGGGCAAGGGCAAGGGCCGTGGCGGAGCCCCGGACGCGGCCCTCGCGCAGTACGTCAACGACCGCCCGTACGCCGCCTCCTCCCTGCTCGCCGTGGCGCTGAGCAGCGTGTTCTCCAGCGCGATGAAGGGCACCTGCCGGGCGAAGCCGGAGCTGCCCGCCCGCCCGCTGCCCCTGCGCGTCGAGGTGCCCGCGCTGCCAGCCCGCGGTGGCGCCGACCTCGTGCGCGCGCTCTTCGCACCGCTCGGCTGGACGGTGCGTGCCGAACCGGTGGCGCTGGACAGCGCGTTCCCCGAGTGGGGCGACTCGCGGTACGTGAGCCTCGTACTGGAGGGGGAGCAGCGCCTCGCCGACGCGCTGCGGCACCTGTACGTCCTCCTGCCGGTGCTCGACGACGCCAAGCACTACTGGGTGTCCTCCGACGAGGTGGACAAGCTGCTGCGGGCCGGTGAGGGCTGGCTGCCGGACCACCCGGAGCAGGAGCTGATCACCAGCCGCTATCTGTCGCGCCGCTGGTCGCTGACCCGGCAGGCCATGGAGCGGCTGGAACTCGTACGGCTCGCCGAGACGGACGACAGCGCGGTCGAGGAGATCGACAACGCGGTCGAGGGAACTGAGGAAGCCGAGGAAGCCGAGGAGACCGAGAGCGCCGGGGGCGGGAGCGACGGCGTCCGCGACGGACAGGCGGACGGCGGGGACGAGCCGGTGTCGCTCGCCGTCCGGCGGCGGGACGCGATCATCGGCGTGCTGCGGGACACCGGAGCCGGGCGGGTCCTGGATCTCGGGTGCGGGCAGGGGCAGTTGGTGCAGGCACTGCTGAAGGACACGCGCTTCACCGAGATCGTCGGGGTCGACGTGTCGATGCGGGCGCTCACCATGGCCTCGCGGCGGCTCAGGCTGGACCGGATGGGGGAGCGGCAGGCGGGACGCGTCCAGCTCCTGCAGGGCTCGCTCGCGTACACCGACAAGCGGCTCAAGGGGTACGACGCGGCGGTGCTCAGCGAGGTCGTCGAGCACCTCGACCTGCCGCGGCTGCCCGCCCTGGAGTACGCCGTGTTCGGCTCCGCGCGTCCCAGGACCGTGATCGTGACGACGCCGAACGTCGAGTACAACGTCCGCTGGGAGACCCTTCCGGCCGGTCACACCCGGCACGGCGACCACCGCTTCGAGTGGACGCGCGCGGAGTTCATGACCTGGGCGGACACGGTGGCCGAACGGCACGGGTACGGGGTGGAGTTCCTCCCGGTCGGACCCGACGATCCCGAGGTGGGGCCGCCGACCCAGATGGCCGTCTTCACGGTCGGCACGGAGAACAGGAGCCGCACGAGCAGCGCCACGAAGGAGGAGAAGGCCGCATGACCAACACCAGTACCAGCACCAGCACCGACGACAAGGTTCGTTCCCTGCCCGTCACCGACCTCTCCCTCGTCGTGCTGATCGGCGCGTCCGGCTCGGGCAAGTCCACCTTCGCCCGCCGGCACTTCAAGCCGACCGAGGTGATCTCGTCGGACTTCTGCCGGGGCCTCGTCGCCGACGACGAGAACGACCAGAGTGCCAGCAAGGACGCCTTCGACGTCCTGCACCACATCGCGGGCAAGCGGCTCGCGGCGGGCCGGCGCACGGTCGTGGACGCGACCAACGTGCAGCAGGAGAGCCGCAAGCAGCTGGTCGAGCTGGCCAGGAAGCACGACGTGCTGCCCATCGCCATCGTGCTCGACGTGCCCGAGGAGGTGTGCGCCGAGCGCAACGCCTCGCGCACCGACCGCGCCGACATGCCGCGCCGGGTCATCCAGCGGCACATCCGCGAACTGCGCCGCTCACTGCGCCACCTGGAGCGCGAGGGCTTCCGGAAGGTGCACGTCCTGCGGGGTGCGGAGGAGGCCGCGGCCGCCGAGGTCCGCACCGAGAAGCGGTACAACGACCTGACCCACCTCACCGGTCCCTTCGACATCATCGGCGACATCCACGGCTGCGCCCTCGAACTGGACTCGCTGCTCGGCAAGCTGGGCTACGCGGACGGCGTGCACCCCGAGGGGCGTACGGCCGTGTTCGTCGGCGACCTCGTCGACCGCGGCCCGGACTCCCCGGGCGTTCTGCGCCGGGTAATGTCCATGGTCGGCTCGGGCAACGCGCTGTGCGTACCGGGCAACCACGAGAACAAGTTCAGCCGCTACCTCAAGGGCCGCACGGTCCAGCACACCCACGGCCTCGCCGAGACCATCGCGCAGATGGAGGGCGAGAGCGAGGAGTTCAAGCGGCAGGTGCGCGAGTTCGTGGACGGGCTCGTCAGCCACTACGTCCTCGACGGCGGCAGGCTCGTCGTCTGCCACGCCGGCCTGCCCGAGAAGTACCACGGCCGTACGTCGGGCCGGGTGCGCTCGCACGCGCTGTACGGCGAGACCACCGGCGAGACCGACGAGTTCGGGCTGCCGGTGCGCTACCCGTGGGCCGAGGACTACCGGGGCCGGGCGGCGGTCGTCTACGGCCACACCCCCGTGCCGGAGGCCACCTGGCTGAACAACACCATCTGCCTGGACACCGGAGCCGTGTTCGGCGGCAAGCTCACCGCGCTGCGCTATCCGGAGCGCGAACTCGTCGACGTACCGGCCGGACGGGTCTGGTACGAACCGGCCAGGCCGCTGGCCTCCGAGGCGCCCGGCGGCCACGAGGGACGGCCGCTCGACCTCGCCGACGTGCACGGCCGGCGGGTCGTCGAGACCCGGCACGCGGGGCGCGTCGCCGTGCGCGAGGAGAACGCGGCCGCGGCCCTGGAGGTCATGAGCCGCTTCGCCGTCGACCCGCGCCTGATGCCGTACCTGCCGCCGACCATGGCGCCCACCGCGACCTCGCGGGTGGACGGCTACCTGGAGCACCCCGCCGAGGCCTTCGGGCAGTACCGGGAGGACGGGGTCGCGCGGGTCGTGTGCGAGGAGAAGCACATGGGGTCGCGGGCGGTGGCGCTGGTGTGCCGGGACGAGGGGACGGCACGGGACCGGTTCGGAGCGGCCGGGGCCGTCGGCGCGCTGTACACCCGTACGGGGCGGCCCTTCTTCCCGGAGCCGGCGGACGGTTCCGCCGAGGGTGTCTCCCTCACCGGGCAGATCCTCGGACGGGTGCGGGACGCCGTCACGGAGGCGGGCCTGTGGGAGGAGCTGCGGACGGACTGGGTGCTGCTCGACGCCGAGCTGCTGCCCTGGTCGCTGAAGGCGTCCGGACTGCTGCGCTCGCAGTACGCCGCCGTGGGCGCCGCGGCCGGCGCGGTGTTCCCGGGTGCGGTGGCCGCGCTGGAGGGAGCGGCGGCGCGTGGTGTCGACGTGGCGGACCTGCTGGCCAGGCAGCGGGAGCGGGCCGTCGACGCGGCGGCCTTCACCGACGCGTACCGGCGGTACTGCTGGCCGACGTCCGGGCTGGAAGGCGTGCGGCTCGCCCCCTTCCAGATCCTCGCCACCCAGGGGCGCAGCCTCGCGGGGGTGCCGCACGACGAGCAGCTGGCCCTGATCGACCGGCTGGTGACGGCCGACCCGTCCGGACTGCTGGCGACCACCCGTCGCCTCCACGTCGACACGGGCGACCCGGACTCGGTGCGGGCCGGGATCGACTGGTGGCTGGAGATGACCGGGCGCGGGGGCGAGGGGATGGTGGTCAAGCCGCTGGAGGGGCTGGTGCGTTCCGCGCGGGGTCGGCTGGTCCAGCCCGGGATCAAGTGCCGGGGGCGGGAGTATCTGCGGATCATCTACGGACCGGAGTACACGCGGCCCGAGAACCTGGACCGCCTGCGGAGCCGCTCCCTGAACCACAAGCGGTCGCTGGCCCTGCGGGAGTACGCGCTGGGCCTGGAGGCCCTGGACCGGCTCGCGGACGGGGAGCCGCTGTGGCGGGTGCACGAGGCGGTGTTCGGGGTGCTGGCACTGGAGTCGGAACCGGTGGACCCACGGCTGTAGGACCGTTTCCGCCCCCCTCACCCCACCAACCGCAGCCTCCGCCCGCACACCCCCACCCGCACCACCTGCCCCCATGTGAGTTCCAGCGCGTCCCCCTCCATCCCGTCCCCGAACACGATCAGTCGTTCGGACTCGGCGGTGAGGGTGAGGCGGGCCGCGGCGGACAGCCGGCCGGCCACCTGGGACGTGCCGGTGGCCGGAGAGGGCCACGCCTCACGGACGAACCACACCAGACGGTCCTCCGTGGGGCCGGGGAGGGGCAGGGGGGCACCCCGCCCCTCCCACACCGACCGGATCCACCCGGTCGCCCCCGTCCCGGTCCCCACCAGCACCCCGGACGAGGCCTGGGCCTCGACGGCGCCTCCGCCGTCCCCATCGCCCTCCACCCCCAGCCGGTACCGAGCCGTCTGGTGTCCCGCCGCGCCCAGGTAGATCTCGTTCAGCGCGAGCAGCCGCTGCGTGTCGTCGGCCACCGCCTCGACCATGGTGAGTTCGTCGGCCCGTGTTCCGGCGGCGAGGGCGGCGCGCAGCAACTTGCCGGCGTCCGCGGGCCGGTGGCGTACCAGGACACCGGGATTGCGCCCCGGCTCCGAGTCGATGCCCACCACCGGCTGTCCGTCCAGGTACTTGGCCACGTTCGCGACCAGTCCGTCCTGGCCGACCACGACCACCACGTCCTCCGGCGCGAACAGGAACCGGTCCAGGTCGGCCCGTTCGACCCGGCTCTGACGCCAGGTCAGTGGAATCGCGGAGGTCACGTCCGACAGCGCGTGCCGGGTGCGGCGGTGGCGTTCGGCGACCTCCTCGATGTCCCGGCCGCGGGAGGAGAGGAAGAAGGCGGCCTGCCCGTGCGTGCCGTGGTGGGCCACCAGTTCCTCGTACTCCGTGGTGCGGTGCACGATCACGACCCGGGGGGCGAGGCTCATGTCCCGTCCCGGACACCCAGCTTGGCCAGCAGGCCGGTCAGTACGTCCGGCGAGACGGTCAGGCTGTCGATGCTGGGCAGGTTCTCCGCCAGCCGCGTCCCGGTCAGCGCGTGCAGGAGGGCCACGTCGACCTCGGCGTGCACCCCCAGCCAGGCGGCCTGGGCCTGCGCCCGCGCCTGACCCACCTCGCGCGCGGCCTCCGCCTCGGCCCGCGCGAGCCGCACGGACCGCTCGGCCTCCGCCGCGGCCAGCTTCACCGACCGGGCGGCCTCCGCGTCGGCGCGTACCGCGTCCGCCGCCGCGTGCTCCTCCGCCTCGCGGCGGGTGTTCGTACCGCGCTGGTCGACCAACTGCTCCTCGCGCCGGGCGAGTTCGATCTGGCTCGCCAGCTCGTTCTCGGCGATCGTCCGCTCCCGCTCGACGGCCACGGCCCGCCGCTCGTACGTGGCGCGGTCCGCCTCCTGCTGGATCTGCTCGCGGGCCGGCGTGCGCAGGGCCCGCTCCACCTCGGGCTCCGGGCGCAGGGCGACCACCCGTACGGCCACCACCTCGATGCCGGTCGCGGGCAGCCGCGGCTCCGCGGCGAGCCCCGCCGCGACCCTCTCCCGTACCGACGCCACACCGTCGACCAGCGCCGAGGCCAGCGTCGTACGGGCCAGCACGTCCAGTGCGTGCTGCTGGGCCGTCTCGGTCAGCAGGGTGCCCAGCTGCTCCAGCGGAGCGCCCCGCCACACCCCGGTGTCGGGATCGACGGAGAAGTCCAGGCGGGCCGCGGCGAGTGCCGGGTCGCTGACCCGGTAGGTGACGGTCGCCTGCACCGCCACGTCCTGGAAGTCGGACGTACGGGCGTGGAACGTCATCGCCAACTCGCGGTCGTCCACCGGTACCTCGGACAGGGCGGCGCTCAGCGCGCGGTACCAGAAGCTGAGTCCGGGACCGTCGTGCAGCAGCTCTCCGCCGCGGTGGTGCCTGATGTGCGCGGTCGGAGCGCCGCGCAGGTGGCGCCAGCCCAGGCGCCGGGTGATGTCGGCCATCGGATTCCTCGTTCCCCCTCGGTTTTTCGTCTCTTCGACGATAACGGGTCGTTCCGTTTATCGTCAAGAGGACGACAAGGGGCACGGGGGGAGGAGGTGGGAGGGGGGCGCGGGAAATCGAAGAAATGGCCGACCGGTGGGTCAACCGGGCCCCCGGTGGTCAGGATGGAGTCATGGGATTCCACGTCGACTCCGAGGCCGGGCGGCTGCGCCGCGTCATCCTGCACCGGCCGGACATCGAGCTCAAGAGGCTCACCCCCAGCAACAAGGACGCCCTGCTCTTCGACGACGTGCTCTGGGTGCGCCGGGCGCGCGCCGAGCACGACGGGTTCGCGGACGTGCTGCGCGACCGCGGAGTCACCGTCCACCTCTTCGGCGACCTGCTCACGGAGACCATGGCCATCGCGGAGGCCCGGTCGCTCGTACTGGACCGGGTCTTCGACGAGAAGGAGTACGGACCGCTCGCCACCGACCACCTGCGGGCCGCCTTCGAGGGTCTGCTGGCCGCCGAACTGGCCGAGGCGCTGGTCGGCGGGATGACCAAGCGGGAGTTCCTCGAGGCGCACCCCGAGCCGACGTCCGTGCGCTTCCACGTCATGGACCTCGACGACTTCCTGCTCGGACCGCTGCCCAACCACCTCTTCACCCGCGACACCTCCGCCTGGATCTACGACGGCGTCTCCATCAACGCCATGCGCTGGCCCGCCCGCAGGCGCGAGACCGTGCACTTCGAGGCGATCTACCGGCACCACCCGCTGTTCCGCGCGGAGACCTTCCACGTGTGGTCCGAGGGCCAGGCCGACTATCCGTCGACCATCGAGGGCGGCGACGTGCTGGTCATCGGCAACGGCGCCGTGCTCATCGGCATGAGCGAGCGCACGACCCCGCAGGCCGTGGAGATGCTCGCGCACAAGCTCTTCGCCACCGGCTCGGCGCAGACGATCGTGGCCCTCGACATGCCGAAGAGGCGGGCGCTCATGCACCTCGACACGGTGATGACGATGGTCGACGGCGACACCTTCACCCAGTACGCCGGCCTCGGCATGCTCCGCTCGTACACCATCGAGCCGGGTGTCGGCGACAAGGAGCTGAAGGTCACCGACCATCCGCCGGAGCACATGCACCGCGCGATCGCCGCGGCGCTCGGACTGGACCGGATCCGCGTGCTGACCGCCACCCAGGACGTCCATGCCGCCGAGCGGGAGCAGTGGGACGACGGCTGCAACGTCCTCGCGGTCGAGCCCGGTGTCGTCGTCGCGTACGAGCGGAACCAGACCACCAACACGCACCTGCGCAAGCAGGGCATCGAGGTCATCGAGATCCCTGGCAGCGAGCTGGGGCGGGGGAGGGGCGGCCCGCGCTGTATGAGCTGTCCGGTCCAGCGGGATCCCGTGGGGTAGCCGGTGCCGGTGCCGGTGCCGGTGGCGGCCACCAGGGGCGGAGGCGGGGACCGGGGCTGTATAGAAATGTGGGGCGTCGTATATAATTTCAAGAGTCCCTGTTTACGTAACCCTGGAGCGCCCCCATGGCGACAGTCCCGTACGCCCTCGCCGGCCGCCATTTCCTGAAGGAGCTGGACTTCTCGCGGGAGGAGTTCCGCGGCCTGCTCGGGCTCGCCGCCGAGCTGAAGGCGGCGAAGAAGGCCGGGACGGAGACCCAGCACCTGCGGGGCCGGAACATAGCGCTGATCTTCGAGAAGACGTCGACGCGCACGCGCTGCGCCTTCGAGGTCGCGGCGGCGGACCAGGGTGCGTCGACCACGTACCTGGACCCGTCCGGCTCGCAGATGGGGCACAAGGAGTCCGTGAAGGACACCGCGCGGGTGCTCGGCCGGATGTACCACGCGATCCAGTACCGGGGGGACAGCCAGGAGAGCGTCGAGGAACTGGCCGCCCACGCCGGCGTGCCCGTCTACAACGGCCTGACCGACGCCTGGCACCCGACCCAGATGCTGGCCGACGTGCTCACGATGACCGAGCACTCGGCCAAGCCGCTGGACGAGATCGCCTTCGCGTACCTCGGCGACGCCCGCTTCAACATGGGCAACTCGTACCTGGTCACCGGCGCGCTGCTCGGCATGGACGTACGGATCGTCGCGCCGAAGGCCTACTGGCCCGCCGAGGAGGTCGTGGCGCGGGCACGCGGGCTCGCCGAGGGCAGCGGGGCGCGGATCACGCTCACCGAGGACGTCGCCGAAGGTGTCCTGGGGGCCGATTTCGTCGGCACGGACGTGTGGGTGTCCATGGGGGAGCCCAAGGAGGTCTGGGACGAGCGGATCGTCGCACTGGGTCCGTACGCCGTGACGATGGACGTCCTGCGGGCCACCGGCAACGCGGACGTCAAGTTCCTGCACTGCCTGCCCGCCTTCCACGACCTGGGCACCAAGGTCGGCCGCGAGATACACGAGCGGCACGGCCTGGACTCCCTGGAGGTCACCGACGAGGTCTTCGAGTCGGCGCACTCGGTCGTCTTCGACGAGGCGGAGAACCGGCTGCACACGATCAAGGCGGTCCTGGTGTCGACGCTGGCCTGAGCGCCGTCACGCCACGTCGGGGACTGTCACGCCGCCTCGGCGGAGGTCATGCCGCTTCGAGGGCGGTCATGACGGCGTCCGCTGGTGCGGTACGGCCGGGAGCCGGAACCAGACCGCCTTGCCGGACTCCGTGGGGCGGTGGCCGCACGACGAGCTGAGGGTGCGGATCAGCAGCAGCCCGCGGCCGTGCTCCTGCCAGGGGTCGGGCTCGCACAGCGGGTCGGGGACGGTGAGGTCGCCCGGCGGGGCCGGATCGGGATCGTGCACCTCGACCTGGCACCCGGTGGGCAGCAGTTCCACGACGAGCTCTATGGGCGCGTCGCCCGTGGTGTGCTCCACGGCGTTGGCCACCAGTTCGGCGGTGAGCAGCTCCGCGGTGTCGCTGTCGGCGGCATGCTCGATCTCGGCGAGCGCGGTACGCACCAGGGCGCGGGCGACCGGCACGGCCGCGACGGTGTGCGGCAGGGCGATGCGCCAGGAGGCTGGGGCGTGGGGCTCGTGCAAGGCGGATCCGTTCATGGAGCAGAATGTCCTGCTTTCAACTTTAGAAAGGGTACGTCGCTGCCCGACAGAGGCGCTCGGCGGGCATTGTCCGGGACGTTCGGCCTGGTAGCAGGAAGGTTCGCAGTGCCTACCCGGAGGAACGGCCCGCTCCCTCGGACCGCTCCCGCCGTTACCGGGTCATCGACGATTCGTGACTCGGTGACCGGTTCCGTAACGCCGGCAGGGCGCTGGCGGGCACCGGCAGGCACCGGTAGGCACTGACAGGCACCGGTAGGCACTGACAGGCACTGACAGAGCGCCGGACAGCATGAGGCCGGGCACCCCGTCGCTCGGTGCCCGGCCTCATGCTGTCCAGCTCGTACCGGTGCTCAGCCGGGGGAGGCGGCCTCGCCCAGGTCGACCATGCCCGCCGTCAGCGTCGCCCCGTCCGCGGGGTCGATCAGGATGAACGCTCCCGTACGACGGCTGTACGCATAGTCGTCGAGCGCGAGCGGCTCGGCGGTGCGCAGGGTGATCCGGCCCAGGTCGTTCGCGCCGAGCGCGACGTCACCCCCTGCCGTTTTCGGCCCCGGCCGGCCGGAGGCGTCCCCTCCGGTGAGCTCCCGCACGATCGCCTTCACCGTGCGGGTCGTGTGCCTGACCAGGACACGGTCGCCGACGCGCAGCAGCCGGTCGGCCGGATGGCAGACGGCGGCCCGGACGTCCCGGACGTCCCGGACGAGCGCGGGCGCGTCAGGACCGCTGGTGATCATGTCGCCGCGCAAGACGTCGAGCCGGTCCGCGAGCCGCAGGGTCAGCGACTGCGCCGCGTACGCCTCCCGCACCTCCCGGCCGAGTACGTCGATGCCCTCGATACCGGACGACCGGCCGGGAGGTGGACGGTCACGCCGTCGCCCACGCGCAGCGAGCCGGAGGCCACCTGGCCCGGAGAACCTGATTTCGATCCCTGGCTGTGGGCTTCGAGAACGGGTACTCGTCGCGGTACGGGGTCAGTGGCCCTGATCCGGACGGCCGTTGACCGCGCAGGTTGATGTTTCGCGGAATTGTTTGGGTGAGGAACCGACCACGCGGCGGAATGCGGTGCTGAACGCGCTTTCGGATTTGTAGCCGATCGTGAACGCGAGTTCGGAGATCGTTCGTGTGCCGCGGCTCAGGGCGTCGCGGGCGAGGCTCATTCTCCACTGGATCAGATAGTCCAGCGGGGTGGTTCCAACCCGGCTCTTGAAGGATGAGGCGAACGCGGAACGTGACATGTGGCTGATACCGGCAAGCTCTTTGAGTGTCCAGGGGTGTGCCGCGTCGGTGTGCATGGCGCGAAGTGCGGCACCGATGCCGTCGTCGTTGAGCGCTCCCAGCCAGCCGGTGGGCTGATCGGCCTGTTCGGCGTGGGCGCGCAGCATGTGGACGAATAGGACCTGTGCGAGGTGGTTCAGGACGAGAGAGCTGCCGGCGGCGGCGGTCCTGGTCTCGGAGACCAGGAGCTCGCTGAGGTGTGCCAGGAGCTTGCCGCGGGGATCTGCGGCACGGACAAGCACGAGCAGCGGTAGGACTTGGGTCAGGGCTGGGGCGTTCGTGTCCTCGAACGAGAAGTACCCGCCGCAGAGGTATGTGTCTTCCTCGGCCTCCGGGCCGATGCGTACGACACCGTCCCTGGCGCTCCCCCACACCGGCTTCGCGGGGCGCGACGGTGCGGTGAGCGTGCTGGCCAGGACGTAGGGCGGGGGGTTGCCCAGCAGGTAGAAGTCGCCCTCTTCCAGCAGTACGGGCTTGTGCCCGTCAAGGGTCAGCCAGCACGTGCCGCGCGCGACGACGCCAAGCTTGACATCCGAGGGCTGGTCGAAGCGCAGCGCCCAGGGGCCCGCCGCATGGAGACCGGGGTCGATCACGGTGCGAGGGCGCAGAAGGCCGATGGCGTCGGTGATCGGATCGCCGGAGCCGAGCATGCGCTCCTCCCTTCTGGACGATACGTAAAGAAATAAGGACTATATGTGATGCACTGTACCGGCGCGTTCCTGAAGGATGGCTATCGAAGCAGGTCAACACAGAGGGCTATGGAGGCACTCGCATGGGACAGCTTGAGGGCAGGACGGCTGTGGTCACCGGCGGCAGCACCGGAATCGGTCTGGCCACCGCCGCACGTCTGGCGGACGAGGGCGCGCACGTGTTCATCACAGGCCGGCGCAAGACCGAGTTGGATGCCGCCATCGAGACCATCGGAACATCCAGGGCCACCGCGGTGGACGGCGACATCTCCGAGGCAGCCGACCTGGACCGGCTCTACGACGCGGTCCGCGCCCGGGGACAGGGACTGGACGTGCTCGTCGCGAACGCGGCGGTCGGTGCGTTTGGCACGCTGGAGCAGACCACCGAAGACCACTTCGACCAGACCTTCGGAGTCAACGTCCGGGGCACTCTGTTCACCGTGCAGAAGGCGCTCCCGCTGCTCAATGACGGCGCCTCGGTCATCCTGATCTCCTCCACAGCCGCCGACAACGGCATGGAGGCGTTCGGTGCGTACGCCGCGTCCAAGGCCGCCGTTCGGTCATTCGCGCGGACATGGTCCAACGAACTCAAGGGCCGGGGCATCAGGGTCAACGCGGTGTCGCCGGGCGGGGTCGAGACTCCCGGACTCGCCAATATTCTCGGTGGCGAGGAGACACTGTCCGCCGTCAAGGAGAACGTCGCCGCGACCGTGGCCAAGGGCCGCATAGGGCGTCCTGAGGAGGTCGCCGCCGCCGTGGCGTTCCTGGCTTCCGGACAGAGCAGCTACATCGTCGGCGCGAACATCTACGTCGACGGCGGGCAGAACCAGATCTGAGAACTTGATTTCGATCCTGAGTCGTTGACCCACCCCGGCATTCCTTGCTGAGACGGGAAGCGGTGGCTGACCGCATGTTCGCGCGAGCACCTGGCTGACCTGGTCGAACAGTGCAAACGGCGCCCGTTCGTGGACGCCGAGCTGGTGGCCTGGGTCACCGCCACCGCGTCGTTGGCGGGACTGGACAGCCTTATGCGTCCGCACCTTCCTCAGCCGGCTCCTCATCGCCCGCTGTACGAGGGCTGGACACCGTGACCGGGGTGAGCAGGGTGGCCCACTCCGTTTCGCCGAGGATGTCTTGGAGCATCAGGGTGTTCACGTAGACCAGGGCCGATTGCAGAATCCGCAGGCACAGCACGAACATCTCCTGCTCGTCGCGCCGGTTCGAGAAGATGGTCTTCTGGGCACGGCCGACCTCCAGCATCGCCGCGTAGGTGGGGTGGGAGGCGCTGCGGGTGGGCATCCGGCTCGCCGGCCACCGGCCGGTACAGCTTCACCTTGTTGATCCGTTTGATACGCGGCAGCAGGTCGAAGTTCAGCAATCGCGTGATGCCGAACCCGATTTCCGACTGGCCGTGCGAGTCCGTGTAGTTGGCCTCCACGTCCATCGTCGTTCCGTGCTGCATCGCGCCCTCGATCATCGCGGCGACCTCGGGGGCGGTGCAGTTGATCAGCTGGGAGTGGATGGCCAGCGACTTCTTTCCACGTGCCAGTAGATGAGCACCCCACGGCCGCCGTGCCGGTCCGTGGCGAGGTCCCCGGGACCCGGACATCGGTACACCGGGGTGGGCCGCTTCCCGGATCTCGTCCCGGCGCACCTGAAGGCCGGTGGTGGCGGAGAGCGCCCGGTTCAGATTCCCCATCAGACTCATGCGTCCCGACGCTAGGTAGTAAAGGATTATGAGAGGAGGGACTGAACAGCCTGAGCGTTCCCTTAGCGGCCGTGAACGGGGTGCAGCAGCGGCCGTGAAGAGGGCTCAGTTCACCCGGCGCCTCAGTTCGCGGGCACCGCCGGTACGCCCGCGAAGGCCGCTCCGGCGTTCCGCAGCCGCTCGTGCAGGGCACGGAAGACGGCCGCCGAACGCGAACCCGGCCAGTTCTGCGGCAGCAGTGCGGAAGGGAGCCCCGGATCGGCGTACGGGAGGTGGCGCCAGGAGTCCAGGGCGAGCAGGTAGTCGCGGTACGCCTCCTCGGCCGGCGTGTCGGTCCGCGCCTCCCAGCTGTGCAGCACGCGCACGTGACGGTCGAGGAACGCCTCGTGCTGCTTGGCGATCGCGGCGAGGTCCCACCAGCGTGCGACGGCCTCCGCGGTCGGCGCGTACCCGAGGTGCTCGGCGCGGAACAGCTCCACGTACGGGTCGAGGCCCAGCCGTTCCAGCGTGTGACGGGTCTCCTCGTGGAGGCGGGCCGGGGCGATCCACACCCCGGGGGCGGCCGTCCCGAAGCCGAGGCCGGCCAGGCGTGAACGCAGCACGTGCCGTTTCTGCCGCTCGGACTCCGGCACGGAGAACACGGCGAGCACCCAGGCGTCGTCCTCGGGCGGCGAGGCCGCGTAGACCCGGCGGTCGCCGTCGTCGAGGAGCTGGCGCGCGTCCGGCGACAGGACGTATCCGGCGGCGCCGGCCGCGGTACGGGCCGGCAGGAGCAGTCCGCGGCGTTTGAGCCTGGACACCGACGAACGCACGGCGGGTGCGTCCACACCGGCCGCGGCGAGGAGCCGGATCAGGTCCGCCACGGGAACGGGCCCGGGGGCGAAGCGGCCGTACGCGCCGTAGAAGGTGACGATGAGGGACCGGGGGGCGTGCTGCTCGGACACGTTGATCACTTTAGATCGTCACCGTCATGAGGGACCGCCTCCAGGGCCGGGGAATCCTCCCGTCGAGGAGAACCGGCCACCACGGTGATCAAGCGGGGCCGGCGGAATCTGCCGTGTATGCGCGTGTCCCTACGTCCGGCTACGTGTGCGGTTACGCGAACGGACCTGTACGAGGACTCCGTGCGGCCGTCGGCCCGCCACCGCAGGGGTGAGCTCACCACCAAAGGGGTGAGGTTCGCCGCCGAAGGGGCGAGGATGACGCGCGCGGTCGCGCCGGGCAGGTACGTGTAAAAGCCCCACTCCAGGAGGTACTCCGATGCGATTGCACCAGGTCATGGGCACAGCCGCCGCTGCGGCACTGCTGCTGCTCGCCGCTCCGTCCGCAGGCGCGCTGCCCCAGCAGGCCGGTCCCGCCGGGCTGTCGGAGACGGTGACGGTCGATTCGATCGGCCGTCTCGCCGCGGACGGCACCATCACACTGTCCGGCACCTACCGCTGCACGGGCGGCAGCGGCCCGGTCTTCGTCAGTTCCTCCCTGAGCCAGGGCGGGAGCGGCCTGCGCACGGGCATCGGCGGCACCACCGCGCTCTGTGACGGCGCGGAGCACCCCTGGGCGAACACCGGCCGTACGGATCCGGGCCGGTTCAAGGCCGGCGCGGCGAAGGTCGAGGCGACGGTGATGGAACTCCGCTCCGGCGGCCTGCTGCTGCCGCTGTTCCACGCGGCACACGAGCAGGACGTGACGCTCGTCGACTGACGCGGATCGGCGCGGATCGGCGCGGATCGGCGTGGCCTGACGCCGCTGGGCACACGCCACGCGGCCCCGGCCCCTCCCCGCCGCCGAGCCCTCTGCGGCCCGGCGGCGGGCCGGTCCCTGCTGGAAAAGAACTGATCTCAGCTGAGCCTGTTCTTCCACCCCGGTCGGTGAGACATCGCGTATCGCTGCAGGTGACGGACGGGGCACCTACGTTCTCCTGGCTCCGGTGCGGACCTCAAGAACCCGCAGAGCGGCGCTCTCCGGGGCGTGCGGCTGCTGGGAAAGGCGGCAACCACCGGTCGGCGCGGAGCACGGTGACGGCCTTCTGCACGATGTCGGCCAGCTGGTTGCCGGTTGCCGGTGGGCTGCGGGAAGAAGTACGCCTTCGACAGGGCGTTGCTGCCGTCGATCGTCCTGGAGGCGTCAGTAGTTCACGCGTCGACCGGGTGCGCGCCGCAGACGATTCCGCCGCACGGGTGGGCGCCGCCACAGCCGTGGGTGTCGCGGGAGGTGGGGACGGCGATGCTTGAAGAAGCTCCATGGCGTCGCGTGCCCGACTGCCGGCCTTGACGCGACCGGCGCACATCACGATGTATCAGTAGAATCCGGTGAAAATCGGTGCTACACGCCGATATCAGGCGGCGACAGCCAGCTGCTCGACCGGCTCGACCGGCTCGACCGGCACCCGATGAGGGCCGACGACCCGCCCGTCGGGCAGGAGAGCACCGGTGTCGTCGAAGACGATCGCGCCGTCGCACAGCAGGTACCAACCCTGCTCGGGGTGCGCTGCGACGATGTGCGCGTCGTCGCGGTCGGAGCGCTCCGACCGCTCGGAGCGGTTGGCGGACGGGCACGAAAGCTGGTGAGAACACATGGTGGGCCTCCACGTGCGCGAGAGTCGGACGGCGTTTTCGTCGTCCGTACGGATAGACCATGCGCTCACCGCGGACTCATCGGAACAGCCGGACGGGAAGCGTGACAACACGCGGACAACACACGGACGGCGTACGGACGAGCCCGGGACGGACGGGACCTGTGATTGCAGGAGGAGGTGCCCGGGGTGTTCGGGCCGCGCGACGACGTACCGGAGTGTCTCCGAGAGCCGGAGAGCGCTCGGCCGCACTGGCCTGATCGCGTCGCCCGCCCGCTGCCGGCGTCTCCTCACAGACAACCCACAGGCGCTCCTCTCCCGTCCTAGGTGACGCGAGAGGCGCCCGGGACCGACGGGAGGTCTGCGTACAGGGTGGCGAGGAGAGGATCATTGATCCGTACCCGGCGAATAGGTGTGACCGCCGTGGCGGTGCTGGCGGCCCTGGCGGGCCCGTCCGGACCGGCACAGGCCGAACAGCCGCACGAGTCCGGCCTGCTGAGCGCGAAGGACGACAGGGCGGACGACAACCCGCTTCCGCCGGGATGGCGGATCGACGGGGCGGGCGGGGCGCGTGAGCTGGTCTGGCGTGCGCCGGAGGCTGTGCCCATGGGGGACGCGCGGGTCGAGTTCCGCACCGGGGACCGGCTGCTCGGGATCCCGAAGCCGGCGAGGGACGGACGGACCTTCCGGCTCGCCCTCGGCGAGGCGCGGTCCGAGCAGCTGACGGACCTCCAGGTGACGGCCGCGGGGCGCCGGCTGGACGCGGCGGCCGACGACACGCGCAAACCCGGCTCGCACGTGGCACGGATGCCCCCGCAGGCGCCGGCGAACGGCGTCGACCCGGGCGGACCCGGCTCGTACCGCACGGTCACCGGACAGTACGAACTCGACCCGGTGCGCCTGCCCGGGTTCGACACCCCGGTGGAGATGACCGCCGAGGTGGTGGCGCCGAAGGGTGCCACCGGCAGCCGGCCGCTCGCGCTGTTCCTGCACGGCCGCCACAACACCTGCTACAAGCCGGGCTCCGAGGACGACGTGAGCGGCGACTGGCCCTGTACGGACGGCTACAAGCCGATCCCGAGCCACCTGGGCTACCTGCGCGACCAGCAACTGCTGGCCTCCCAGGGCTATGTGACGGTGTCGATCTCGGCGAACGGCATCAACGCCCAGGACGGGGAGGCCGAGGACGCCGGCGCGCAGGCACGTTCCTCGCTGGTACGGCAGCACCTCGCCCACTGGGCCGACTGGACCGCCCACCGCTCCGCCGCCCCGGCCGTCGTACGCGAGGCGCCGAAGGCGGACCTCTCCCGTGTCCTGCTCGTCGGACACTCGCGCGGTGGCGAGGGCGTCAACCGGGCCGCCATGGACAGCCTCTACCCGCCGCCGGCCGCCGAGGACGGCTACCGGGGCCCGGTGCGCTGGAAGGTGCGCGGGACGGTGCTGATCGGACCGACGATCTTCGGCCAGAATCCGGTCGCCGACGTGCCGTCCGTGACGCTGCTGCCGGGCTGCGACGGCGACGTGTGGGACCTGCAGGGCGAGAACTTCGTCGACGGGACGCGCGGGACCGGCCGGGGCACGGCGCTGCACAGCGCGGTCTACCTGGTCGGCGCCAACCACAACTACTTCAACAGCGAGTGGACCCCGGGCGAGGCCGTCGCACCGGCCAGGGACGACTTCAGGACCGATCCCGAGCAGCCGGACCCGGTGTGCGCGCCGGGCGCCGCGACCCGGCTGACCGCCGCCCAGCAGCACAAGGCGGGCGCCACGTACATCGCCGCCGCGGCCCGGCTCTTCCTCGCCGGGGACGACCGGGTGCGTCCGCTGCTCGACGGTTCCGGCCGGCGGGCCCCGTCCGCGGACCCGGCCCGGGCGCTGACCCACGCGGTCGGCGGCCGCCGCAGCGGCGGTTTCCTGCCGGACGGCGGGGCGAAGGTGACCGGCGCCGGCGCCCGGCTGTGTTCGGCGGTCGACCCCGACCCGGCCGTGGCCTGTCTGGACCCGGAGACCCCCGGATCGTCACCGCACTTCGCGTCGTGGGAGACGGAACGGGAGACCGGCCGCAGCGCGGTGGACCTGACGTGGTCCGCGCCGGGCACGGCCGCGCGTATCACCGCGGCCGAGCCGCTCTCCCTGCGCAGCTCCCGGAAGCTCGCGCTCCGGGTCTTCGTACCGCCGAACACGACCGGCACGAGGTTCGACGTGTCCGTCACCGACTCCTCCGGCCGTCGGGCGACGCTGGGTGCGGCCCAGGTGGACGGGCTCCCGGGCTCTTCGGACACCGCCTCCTACTGGGCTCAGGAACTGCGCGTCCCGCTGTCGGCCGCGACCCGGGCCGGCCTCGATCTCAGACATGTCGAGTCCCTTGAACTGACGCCCCGTTCGCGGTCCGGACGGGTCTGGCTGATGGACGCCTGGGGCTGGGCGCCGGGCACACCGGCGGTGCGGGCGGCCGCACTGCCGCGTGTCGACGTGGGCCGCACGACCGTCGAGGAGGGCGACTCCGGCACCCGCACCTACCGGATCCCGGTCGAGATCTCCGGCCACGGCAGCGGGCAGGTCCGCGTGTACGTCCTCGCCCCGGACAGCGGCCGGAGCGAGAACCGCCTGGTGACCGTACGGCCCGGCAGCGACGCGATCGACGTACCGGTCGAGGTGAAGGGCGACACGGTCTACGGCGGCGACGTGGACCATGCCATCGCCGTCAAGGCCGTCCGGGGCGCCGTCGTCGGCAAGCACCGGGGCGGGGTCACCGTCGAGAACGACGACCCCGAACCGGTGATCACCCTGTCGCCGGTCGCGGACCGGGTGACCGAGGGGGAGACGCTGACCTGGCGGCTGTCCCTGGACGCGCCCGCGGCGGTGGACATCTGGCAGCCGGTGCGGGTGCTCCCGGCCGCCGAGGGCGCCGAACTGTCCACCAAGGACGTGGACCCGCAGTGGCTCGAGGAGTGGTCCGGTGACGTGCCCGACCCCGAGCGGCCGCTGTCCGACGCGAACCTGTGGGTGTGGCTGAACATCCCGCCCGGGAGCACCGGTGTGGACTTCGCCGTGCCGACCGTGCGGGACCAGGTGGCCGAGCCCACGGAGTCGATGCGCCTCGCGCTGACCGACGACAACGCCAGGCCGCTGCCCGACAGGCCGGTGCTGACGGGGACGGTGCTCGACAAACCGTGAGCACGAGGTACGAGGGGGCGTGAGCGCCCTGCTGTGCTGCGGGGTCCGGGCGCGGGGTCCGGACCGTTCCGGACCCCGCGCTTCACGAGGTCACACGGATCTCGACCGTCCCGTCCGACTCCCGGCGCAGCAGGCCGCCGAAGAGCGTGAGCCGGCCGCAGATGCTGTACTTGCGGGCCAAGGGCTGCCGATGGCGGACGCTGGTCGCCGCGTCGACAGTCTCACCCAGCGTCCCCCCGGCGTCCCCCAGCGCCTTCCCAAGTGCCTTCCCCGGCACCGTACGCAGCGAGGAGTCGACATGCGCCGGGCCCTTCTCGCTTCGCTGCCGGCGCTGGCCCTGACCGGATGCTCGGTGTTCGGCCAGGACATGCCGTGCCGGCAGGCCGACGCGGACTCGCAGGTGTCCGCCGTGTGGCGGGCCGCCGACTTCGGCGGCCCGGACGAGGCGATGATCCGGCTGTGCGTGGACGACACCTGCGAGGAGCGGTCGTCGGGCGACCCCGACGACCCGTTCGTCCCGCTGACGGTCCGGCTCCCCGACGACGTAGGCGCGACCAGCGTGCCGGTGCGGCTCACGGTGACCTCCACGAAGAGCGGCGACACGGTCGTCGAGGACGGGACCCGGGCCGAGCTGACGGAGCAGCACCCCAACGGCACCTCCTGCCCGCCCACCGTGTGGACGGCGACGCTCCGCGCCCACCCCGAGAAGGGCCTCACCTCGCCGAAGGGAATGAAGCTCCAGCGCTGAGCGCTCCACGCGGGGCTCCCCGCGCCGAGCCCTGCGCGCCGAGCGCCCGCCCCGCCCTCGCAGCGCAGCTGTCCCGGAAGGGACCAGCGAATGCGGTGACCTGCCGCGATGAGTGGCTGATCACCATTGACCTGTGCGAATGATCTTCCAGCTGTTTCAGGTTCGCGGCGCCCCGGCTGCGGCGGCGCGGAACGTGCTGGGGCTCAGGCCTTTGTGCCGTTTGAACGCGGCGCTGAAGCCGAAGGCGTCGGCATAGCCGACGGACTTACCGATCCGGGCGATGCTGAGGTCGGTGTCGGCCAGAAGCGCCTCGGCCTCGTCCATGCGGCACTGTGTGAGGTAGGCGAGGGGCGGACGGCCCATCAGCTGGGTGAAGCGCTTGGCGAACAGCGCCCGTGAGACGCCGCTCCGCGTGGCCAGCGACGCCACCGTCCAGGCCCCGGCGGGCCGGTCGTGGAAGGCTTGCAGGGCGGGGGCGAGGACCGGGTCGGCAAGGCCCCGGTACCAACTGGGCGCGTCAGCGCCGGCCTGTTCGAACCAACTGCGCAAGGTGCACACCAGGGCCCAGTCGAGGAGCCGGTCCATCAGCGCCTGCGAACCGGCCGAGAGACGGGCGGCGTCGGCAGCGGCCGTCTCCAGCCATGCGCAGACCTCGACGTCCTCCTTGACCACCAGGACAGGCGGCAGGGCCCGCAGGAGCCGCTCGTGGCGGTGGCCCGAGGCGCGGTAGGCACCCACGATCAGCGCGGTCGCCTCCTTGGAGTCGGAGCCCCAACGGATACCGCCGAGTTCCTGGGCGGTGGGCTCGGTGCCCGTGGTGAAGCATGCGATCTCGTACGTGGCAGGGGAGCTGTGGACAGCGGTGGGATGGTCCGCGAGATGGAACGGCGCGGGACCGCGCACGATGGCCGTGTCGCCCAAGCCGACCGCTCGCTCGGTGCCGTCGGGCAGCAACAGGGTGCCCCCGCCGCGCAGCACGCTGATCATGGTGAGCGGTGCGTCGTCGGCGAAGCGAATCGTCCAGGGCGCCGTCAGCACGGCGTGGCTGACGACCGACCCCTCGGCCCGAATGCCGCTCAGGAGCGAACTCAAGGGATCCACGGAACGCATCGTAGACGATCTCCTATGTATCGGAGTGTTTCTCCCATGGATCATCTATGCCGCCGCGGCTGTACTGGACTCGTCGAGTCGAATCGCCGAGCCCAGCCGGGAGACACCGTGACGCAGCAGGACAGCCGTGCCGGAACAGCCCTCGTGGTCGTCGCACACCACCGCACCGATTCCCTCACCTCGCACACGGCCCGCCGTGTCGCCACCAGGCTCGAAACCGCCGGATACCGCATCGACCTGCTGGACCTGCACGCCGAGGGTTTCGACCCGCGGATGACCGGCTCGGACCAGCCGGACTGGGGCAACAGGGAAAAGGCCTACTCGGACGAAACGCAAGCACATATGCGGCGCATCCTCGACGCCGACCTCGTCGTCGCTGTCTTCCCGGTGTACTGGCAGAGCACGCCCGCCATCCTCAAGGGGTGGATCGACCGCGTGTGGAACTACGGGTTCGCCTACGGCCGCAGCAGGCCCCGCCTCGCCGGCAAGCGCATGCTGTGGCTGGGCCTGGCCGGCGCCACTGCCGACGACCCCGTCGTGGAGGGGATGCAAACCCTCCTGGAGACCAATCTGAGTGAGGGCATCGCCTACTACTGCGGCTTCTCCCATTCCACCGTCGGCCTGCTCACCGACGCGGAGGAGCGCCCGCAACGCGTCGACGCCGAAGGCAACCTCCTGGTCGGCGAAGCGGTCACGGGCGCTGAGCGAGAGGCCCAGTACGCCGATCTCGACCGGCGGGCACGGGAGTTCGTGGAGAAGTTCGTCGCCGGAGAACGTGTGGCCACCTGACCGCGGGAGAGACAGGCGTTCCCGCTCTTCGGGCCCGGCATCGACGACCGCTGAGGCTTCTCGGCGTGGCCCGAATCGGATGATGACGTCAATCGCCGCGGCCGTCCTCACCCTGACCCGGTGCCGCCGGTTCAAAGTCCCAAAAATGTCCCAGAGACTCCGTCACACCCCACCTCTCTCGCGTTCGTCCAGTTAAGGTGGGGTGTAGAGGTGCCTTTTCCGCAGGCTCTCAGATGTCCCGGAAGATCTCGATCTGCGCCCCCACCGAGTTCAGCCGCTCCGCCAGGTCCTCGTAGCCGCGGTTGATGACGTACACGTTGCGCAGGACCGACGTGCCCTCCGCCGCCATCATCGCCAGCAGGACGACCACCGCGGGGCGCAGGGCCGGCGGGCACATCATCTCCGCGGCCCGCCAGCGGGTGGGGCCCTCCACCAGGACGCGGTGCGGGTCGAGGAGCTGGAGGCGGCCGCCGAGGCGGTTCAGGTCCGTGAGGTAGATCGCGCGGTTGTCGTAGACCCAGTCGTGGATCAGCGTCTGGCCCTGCGCGGACGCCGCGATCGCCGCGAAGAACGGGACGTTGTCGATGTTCAGGCCTGGGAACGGCATCGGGTGGATCTTGTCGATCGGCGCCTCCAGCTTGGAGGGCCGGACCGTGAGGTCCACCAGGCGCGTGCGGCCGTTGTCGGCGACGTACTCCGGCGTGCGGTCGTGGTCGAGGCCCATCTCCTCCAGGACCGCCAGCTCGATCTCCAGGAACTCGATCGGCACCCGGCGCACGGTCAGCTCGGACTCGGTGACGACCGCGGCGGCCAGCAGGCTCATCGCCTCGACCGGGTCCTCGGACGGCGAGTAGTCCACGTCCACGTCGATGTTCGGCACGCCGTGCACGGTGAGGGTGGTGGTGCCGATGCCCTCCACCCGGACGCCGAGGGCCTCCAGGAAGAAGCAGAGGTCCTGGACCATGTAGTTGGAGGAGGCGTTGCGGATGACGGTCGTGCCGTCGTGGCGGGCGGCGGCCAGCAGCGCGTTCTCGGTCACCGTGTCGCCGCGCTCGGTCAGCACGATGGGGCGCCCCGGGGTCACCGTGTGGTCCACGCGGGCGTGGTACATGCCCTCGGTGGCCGCGATGTCCAGGCCGAACCGGCGCAGGGCGATCATGTGCGGCTCGATCGTGCGGGTGCCGAGGTCGCAGCCGCCCGCGTACGGCAGCTTGAAGCCGTCCATGCGGTGCAGCAGCGGGCCCAGGAACATGATGATCGAGCGGGTGCGGCGGGCCGCCGTCTCGTCGATGGACGCCATGTCCAGCTCGGCCGGCGGCACGATCTCCAGGTCCACGCCACCGTTGATCCACCGGGTGCGTACGCCGATGGAGCCCAGCACCTCCAGAAGGCGGTACACCTCCTCGATGCGCGCGACGCGGCGCAGCACCGTGCGGCCCCGGTTCAGGAGGGTCGCGCAGAGCAGCGCCACGCACGCGTTCTTGCTGGTCTTCACGTCGATCGAGCCGGACAGACGGCGTCCGCCGACCACACGCAGGTGCATCGGGCCCGCGTAGCCGAGCGAGACGATCTCACTGTCCAGTGCTTCACCGATTCGAGCGATCATCTCAAGGCTGATGTTTTGGTTGCCGCGCTCGATACGGTTCACCGCACTCTGGCTGGTGCCGAGTGCCTCGGCCAGCTGCGCCTGTGTCCAGCCCCGATGCTGACGGGCGTCACGGATGAGCTTGCCGATGCGTACGAGGTAGTCGTCTGCCATGACGGCAGGCTATCTCACATATGAGATGCCGCATCCTGGCGGGGCCATTGGGGTGAGTGTCGGGATGGGGGCCGGGGTGACGGCGCCTCAGTGGCGCTTGCTGCGCGTGGTGCGGCGCCAGCCGAAGGGGCCGGGCAGGTCCATCGAGGTGGTCCGGCGTCCCGTGCTGCTGTGCGTCTGCTTCGGGCCGTTGCGGCCGCCCGTGGTGATGGACCACGACTTCCGGTTGATGTTCAGCCGTACACCGGGCAGGATCCGGAAGCTCTTGCGGAATGTGAGCGGCATGGGTGGGTGCCTCCTTCGCGTCCGCTGTCGGATACCCCGGATGCCGGTCGGTACGCGGACGCCGGTGGCGAACGGCCCGGGGCCGGCCCCGAATTGACCCCGATTCGGCTCAGGGTCGGTCCCGGTTCGAGCCCGGGCCGGGATCCGCTCCGGTGTGGGAGGGGCGGGCGAACCGGTGCCGGTCCTCGCCGGCTGGGTGACCGCGTCCTCGTGCACGGCGACCGGGGTCGGCGCGTACGTCACCGTCACCGCCACCGCCACCGCCACCGCCACCGCCACCGTCCGGTCCGTGCTCCGCACCGTCCCGACCCGCCTGCCCCGCCCGCCGCGCCTGTCGCGCGACCCCGTGGTCCGGGGCGCCGGACCGGGCGCCGATCCGGTCCGGACGGGTGCGGGCACCCTCCGGGCATGACCGTCCGGCGGTCATGTACTAGAGTTATCTCGACATCGAGATATCTGCCGGGGCGTGCCGCAGCCGCCCGGACCGTTACGCGTTCGGTAAGGGTTACCTAACTTAGCCCGACCTTAGCGGATCGGCCAAGAGGGCGTGGCGGCAGGATGCGGTGGTACGCGTACATCAATGAAGGAGACTGTCGTGTCGGCGAACAGCTTCGACGCCCGTAGCACGCTCAGTGTGGGTGACGAGTCGTACGAGATCTTCCGGCTGGACAAGGTGGAAGGCTCGGCCCGCCTTCCGTACAGCCTCAAGATCCTGCTGGAGAACCTGCTCCGCACCGAGGACGGCGCGAACATCACCGCCGACCACATCCGTGCTGTCGGCGGATGGGACGCGCAGGCCCAGCCCAGCCAGGAGATCCAGTTCACGCCGGCCCGCGTGATCATGCAGGACTTCACGGGCGTGCCCTGTGTCGTGGACCTGGCCACCATGCGCGAGGCCGTCAAGGAGCTCGGCGGCGACGCGGACAAGATCAACCCGCTGGCCCCGGCCGAGCTGGTCATCGACCACTCCGTCATCGCGGACAAGTTCGGCACCGCCGAGGCCTTCGGCCAGAACGTCGAGCTGGAGTACGGCCGCAACAAGGAGCGCTACCAGTTCCTGCGCTGGGGCCAGACCGCGTTCGACGAGTTCAAGGTCGTCCCGCCGGGCACCGGCATCGTCCACCAGGTCAACATCGAGCACCTGGCCCGTACGGTCATGGTCCGGGGCGGACAGGCGTACCCCGACACCCTGGTCGGCACCGACTCCCACACCACCATGGTCAACGGCCTCGGTGTGCTCGGCTGGGGCGTCGGCGGCATCGAGGCCGAGGCCGCGATGCTCGGCCAGCCGGTCTCCATGCTGATCCCGCGTGTCGTCGGCTTCAAGCTGACCGGCGAGCTGCCGGCCGGCACCACCGCCACCGACCTCGTGCTCACGATCACCGAGATGCTCCGCAAGCACGGTGTCGTCGGCAAGTTCGTCGAGTTCTACGGCGAGGGCGTCGCCGCCACCTCCCTCGCGAACCGCGCGACCATCGGCAACATGTCGCCGGAGTTCGGTTCCACCGCTGCGATCTTCCCGATCGACGACGAGACCCTGAAGTACCTGCGCCTGACCGGCCGCGACGCGCAGCAGGTCGCGCTCGTCGAGGCGTACGCCAAGGAGCAGGGCCTCTGGCTCGACCCGGCCGCCGAGCCCGACTTCTCCGAGAAGCTCGAACTGGACCTCTCCACGGTCGTCCCCTCGATCGCCGGCCCGAAGCGCCCGCAGGACCGCATCGTCCTCGCGAACGCCGCCGAGCAGTTCAAGTCCGACGTCCTCAACTACGTCGAGGCCGGTGTCACCGGTGGCGACGACCGCAAGCCCGGCGTCCCCGCGCAGGAGAAGCCGCACGGCGTGGCCTCCCCGGTGGACGAGGCGAGCGCCGAGTCCTTCCCGGCCAGCGACGCCCCGGCCTACGGCCACGACGACAACGGCTCCGGCGCCCCGCAGCACTCCGCGGTCGTCGCCGGCGCGGGCCCGTCGAACCCGGTCACCGTGACCGCCCCCGACGGCTCGACGTACGAGATCGACCACGGCGCGGTGACGGTCGCGGCCATCACCTCCTGCACCAACACCTCGAACCCGTACGTCATGGTCGCCGCCGCGCTCGTCGCGAAGAAGGCCGTGGAGAAGGGCCTGACCCGCAAGCCGTGGGTCAAGACCACGCTCGCCCCGGGCTCCAAGGTCGTCACCGACTACTTCGACAAGGCGGGGCTCACCCCCTACCTCGACAAGGTCGGCTTCAACCTCGTCGGCTACGGCTGCACCACCTGCATCGGCAACTCCGGCCCGCTGCCGGAGGAGGTCTCCAAGGCGGTCAACGACAACGACCTCGCGGTCACCTCGGTCCTCTCCGGCAACCGCAACTTCGAGGGCCGGATCAACCCCGACGTCAAGATGAACTACCTGGCCTCCCCGCCGCTGGTCGTCGCGTACGCCCTCGCGGGGTCCATGAAGGTGGACATCACCAAGGACGCGCTCGGCACCGACCAGGACGGCAAGCCGGTCTTCCTCGAGGACATCTGGCCGACCGAGGCCGAGGTCAACGACGTCGTGGCGAACGCCATCGGCGAGGACATGTTCAACAAGTCCTACCAGGACGTCTTCGCGGGCGACGCCCAGTGGCAGGCGCTGTCGATCCCCACCGGCAACACCTTCGAGTGGGACCCGCAGTCCACCTACGTGCGCAAGCCCCCGTACTTCGAGGGCATGACGATGGAGACCACCCCGGTCTCCGACATCACCGGCGCGCGCGTACTGGCCAAGCTGGGCGACTCGGTCACCACCGACCACATCTCCCCGGCCGGCGCCATCAAGGCCGACACCCCGGCGGGCAAGTACCTCACCGAGCACGGTGTGGAGCGCCGTGACTTCAACAGCTACGGCTCGCGCCGCGGCAACCACGAGGTCATGATCCGCGGCACGTTCGCCAACATCCGCCTGCGCAACCAGATCGCGCCGGGCACCGAGGGCGGCTACACCCGCGACTTCACCCAGCCGGACGCGCCGGTGTCGTTCATCTACGACGCCTCGCGCAACTACATCGAGCAGGGCACCCCGCTGGTCGTCCTCGCGGGTAAGGAGTACGGCTCCGGCTCGTCCCGCGACTGGGCCGCCAAGGGCACCGCGCTCCTCGGCGTCAAGGCCGTCATCGCCGAGTCGTACGAGCGCATCCACCGCTCGAACCTCATCGGCATGGGCGTGCTGCCGCTCCAGTTCCCGGAGGGCGCCACGGCCGCCTCGCTCGGCCTGACCGGCGAGGAGACCTTCTCCTTCACCGGCGTCGAGGAGCTGAACGACGGCACCACCCCGCGCACGGTGAAGGTCACCACCGACACCGGCGTCGAGTTCGACGCGGTCGTCCGCATCGACACCCCCGGCGAGGCGGACTACTACCGCAACGGCGGCATCATGCAGTACGTACTGCGCAGCCTGATCCGCAAGTAGGCCGCACGGCAGTGCACTTGGGGGCCGCATCTCCGAACCGGGGATGCGGCCCCCGCTGTTCGTGGTGTGCCGTCCATTTCAGGACATGGGTCCCACCCAGGCGGAACACAGCGTTCTGCCAGGTGTGAGCGACATCATCCCCGTATGCCCGGCACCCGAAACGAGCGCGTGCGCGTCCTCATCGTCGACGACGAACCCGCCCTCACCGAACTGCTCTCCGCGGCCGTCACGGACGCCGGCTGGCGGCCCTACCCGGTGGCGGACGGCGCGTCCGCGCTGCGCGCCGCCCGCACCCGTGTGCCGCACGCCGTCGTCCTCGACGGGATGCTGCCCGACCTGGACGGCATCCAGGTCCTGCGCCGTCTGCGGCAGGAGAGCCCGAAGCTGCCCGTTCTCATGCTCACCGCGCGCGACGCGCTGGAACACCGCATCGACGGCCTCGCCTCCGGCGCCGACGACTACGTCACGAAACCCTTCTCCCTGGAGGAGGTCGTGCTGCGGCTGCGCGCACTGCTGCGCCGGTCGGGCACCGGGGGCGCGGGGGGCGCCGGGTCCGGCGGTTCGGTGCTGGCGCTCGGGGACCTGGTGCTGGTCACGGACACCCGCGAGGTGCACCGCGACGGTACGCACATCCCGCTCACCGCCAAGGAGTTCGACCTGCTCGGCCTGCTGCTGAGCCACCCGCGCCAGGTGCTGAGCAAGGCCCTGATCCTGGACCGCGTCTGGAGCGGCTGCTTCGACGGCGGCGGCAACCTCGTCGAGGTCTACATCTCCAGCCTCCGCCGCAAGCTCGACAGGGGGCGGACGCCGATGATCCACACCGTGCGGGGCGTCGGGTACGCCATCAGGCCACCGGGGGACGGCGGATGAGGCCCCGGCTGCCGGAGCGGCGCTCGCTGCGCACCCGCCTCCTGCTCTTCATCGGCGTCACCCTGCTCGTCGTCTGTACGGCGATGGCCCTCACCACCGTCCTCGCCCAGCGCGCCTATCTGCTGGGCCATCTGGACCAGCGCGTCACCGACGCCGCCGAACGCAGCCAGGGCGGGCTGCAGCGCCGCACGGGCGACGACACGGACCTCGGGTTCCTGAACGAGCGCGGGCAGGCCGTCGGCACGCTCGCCGCCCGCTTCGGCGCCGAGGGGGACGGGAGCGGGGGCGCCGCCGGGGACGGGGCCCGTCAGGTCATCGCGGCCCAGGTGGTCACCGACGACGGTACGCGGCGGACCCTCACCGCTGCCCAGCGCACCGCCCTGGACGGCCTCGCCACCGACGGCTCCCTGCACACCCGTACGATCCCCGGCCTCGGCACCTACCGGGTGACCGCCATCGCCGGCGACGGCGTCCCCGTCCTCACCGGGCTCCCGATGGACGACGTACAGGACATGATCGGCGGGCTCGTCCTGGTCGAGGCCGTGGCGGCGGGCGCGGGCCTGACCGCCGCGGGGATCGTCTGCGCCGTGGTGATACGCCGTCAGCTGCGGCCGCTCGACCGGGTGGCCGCCACCGCCGTCGAGGTCTCGCGCGTCCCGCTGGGCCGGGGCGCGGTCACCGGCCTCACCCGGGTACGGGAAGGCGACACGCACCCCGGGAGCGAGGCCGGCCAGGTCGGCGCCGCGCTCAACCGCATGATCGACCACGTCGAGTCGTCGCTCGCCGAGCGGCAGCGCGGTGAGGAGCGCGTGCGCCGCTTCCTCGCGGACGCCAGTCACGAACTGCGTACGCCGCTGGCGTCCATCGCGGGATACGCGGAACTGATGAACCGCGGCATCCAGCAGATCGAGCCCGCCCTGGCCTGGCGGCGGGTCTCCGCCGAGTCGGCGCGCATGACGGGTCTCGTGGAGGACCTGCTGCTGCTCGCCCGGCTCGACGAGGGGCGTCCGCTCCGGTCCGCCGAGGTCGACCTCGCGGCGCTGGTCGCCGAGGCGGTCTGGGACGCGCGGGCGGCGGGGAGCGGCCACGGCTGGCAGCTGGCGCTGCTCCTCGACGTCCCCGCGCTCGTCCTCGGCGACGAGGCCCGCCTGCACCAGGTGGTGGCCAACCTGCTGGCCAACGCGCGGGTGCACACACCGGCGGGCACGACCGTCGTCGCCTCGGTGGAGGCCACGGAGACGGGATGCGTGGTCCGCGTCCGCGACGACGGCCCCGGCATCCCGCCGCACCTGCTCCCCGCGGTCTTCGAGCGCTTCACGAGAGGCGACGTCTCGCGCTCCCGCAGCGGCCCCGCCGAGGGCGGTTCCGGTCTCGGACTCGCCATAGTCGCGGCTATCACGACGGCCCACGCGGGCCGCGTCGAGGTCGCGAGCGAGCCGGGCCGTACGGAGTTCACGCTGACGCTGCCGCGGGTGAATGTCCCGCCGGCCGTCCCGTCGGCCGCCCCGGCGGGCACGCCGCACGACGTGTCCGCCGGCGCGCCCGCGCACCTGGACCCGGACGCGCCCCGGACCGGCCTGGTCCTCGGCGCCCCGGCCGGAGACCCGACCTGAGCCACGAGGGCCGGGCGGGTCGCCCGGGCCCGTCCCGGGCGATCCGTCCCGGGCGACCCGCCCCGGCCGACCCGGTCCGTACGGTCCTGACCCGCGGGAGCCGACCCGGTCCGTACGGTCCTGACCCGCGGGAGCCGGACCGGTCCGTACGGTCCTGACCCGCAGGGGCCGACCTGGTCCGTGTGGTTCCGACCCGCGGGGGCCGACCTGGTCCGTCCGGTCCCGACCCGCAGGGGCCGACCCGGTCCGCCCGGCCTCGACCCGCAGGAGCCGGACCGGACCGTCCGGTCCCGACCCGCAGGAGCTGACCCAGACCTGAACCCTGGGAGCTGCTCGGGCCGACTCCTGACCCGAGGAGAGGCCAACCGAAACACGGCACCCTGCAACAGGCCTCGCGCACACCCACCTCCGCACGCGTACATCCATCCCCACGCGGGCGACCCACCTCCCGCGCAGGCACACCCGCCCCGCGTGCCCTCGGCCTCTGGCTTCCGGCCCCGGTTCCGGCCTCTGGCCCGGGCCCTCCGGTTCCGGCCTCCGGCCCGCCCCGGTTTCAGGTCGGGCTCAGGTTCGTGGTTCACAGTCGTCCCGCGTGGCCGTCCGCAAGGGATCGGCCCATGGCCATGAGGGAGCCAGCCGCGATGAGCGAGCTCGACACCGGCGAGTCCACGCCCCAGCCTCAGCCCCAGCCCCAGTCCCAGCCGCCGCAGACCGGCCGGCAGGCCCACGTCGGCCGGCGGAACTTCATGCGCAAGGTCTTCTTCGCGAGCGGCGCCACCGCCGTCGCGACGATGGGCGGGGCCGGCGCCTGGGCCGCGCTCGCCGCCGACGACACGGACACCGGCACCGGTGCCGACGGCGCCCCGGCGTCGGCCGAGCCGAGCGGCGCCCCCGGCGGCGGCACCGGAGGTCCCGGCAACCAGTCGATCACCGAGGACTTCTTCGGCCTGACCACCGACGGCAAGAAGATCGACGGCCTGTTCTCGATCCACTCCGAGGGCGTCGTGACCGCCCCGGTGATCACCGCGGCGAACGCCTTCCTCGCCGGGCTGAGCGCCACGCAGAAGTCGTCGACACAGTTCACCGCGCACTCCACCGAGTGGCGGCTGTGGAGCAACGTCGACGCGTACGAGCGCCAGGGCGTGTCCGTCGCCGACCTCTCCGACGAGCAGCAGGCACTCGGCAAGGCCCTGCTGAAGTCGGCGCTCAGCGCGGACGGCCTGGAGACCACCGAGAAGATCCGCCGGATCAACCAGGCCGCGGGGGAGGCGATCGGCAGGACGGACGCCTTCAACGAGGAGGCCTTCCACTACACGGTGCTCGGCACGCCGTCCGCCACCGAACCGTGGGGCTTCCAGTTCGACGGGCACCACCTGGTCGTCAACTACTTCGTGCTCGGCGACCAGGTCGTCATGAGCCCCTGCTTCTGGGGTTCGGAACCGACCGAGATCGAGATCGACGGCACGACCGTCTCCGTGTGCAAGGAGGAGGTGAAGGCGAGCCTCGCCTTCATCAACTCCCTCACCGACGCGCAGCGGACGGTCGCGATCGAGTCCACGGCCAAGTCGAACGAGTCGATGAAGGCGGGCGCCTTCTCGGACAACGCGGTGCAGGAGTACACCGGCATCCGCGGCAAGGCCCTCACCGGCGCCCAGAAGCTCAAGCTCCTCGGCATCGTCGAGGCCTTCACCGGCCGCGCGAAGGCGGATGCCGCCGAGGCGAGGCTGGCGGAGGTGCGGGCGCACCTGAACGACACCTACGTCACCTGGGCGGGCGGCACCGCGGACGACTCCGCCTTCTACGTCCGGGTGCACAGCCCGGTCGTCTGGGTCGAGGTCGACTGCCAGGCCCCGGGACCGCTCGCGGGCGCGTACGGCGCCACGCAGGGCAGCGGCGCCACCCAGATGCACGTCCACTCCGTCATCCGCACGCCGAACGGCAACGACTACGGGAAGGAACTCCTGCGACAGCACTACCTGACGTCCCCTCACCACCGGTGAGGGGGAGGCCGTTCGAGAGCCCCGTTGCCGAGAGGGCCGCACCCGTCCGGGTACGGCCCTCTCGCGGCAGCCGTTTACAGCCGTACCGGTCCGCGCTAGCTTCGAGAGCACGCGAGGTGGGAGCGCTCCCATTCCGGGTGGACCGGAACCCGCCCCGGGACCGTTCCCATCTCGCGCATCCCCTTAGGAGAGCACCCCACGGCTTGTGAACGAAGGGATGGACCGTTCTGTCATGAACCTGGCAATCACACCAGCCCCGCCGCCTCCGCCTCCCCGCCCTCCACGGAGGTCACCGCTCCCCGCCCGGGGCCGCGCCTTCCTCCTCATCCTGCTCGCCCTGGTCGTCACGTTCCCGGCGCTCGGCCTGGTCGTCTCGGCGGGCGGCGAGGCGCAGGCGCACGGCACTCCCATGAAGCCCGCCAGCCGTACGTTCCTGTGCTGGCAGGACGGGCTCACCGACACCGGTGAGATCAAGCCGGTCAATCCGGCCTGCAAGGCGGCGCAACAGGCCAGCGGCACCACGCCGTTCTACAACTGGTTCTCGGTGCTGCGCTCCGACGGAGCCGGCCGCACCCGGGGCTTCGTGCCCGACGGCGAACTGTGCAGCGGCGGCAACACCAACTTCACCGGCTTCAACACGCCGAGCGCCGACTGGCCGCTGACCCATCTGACCTCGGGCGCGACCGTCGACTTCTCCTACAACGCCTGGGCCGCGCACCCGGGTTGGTTCTACGTCTACCTCACCAAGGACGGCTACGACCCGACCGAGCCGCTCACCTGGAACGACATGGAGGAGCAGCCGTTCCTCAGCGTCGACCACCCGCCGCTCAACGGATCCCCGGGCACGGTCGAGGCCAACTACTCCTGGTCCGGCCGGCTCCCGGCGGGCAAGTCGGGACGCCACCTCGTCTACATGGTCTGGCAGCGCTCGGACAGCGCCGAGACCTTCTACTCCTGCTCCGACATCGTCTTCGACGGCGGCAACGGAGAGGTGACCGGCATCCACGACCCGGGCAACCCGACCGAGCCCCCGGCCGGCGCCTGCTCCGCCACCCGCCGCACGACCGGCAGCTGGTCGGGCGGCTACCAGTCCGAGGTGACCGTCACCAACAGCGGCGACGTGCCGATGCTCGGCTGGATGGTCGACTTCTCGCTGCCGGCCGGACAGTCCGTGGCCAGCCTCTGGAGCGGCAACGCCACGTACGGCGGTCAGGACGTGATGGTCCACAACGCCGACTGGAACGGGTCGCTGGACCCGGGTGAGAGCGCCTCGTTCGGGTACGTCGTCCAGGGCTCGGGGGGTGATACGGCGACCGCCCTCGCCTGTCGGCCGGGCTGAGCCGGTTCGAGGACGGTCCGAAGCCGGTTCGAGGACGGTCCGGAGCCTGTTCGAGCGCGGTCCGGAGCCCGTCCGGGAGCGGTCCGGAGCCGGCCCCGGGGCGTCCTCCGCCCGGGCTGCTCTGGGCGGACCCGGTGGCCGTAATCCACCGGGTCCGCGAGCCGGGCAGGCCGGGGGAGTGCCTGGCCGGAGGGGGTGAGGTTCATGTCGACCCAGGACGCGACAACGTTGTCCGGTGGTCTGAAACCGACTCTACCTCCCCAACGGAGGACGCAGCCAACGCAGTTGGAATCTTGAGCCACTTATGAGGTTCGTGGCGCCGTTCCGTTCGAATCACCACCGTCCGCGCCGCGCCTGATCGAGGACGTCTGCCTGGCGCTGGTGATGTCGCTGTCGCTGGGCGGGTCCGCGCCGGGCACGTCGGGCACCTTCGGCTTCACGCTCCGTCCCGGCGGACCGGGCGAGGACGGCGTGCGGGTGGCGGACACTCCCGGGACCGCCCGCCGCGACGCCGAGCCCGCCGACGACACGGCACCGGTTACCTTCCTGCCGTAACCGGTGCCGTGCGTGCCGTGCGTGTTCTTCTCCTGTGCCGCCGCGTGCCGGGCGTCAGCGCAGCAGTTCCACCTCCGCCAGCGTCGCCTCACCGTCGAGGACCAGGCGGTACTTCGCGTACGTGCCGGGTGCCGCGACCGAGAAGGCCCGGGTCTGCCTGTCCCAGGCGAAGGACTCCCCGGCGCGCTTGTCGAGGTCCTTCCAGGTGGTCCCGTCGGACGAGCCCTGCAGGACCCAGCCCTCGGGGGCCTTGGCGGCGTCGGCCGACGTCAGCGTGTACTGGACGGCCTTGACCGGGTCGGCGGTCGGCAGGTCCGCGGACGCGACCGTGGCGTCGGTCGCCGAGGTGTTGTCGAACAGCGCGCCGTCGCCCTTGATCGCGTCGGTCCGGGGCGTCGCCACCTTGTCGTCCTGCGTGATCGACACGGGCGCCGCGTTCTTCCCGGTGCCCCACGAGGACGGCTTCGACCCCATGTCGAAGTCGATCACCGCGCCGCGCGAGAGGAGCGAGTGGGGGAGCGAGGTCGACGTCCACTTCTTGCCGTTGACCTTCAGGCCCTGCACGTAGACGTTCTTCGCGCTGTTCTTCGGAGCCTTCACGACCAGCTTGCGGCCGTTCTCCAGGTGCACGGTCGCCTTGGTGAAGAGCGGGGAGCCGACGGCGTACTCGCCGCTGCCCATCACCAGCGGATAGAACCCGAGCGAGGAGAAGAGGAACCAGGCCGACTGCTCGCCGTTGTCCTCGTCGCCGTGGTAGCCCTGGCCGATCTCGCTGCCCGCGTAGAGGCGGGAGAGCACCTCACGCACGTTCTTCTGGGTCTTCCAGGGCTGGCCGGCCGCGTCGTACATGTAGTTCACGTGGTGGGCCACCTGGTTGGAGTGCCCGTACATGCCCATGCGTACGTCGCGGGCCTCGGTCATCTCGTGGATGACGCCCCCGTACGAGCCGACGAACTCGGGCCCGGCGGTCTCCGGGGTGCCGAAGTACGTGTCCAGCTTCTCGGCGAGTCCCGAGCGGCCGCCGTAGAGGTTGGCGAGGCCGCGCGAGTCCTGCGGGGCGGTGAACGCGTAGCCCCAGCCGTTGGTCTCCGTGTAGTCGTAGCCCCACACGCGCGGGTCGAACTTCTCGGAGTCCACCCGCCAGTCGCCCTTGGCGTCCTTGCCCTGGAAGAAGCCGGCCTTCGAGTCGAAGAGGTTGACGTACTCCTGGGCGCGGTTGAGGAAGTACGCGGACTCCTCCTTGTACTTCTTCTTGCCGGTCTTCCTGTAGAGCTCCTCGCCCATCTTGGAGATGCCGTAGTCGTTGAGGTAGCCCTCCAGCGCCCACGACAGGCCCTCGTGGGTGTCGGTGCTCGTGTAGCCGATGAAGGGCGAGGTGGCCATGCCCTTGCGGCCCACGCCGGAGGAGGGCGGCACCACGGTCGCGTTCTTCACGGCCGCGTCGTACGCCGACTTCGCGTCGAAGTCGACGCCCTTCACGTACGCGTCCGCGAACGCCACGTCGGAGGAGGTGCCGGTCATCAGGTCCGCGTAGCCGGGCGAGGACCAGCGCGAGGTCCAGCCGCCGTCCTTGTACTGCTGCACGAAGCCGTCGGCCATCTCACCGGCCTGGCTGGGCGTCAGCAGCGAGTAGGCGGGCCAGGTCGTCCGGTAGGTGTCCCAGAAGCCGTTGTTGACGTACACCTTGCCGTCGACGATCTTCGCGCCGGTGTGCGTCGGCGAGTCCGGGTTCGGCATCGGCGAGAACGGCGAGGCGTACTGGTACTTCCCGCCGACCTTCTCGAAGCCGGAGTTCGGGTACAGGTACAGCCGGTAGAGGCTGGAGTACAGCGTGGTCAGCTGGTCCGGGGTCGCGCCCTCGACCTCGACCTTGCCCAGGATCTTGTCCCAGGCCTGCTGGGCGCGCGACGTCACCTTGTCGAAGGACGTGCCGTCCGGGATCTCCTGGCGGAGGTTGTCCTTCGCCTGGTCGATGCTGATCAGGGACGTGGCGATGCGCAGGGTGACCGTGCGGTCGGCGCCGGGCCGGAACTTCAGGTAGCCCTTGACCCCCGAGGAGCTTCCCTCGGTGACGGGCGCGTCGAAGGTCCCGTACACGAAGAGCCGGGTGGCGCCCGTCGACAGGCCGGACTTGACGTCCGAGTAGCCGGTGAAGGTGCCGCTCTCCTTGTCGAGGGTGAGGCCCGCCTGGTCCGTGACGTTGTCGAACAGCACGTTCGCGTCGTCACCGGGGAAGGTGAACCGCAGGGACGCCGCGTGGTCCGTCGGCGCCATCTCCGTCTTCAGCCCGTTTTCGAACGTCACCCCGTAGTAGTACGGGCGCGCCGTCTCGTTCTCGTGCTTGAAGGGCAGCGCGCGGGCGGTGCGCCCGGTGTCCGGGGTGCCGGACGCGGCCGACGGCATCACCTGGAAGGTCTGCCGGTCGCCCATCCAGGGGCTCGGCTCGTGGCTCGCGCTGAACGCCTGGACGGTGGGCAGGTTGTCGGCGTTGTTGGAGCGCGCGTAGTCGTACAGCCAGCTCAGGGAACCGGCGTTCGTCACCGGCGTCCAGAAGTTGAAACCGTGCGGGACGGCCGTCGCGGGGAAGTTGTTGCCGCGCGAGAAGCCGCCGCTGGAGTTGGTGCCGCGGGTGGTCGACGCGTAGTCCGAGAGGTGTGCCTTGGGCTTCTCGGGCTTCTTCACGCTCAGGTTGACGTCGTCCAGCCAGCCGCGGAACTTCGCCGGCCCCTTCGCGGAGTCGTACGCGACCAGGATGCGGTCGACGGTCCGGCCGGCCGCGACCGAGCCGATCCGCGAGGTCACGTTGTTCCACTGGTTGACGTACAGCACCTTCGAGGCGCCCTGGCCCTGCGGCGTCAGCGCGAACCCGTGCTGGTCCTGGGCGCGCAGGTCGCTGAGGTAGGTGCCGTCCGTGAAGGCCAGGTCGACCGACACGTTCGTGGCGTCGTAGTCCCGGTCACCGTCCGCCATCGACGGGAAGATCCGGTACGCCAGCTCGGTGTCGCGGCCGACGGCCACGTTCACGTCGAAGACCTTGTTGTACGAGTAGGCGCGGCCGTCCGCCTTGTGCGTACCCGCGTACCGCAGGGCCTTCTTGCCGGTGAAGCCCGCGCCCGCCTTGGCCGTCGGGGAGCCGCTCGGACCGCGGTCCACGAGGGAGAGCATGTCCTTGGGCGTGGGGTCCTCCTCGTCGCCCGTCGAGAACTGGACGTCGGCGAGCTGCAGGGCGTCGGAAGCACCCTTGTTCTTGGTGATGTCGAGCCGGAAGTGCTGGTACTCGGCCGGTTCGCCGAGTTTGTACGACTTCGTCTGGAACCGCTCGGCGAAGGACTCGCCGGTCCGGGTGTCGAGGGTCTTCCAGTCCTTGCCGTCCGTGGAGCCCTGGAAGGTCCAGTCGACGGGGTCGCGCTCGTCGTGGTCGTTGGCCGACGTGAGCGCGTACGAGAGGAGCTTGACGGGGGCGTCCAGCTCGAACTCCGCCCAGCCGGTGGGCGCGAAGGTCAGCCACTTGGTGCTGGGCTCGACATCGGCGAGGTTCTCCTTCACCTCGCCGCCGCCGGTGTTCTCGGCGCTCGCGCGGACGTCCGTGACGTGGTCCGTCACATTGCCCGGGATGCCGGTGCTGTAACCGCCGTCGACCCCCGAGGCGCGCTTGGCGCCGCCGGGCGAGGTGTCGACCGTGTTGAGCCAGTCGGGTGCCGGTTCACCCGCCTCGAAGGAGGAACCGAATTCCCGGTCCGCGGCGGCCGCTTGGCCGGGACGGGCCACGGCGGCGCCCTGCGAGGCCACCACCAGTGCGAAGGCGGCCGCTCCGAGGACCGCCGTGGAACCCCACCCGCTCCGGGTTCCGAGCCGGGATCTGTGCGGAGACCCTTGCCGAGATCTGTGGTGCATGCGCCAGCACCCTCCCTGTCACGTGCGCCTGGACAACGTTGTCAACTTCACTGCGCAAGCTCCAGTAGGGCGTCAAGTGACAGGGGATGTCAAGGGTGTTGGATGTGGCGTACGGGGGTGACGCGGACAGCCGGAACAGCGGGCCCCGCCGGGGCCCGTCCGCCGGCTTCCTGTCCGGGCACTGATCGTTGCCTGATGAGCGCCTGTGGACAACCCTTCCGGGCAGCTCATATTTCCGCGAGGTCTCACTTCGGGAAAGAGTGTCGGCCAACTGTGCATTCGATCTTGCTCCGTTGGCGGGAAGTGGACTATACCTGTCGGCGTCCGCCCAGTCGTTCGACGTCGCGGACGGACAGAGGCCGGAGGCGAGGAGGCGCGGCGATCAGCGACATGCCGTGCATTTTTGCGCCTCCCGGTATTCCAGGCACGATCCAGCTCTACTGACGTCCCTCCGCGACTGCGCCGGGCAACCCGTCCGATGTGTTTTTCCTACCGGAGGGGCCGGGGCCCGTCCCCGGTGTAATGCAGTACCAACCGCGGTGCCGGGGAGGGTCCGGTTCACCGCCTGAGTCCTGAAACGAAGGCGAGGACTTGAGCATGGGATCCACTTCCGCCCACAACGACCGCGAGGGTGTCGGCCGCCGCGCCCTGATCAAGCGGTCCGCCGCGCTCGGTCTGATTTCCGTACCCACGATGAGTTTCCTGTCCGCGTGTGCCAGCGGCGACAGCGGCAGCGACGAAAAGGTCGACAAGGGCAAGAAGACCAAGGCGAATCCGCTCGCGGTCAACGAGAGCGCCCCGCTGGAGATCGTCATCTTCGACGGCGGTTTCGGCACGAAGTACGCCGAGGACGCCAAGGCGGTCTACGAGAAGAACTTCCCCAAGGCGAAGGTCAAGTTCTCCTCGACCCAGAAGATCCAGTCGGTCCTGCAGCCGCGCTTCAACCAGGGCACCCCGCCGGACCTGATCGACAACTCGGGCGCCGAGCAGATGGACATGGGCGTCCTCGCCAGCAAGAAGCAGCTCGCGGACCTCACCCCGCTGCTCGACGCCCCGTCCTTCGACGACCCGGCCAAGAAGGTCCGCGACACCCTGCGCCCCGGCATCGTCGAGATGGGCCAGCTCGACGGCGACCCGGTCTGGATCATGTACTACGCGTACACGATCTACGGCGTGTGGTACTCCCAGAAGGCGCTGGACTCCCTCGACGCCACGTACCCGGAGACCTGGGACGACATGCTCGCGGTCTGCGCGAAGGCGAAGAAGAAGGGCATCGCGGGCTGGACGTACGCGGGCAAGTACCCGTACTACCTCCCCTTCTCGCTCTACCCGATGATCGCCAAGGTCGGCGGCCGTGAGGTCCTCGACGCCATCGACAACCTGGAGCCGAACGCCTGGAAGCACCCCGCGGTCAAGACCTGTTTCGAGGCGTACTACGAGCTCTACAAGAAGGGCTACGTCCTCAAGGGCACCCCGGGCCTGGACCACATCCAGTCCCAGACGGCCTGGACCGAGGGCAAGGCGCTCTTCATCCCGAACGGCTCCTGGGTGGAGAACGAGGCGGCGAAGACCATGCCGAAGGACTTCGGCCTCGCGGTGTCCGCGCCCAGCGGCATCGACAGCTCGGACAAGATGCCCTTCGGCACCATCTGGGCCTCCGGCGGTGAGCCCTTCATCGTCCCCGCCAAGGCCAAGAACACCGACGGCGGTATGGAGCAGCTGCGCATCATGCTCAGCGAGGCCTCGTCGAAGAACTTCACCTCGTCCGTCAAGTCGCTGTCCGCGTTCAACGGCGGCACCGACGGCATCGAGCTCACGCCGGGTCTGAAGTCCGGCGTCGCGGCTCTGGACAAGGCCGGCGACAACGTGGTCAACCCGCGTCTGCAGGACTGGTACGTGGCGCTCCAGAAGGAGAGGATCGGCGTCGGCGGCCTCGGCGAGATGATGGCGGGCCGGCTCACGCCGGTCGAGGCCATCAAGAAGATCCAGGGATACGCCGACGAAGCGGCCAAGGACGACAACATCCAGCACTACAAGCACCAGTGAGCGCGGCCGGGGCCCGGGCGATGCCCGGGCCCCGGGTCTCGTTGTGCGGCATCGACGGCAGCCCCCGCGGGGAAGATCGGGTCGGTAGGAATGCAACACGGCAAATACCGTTTCATCGTGGGGTTCTTGACGGCCCCTCTGGCCATTTACAGCCTCTTCGTGATCTGGCCCTTCTTCCAGTCCATCTACTATTCGTTCACGGACTGGAGCGGTCTGAGCCCCGAGTTCAAGATGGTGGGCTTCAAGAACTACACGCGACTGCTCGACGACGACGTTTTCTGGAAGTCGTTGCAGCACAGCGTGCAGTTCGTCCTGCTGCTGCCGCTGGTGACGCTCACCCTGGCGCTGTTCTTCGCCTTCATGCTCAATGTCGGCGGGCGGCGCCGGAAGAATGCCGCGATCGCCGGTGTCCGCGGTTCCTCCTTCTACAAGGTGGTCTACTTCTTCCCGCAGGTGCTGTCGATCGCGATCGTCGCACTGCTGTTCCAGTTCGCGTACAACCCCAACAGCGGTGCGATCAATTCCGGTTTGCAGGCGGTCGGTCTGGACAGCGTCCAGCCCGACTGGCTCGGCGACCCCGACCTCGCCCTGTGGTGCGTCTTCGCGGTCCTCGTGTGGTGCACCGTCGGCTTCTTCGTGGTGCTCTTCTCCGCGGGAATGGCCTCCATTCCCAAGGACTACTACGAGGCGGCCCTGCTGGACGGCGCGAACCGCCTCACGACCTTCTTCAAGATCACCCTGCCGCTGCTCTGGGACACCGTGCAGTCCGGCTGGGCCTACATGGGCATCCTGGCGCTCGGCGCCGAGTCCTTCGCGGTCGTGCAGATCATGTCCGTGGGCCCCGGCGGTCCCGACTACTCGACGACCGTCCTGCCGCTGTACGTCTACCAGAAGGCGTTCCGGGACGGTCAGGCCGCCTACGCGACGACGATCGGTGTCGCCCTGCTCGTCGTGACGCTGCTGTTCGTGGCCGTCGTGATGAGGCTGGGCCGCCGCGAGCGGCTGGAGTACTGATGCAGAACGAGCTGACCGAGCCGCGCGGAGGCCACGAGTGAAGACGACCGACACGCCTCCCGCCGACACCGCGGGGGAGAGGGCGCCCGTCACCAAGGCGGCACCCGTGCCCGCGCCGCGGGAGAAAGCCACCGGCAGGACCCTCAACGTCTTCTCGCACGGCTTCCTGATCCTGTGGGCGCTCATGGTCACGCTGCCGCTGCTGTGGGCGGTGATGACCTCGTTCAAGACGGACAAGGACATCTTCAGTTCGCCGTGGGCACTGCCCGACAAGCTGCACTTCGACAACTGGTCGCGCGCCTGGACCTCGGCGAACATGAGCGACTACTTCCTCAACACGATCATCGTGGTGGGGTTCTCGCTCCTGGGCACCATGCTGCTGGGCTCCATGGCGGCGTACGTCCTCGCGCGCTTCGAGTTCCCCGGGAACCGCTTCATCTACTTCCTCTTCATCGGAGGGATGAGCTTCCCGGTCATCCTGGCGCTGGTCCCGCTGTTCTACGTCATGCAGAACCTCGCGCTGCTGAACACGCTGCCCGGGCTGATCCTGGTCTACATCGGCTACTCGCTGCCGTTCACCGTGTTCTTCATGACGTCCTTCTTCCGCACCCTGCCGACCTCGGTGGCCGAGGCGGCCTTCGTGGACGGCGCCTCGCACACCAGGACGTTCTTCCAGGTGATGCTGCCGATGGCCAAGCCCGGCCTGATCAGCATCACCATCTTCAACTTCCTGGGCCAGTGGAACCAGTACCTGCTGCCGACGGTGCTCAACACCGAGCCGGACAACAAGGTGCTCACCCAGGGCCTCGTCCAGCTCGCCGTCAGCCAGGGCTACAAGGGTGACTGGTCGGGGCTGTTCGCCGGTCTCGTGATGGCGATGCTGCCGGTGCTCGCCGCGTACATCGTCTTCCAGCGCCAGGTGGTCCAGGGGCTGACGGCGGGGGCGCTCAAGTAACGGTCCGGCCGCAGGTCCGGTTTGCGAGGGTGGCCCCGTAATGACCTACGGGGCCATTCCGGCGTGAGCGGGCGTGCCGACGCACCCCCTTTGCTCAACCTCTTGACGGGAGGCAGCCCAAACGGCTCAGCTTAGAGTTCACTAGTTGGACATAGACGGGGCCTCACCGAGGCGGCCCCGTACGCAGGAGGTCGTCGTGGAGACTCCGGGGTCGCAGTCGTCGCTGCACCGAGCCAATCTCGAACGGGTCGTACGCGCGGTGCGCCTGGCCGGGTCGCTCACGCAGGCGGAGATCGCGAGGACGACGGGGCTGTCCGCGGCCACGGTCTCCAACATCGTGCGGGAACTCAAGGACGGCGGGACGGTCACCGTCACGCCCACCTCGGCGGGCGGCCGCAGGGCCCGCAGCGTCAGCCTCAGCGGCGACGCCGGCATCGTCATCGGCGTGGACTTCGGCCATACGCACCTGCGCGTCGCGGTGGGCAACCTCGCGCACCAGGTGCTGGCCGAGGAGTCCGAGCCGCTCGACGTGGACGCCTCCGCCGCGCAGGGCTTCGACCGGGCGGAACAGCTGGTCAGCCGTCTGATCGAGGCCACCGGCGTGGACCGTACGAAGATCGCCGGGGTGGGCCTCGGCGTGCCCGGGCCCATCGACGTGGAGTCCGGCACGCTCGGTTCCACGGCGATCCTGCCGGGCTGGACCGGCACCAGGCCCGCGGAGGAGCTCCACGGGCGCCTGGGCGTCCCCGTGCACGTCGACAACGACGCCAACCTCGGGGCCCTCGGCGAACTCGTCTGGGGCAGCGGCAGGGGCGTCAGGGACCTCGCGTACATCAAGGTGGCCAGCGGTGTCGGCGCCGGACTCGTGATCGACAGCAAGATCTACCGCGGCCCGGGTGGCACAGCGGGAGAAATCGGGCATATTACTCTTGACGAGTCCGGTCCGGTCTGCCGCTGCGGCAACCGCGGCTGTCTGGAGACCTTCGCGGCGGCGCGCTATGTGCTGCCGCTCCTCCAGTCCAGCCACGGCACGGATCTGACCATGGAAGGTGTCGTACGGCTGGCGCGGGACGGAGACCCCGGCTGCCGTCGGGTGATCGCCGACGTCGGCCGACATATCGGTAGTGGAGTGGCGAATCTGTGCAATCTGCTCAATCCGAGTCGGGTGGTGCTCGGCGGTGATCTCGCCGAGGCCGGAGAGCTCGTACTGGGACCCATCAGGGAGTCCGTCGGCCGCTATGCGATCCCCAGCGCGGCGCGTCAACTATCCGTTCTGCCAGGGGCACTTGGCGGTCGGGCGGAGGTCCTCGGGGCACTCGCCCTCGCGCTCAGCGAGATGGGCGATTCGACCCTTTTGGACGGTTCGCTCACTGCCGTAACACCTGCCTTCACTTAGAGAACGGATGGCAGCGTTGCCATTCCGTTAAGGATTTACTTCTTGACGTCGCACTTGTGGCCGAGTTGACTTCCAGCCACCTCGGCCGCAACGTCGCGGCCTCGTCAGGGAGGTTTCTGAATGAACACGCGTATGCGTCGTGCGGCCTTTGCTGTTGCCGCGAGTGCGATGGCCGTCTCGCTGGCTGCCTGTGGCAGCGCCGATGAGTCCGGCGACAAGAGCGACTCCACCAAGTCCGCCGCCAAGGGCGACAACATCAAGGTCGGTCTGCTCCTCCCGGAGAACCAGACCGCGCGGTACGAGAAGTTCGACAAGCCCCTGATCGAGAAGAAGGTCAAGGAGCTCACGAACGACAAGGGCGAGGTCGTCTACGCCAACGCCAAGCAGGACGCCACCACGCAGTCCCAGCAGGTCGACACGATGATCACCAACAAGGTGGACGTGCTGATCGTGGACGCGGTGGACTCCAAGGCCATCGCCAACGGCGTGAAGAAGGCCAAGGACGCCGGCATCCCGGTCGTCGCGTACGACCGCCTCGCCGAGGGCCCGATCGACGCCTACACCTCCTTCGACAACGAAGAGGTCGGCCGCGTCCAGGGCAAGGCGCTCCTGGAGGCCCTGGGTGCCAAGGCCAAGCCCTCCGCGAAGATCGTCATGATGAACGGCGCGGTCACCGACCCGAACGCCGCCCTCTTCAAGAAGGGCGCGCTGTCCGAGCTCGAGGGCAAGGTCGACATCGCGAAGTCGTACGACACCAAGGAGTGGAAGCCGGAGAACGCCAACGCCAACATGGAAGGCGCCATCTCGGCGGTCGGCAAGACCAAGATCGTCGGCGTCTACTCCGCGAACGACGGCATGGCCGGCGGTATCATCACCGCCCTGAAGGCCGCGGGCGTCTCCCCGCTCCCGCCGGTCACCGGCCAGGACGCCGAGCTCGCGGGCGTGCAGCGCATCGTGTCGGGCGAGCAGTTCATGAGCGTCTACAAGCCCTACCCGCAGGAGGCGGACGTCGCCGCGGAGATGGCCGTCGCCCTCGCCAAGGGTGAGAAGCTCGACTCCATCGCCAAGGACTCGGTCGACAGCCCCACCACGAAGGCCGTCCCGTCGGTGCTGGTCCCGGTCATCTCGCTGACCAAGGCCAACATCAACGACACCGTGATCAAGGACGCCATCTACACGGTCGACGAGATCTGCACCGCCAAGTTCAAGGCCGCCTGTGACAAGGCCGGTCTGAAGTAGGCGCCGCCCGGTAATGGCGAGTCCCTTACCGCGTACGGGAGTCCGTGTCACCGAATTCCCGTGCAGGGCCCCGGGCCCACCAGGGACGGTCCTACCACAAGCCCCTCCGGCGCCCCGCAGTCACCAGCCCCGCAGCTAGGGCGGGGCGCCGGACGGAACACCCCCCAATTCTTTCTGCACAACCTCCCGCCGGGTCAGGCGGCGAAGGAGATGGTTAACGTGTCCGCTACGCCTGTTCTGGCGTTGCGCGGGGTCTCGAAGCGGTTCGGTGCCGTTCAGGCGCTCACCGACGTAGAGCTCGAGGTCCACGCCGGCGAGGTGGTCGCCCTCGTCGGCGACAACGGCGCCGGAAAGTCCACGCTGGTGAAAACGATCGCCGGCGTGCACCCCATCGATGAGGGCGTCATCGAATGGGACGGCAAGACCGTCCAGATCAACAAGCCGCACGACGCCCAGCACCTGGGCATCGCGACCGTCTACCAGGACCTCGCGCTGTGCGACAACATCGACGTCGTCGGCAACCTCTACCTGGGCCGTGAGCTGAAGAAGCGCGGCATCCTGGACGAGGTCGAGATGGAGCGCCGCTCGCGCGAACTGCTCCAGACGCTGTCGATCCGCATCCCCAGCGTGCGCATCCCGATCGCCTCGCTCTCCGGCGGTCAGCGCCAGACCGTGGCCATCGCCCGTTCCATGCTCGGCGAGCCCAAGCTGGTCATCCTCGACGAGCCCACCGCGGCCCTCGGCGTCGAGCAGACCGCCCAGGTCCTCGACCTGGTCGAGCGGCTGCGCGAGCGCGGCCACGCCGTCCTCCTCATCAGCCACAACATGGCCGACGTGAAGGCCGTCGCCGACAAGGTGGCCGTGCTCCGGCTCGGCCGCAACAACGGCGTCTTCGAGGTCAAGGCGACCTCGCAGGAAGAGATCATCTCCGCCATCACCGGTGCCACGGACAACGCCGTGACCCGTCGTGCGGCGCGCAACGGGGAGGCTCAGAAGTGAGCATCGACAAGACCTCCGCCACCTCGGACGAGCACGTCGTCGCGAACCCCGAGGCCGCCGCCGCGGCGGTGACCGTGGTCGACCCCCGGCTGCTCGTGCGCGAGCAGGGCCTGGCCGGCTACGTCGGCGAGTTCAAGCGGAAGATGAAGGGCGGTGACCTGGGATCCGTCCCGGTCGTCATCGGCCTGATCGTCATCTGCATCATCTTCCAGAGCCTGAACTCGGCCTTCCTCTCCGCCGAGAACCTCAACAACATCGCCGTCGCGATGGTCGCCACCGGCATGATGTCCGTCGGCATCATCTTCGTGCTGCTGCTCGGTGAGATCGACCTGTCGGTCGGCTCGGTCAGCGGTGTGGCGGGCGCCATCACCGCCGTACTGAGCGTCACCCACGGCGTGAACGAGTGGCTGGCCGTTCTCATCGCCCTCGTCAGCGGCGCGGCCATCGGAGCCCTCCACGGCTTCTTCTTCGCCAGGATCGGCGCCCCGGCGTTCGCGGTCACCCTGGCCGGCCTGCTGTTCTGGCTCGGCTTCATGCTCCAGATCCTGGGCGAGAACGGCACCATCAACATCGACGGTGACGGCGTGGTCGGCAAGCTGACCACGTACTACTTCTCGGACGTCGCCGCGGCCTACGGCCTCGCGCTCGTCGCCGTGGTGCTCTTCTTCGTCACCAGCTTCCTGGACAGCCGCCGCCGCGAGGCCGCGGGCATCCCGTCCCGGCCGCTGGGCGACCTGATCATGCGCACGGTCCTGCTCGCGATCGTCGCGTTCGCCGCCGCGATCATGTTCAACCAGTACAAGGGCCTGCCGCTGGCGCTGCTGCTCTTCGTCCTGGTCCTGGTCCTGAGCGACTTCGTCCTGCGCCGCACGAGCTACGGCCGCAAGATCTTCGCGCTCGGCGGCAGCGTCGAGGCGTCCCGCCGTGCCGGTATCAACGTCACCGCGGTCCGTGTCTCGGTCTTCGCGCTGGCGGGCTTCTTCGCGGCCGTCGGCGGTCTGTTCTGGGCCTCGAAGATCGCCGCGGCCAACCAGAGCGCCGGCGCCGGCGACCTCCTGATGAACGTCATCGCGGCCGCCGTCATCGGTGGCACCAGCCTCTTCGGTGGGCGCGGGCGTACCTGGAACGCGCTGCTCGGTGTCATGGTGATCACCTCGATCCAGTACGGGCTGGCGCTGGAGGGCATCGCCACGCCGGTCCAGTACATGATCACCGGTGGTGTGCTTCTCGCCACGGTCGTCATCGACTCGATCACGCGCAAGACGCAGAAGACCGCCGGGCGCGCATAACGCCTGCGTGGTCGCGCGGCTCGACCGTGGCCGCCCGTCGGCGGGTGGCTGCGGGGCCGTCGTGGCTGGTCGCGCGGTTCCCCGCGCCCCTCACGGGGGGCGCCCTGGTGCCCGGTGCCTTCATGGTGCCGGGCACTTTCGGGTCGGTTGGGGCGTTTGGGGGGAGTCGTGAGCGGCGAGATGTCTTACGTCCGATCGCGTGATGGACGACGCACGGCCCGGGCGTCGCCGTCGAAGACGGAACATTAGACTCGACAGGCCCGGGAAGCTCGATCGCTCTACCGCACGCAAGGAGGCACGGGTGCCGCTGCTGACCCGCATCAAGGGACCGCGCGATCTGGACCGGCTCAGCCTGGAGCAGCTGGACCAGCTCGCCGACGAGATCAGGACCTTCCTCGTCGACGCGGTGTCCAAGACCGGCGGCCACCTCGGCCCCAACCTCGGAGTCGTCGAACTCACCATCGCCCTGCACCGGGTCTTCGAGTCCCCCAAGGACCGGATCCTGTGGGACACCGGACACCAGTCCTACGTCCACAAGCTGCTCACGGGCCGCCAGGACTTCTCCCGGCTGAAGATGAAGGGCGGCCTCTCCGGCTACCCCTCGCAGGCCGAGTCCGAGCACGACGTCATCGAGAACTCGCACGCCTCCACGGTCCTCGGCTGGGCCGACGGCCTCGCGAAGGCCAACGAGGTGCTGCGCAGGGACGACCACCACGTCGTCGCGGTCATCGGCGACGGGGCGCTCACCGGCGGCATGGCCTGGGAGGCGCTGAACAACATCGCCGACGCCAAGGACCGCCCGCTCGTCATCGTCGTCAACGACAACGAGCGGTCGTACGCGCCGACCATCGGCGGCCTCGCCAACCACCTGGCGACCCTGCGCACCACCGACGGCTACGAGCGCTTCCTGGCCCGCGGCAAGGACTTCCTGGAGCGCACCCCCGTCGTCGGCAGGCCCCTGTACGAGACGCTGCACGGCGCCAAGAAGGGCCTCAAGGACTTCATCGCCCCGCAGGGCATGTTCGAGGACCTGGGCCTGAAGTACGTCGGGCCCATCGACGGGCACGACATGGAGGCACTGGAGTCCGCGCTGGCCCGCGCCAAGCGCTTCGGCGGCCCGGTCATCGTGCACTGCCTCACCGAGAAGGGCCGCGGCTACCAGCCCGCCCTGAGCGACGAGGCGGACCGCTTCCACGGCATCGGCCCCATCCACCCCGACACGGGCCTGCCGGTCAAGGCCTCGGGCGCCGACTGGACCTCCGTGTTCGGCGACGAGATGGTCGCGCTCGGCAAGGAGCGCGAGGACATCGTCGCGATCACGGCGGCGATGCTGCAGCCGGTCGGCCTGAAGAAGTTCGCGGACGCCTTCCCGCACCGCATCTACGACGTCGGCATCGCCGAGCAGCACGGCGCCGTCTCGGCCGCCGGCCTCGCCGCAGGCGGTCTGCACCCCGTCTTCGCGGTCTACGCCACCTTCCTCAACCGCGCCTTCGACCAGGTCCTGATGGACGTGGCCCTGCACAAGTGCGGCGTCACCTTCGTCCTCGACCGGGCCGGCGTCACCGGCACCGACGGCGCCTCGCACAACGGCATGTGGGACATGTCGATCCTCCAGGTGGTGCCGGGCCTGCGCCTGGCCGCGCCGCGCGACGCCGACCAGGTCCGCGCCCAGCTCCGTGAGGCCGTCGAGGTCGAGGACGCGCCGACCGTGGTCCGCTTCTCCAAGGGCGCCGTCGGCCCCGCCGTGCCCGCGGTGGGCCGCGTCGGAGGCATGGACGTCCTGCGGGAGCCGGGCACCGACACGCCGGACGTGCTCCTCGTCTCGGTCGGCGCCCTCGCGCCCATGTGCCTGGAGATCGCCGGTCTCCTCGACCGCCAGGGCATCTCCACCACCGTCGTCGACCCCCGCTGGGTCAAGCCCGTCGACGAGGCCATGGCCCCGCTCGCCGAGCGGCACCGCGTGGTCGTCACCGTCGAGGACAACTCCCGCGTCGGCGGCGTCGGTTCGGCCGTCGCCCAGGCCCTGCGCGACGCGGGCGTGGACGTACCCCTGCGTGACTTCGGCATCCCGCCGCGCTTCCTCGACCACGCCTCCCGCAAGGAGGTCATGACCGAGATCGGCCTGACCGCCCCGGACATCGCCCGGCAGGTCACCGGACTCGTCTCCAGGCTCGACGGCAGGTACGACCCGGCCCACGCCACGGCGGAGCCCGCCCGCGACTGACCCGGATCCGTACGGCGACACGCCTGAGTGGGCCGGTTCCAGCACCCTTTACGGTGGTGGAACCGGCCCATTCGCGTGAACACCCACGCGCCGGGGCACACGGACTCCACCCCCTCTCGATCATGTCGGGGACGACAAGCGTGGGAGGTAAGCCCGTGAGCAGCACCCTCTTCAGGACGAAGAAGATCGAGCAGTCCATCCAGGACACCGAGGAACCGGAGCACGCGCTCAAGAAATCCCTGTCCGCCCTGGACCTGACGGTCTTCGGCGTCGGTGTCATCATCGGCACCGGCATCTTCGTCCTCACCGGCACGGTCGCCAAGGACAACGCCGGCCCCGCCGTCGCCCTGGCCTTCGTCGTGGCCGGGGTCGTCTGCGCGCTCGCCGCGCTCTGCTACGCCGAGTTCGCGTCCACGGTCCCGGTGGCCGGCTCCGCGTACACCTTCTCGTACGCCTCCCTCGGGGAGCTGCCCGCCTGGATCATCGGCTGGGACCTCGTCCTGGAGTTCGCGCTCGGCACCGCGGTCGTCGCGGTCGGCTGGTCCGGCTACCTCGCCTCGCTGCTCGACAACGCCGGCTGGCACCTGCCCGCGGCGCTCAGCGGGCGGGAGGGGGCCGACGGCTTCGGCTTCGACATCCTCGCCGCCGCCCTCGTGCTGGTGCTCACCGCCGTCCTCGTGGTCGGGACGAAGCTCTCCGCGCGGGTCACCGCCGTCGTCGTCGCCGTCAAGGTGACGGTCGTCCTGGTCGTGATCATCGCGGGCGCCTTCTTCGTCAAGGGCGAGAACTACGACCCGTTCGTCCCGAAGGCCAAGCCCGTGGAGGCGGGCAGCGGCCTCGACTCACCGCTCGTCCAGCTGCTGTTCGGGTGGGCGCCCTCCAACTTCGGCGTGATGGGCATCTTCACCGCCGCCTCGGTCGTCTTCTTCGCCTTCATCGGCTTCGACGTCGTGGCCACGGCCGCCGAGGAGACCAGGAACCCGCAGCGGGACATGCCGCGCGGCATCCTGAGCTCGCTCCTCATCTGCACCACCCTGTACGTCGCGGTGTCCATCGTCGTGACCGGCATGCAGCACTACACCGAGCTGTCCGTGGACGCCCCGCTCGCCGATGCCTTCAAGGCCACCGGCCACCCGTGGTTCGCGGGCTTCATCAGCTTCGGCGCCGCCGTCGGCCTCACCACCGTCTGCATGATCCTGCTGCTCGGCCAGACCCGCGTCTTCTTCGCGATGAGCCGCGACGGACTGCTGCCGCGCTTCTTCTCGCACGTCCACCCGCGCTTCAGGACCCCGCACCGGCCGACCGTCCTGCTCGGCGTCATCATCGCGATCGTCGCCGGCTTCACCAGCCTGAGCGAGCTGGCCGAGCTGGTGAACATCGGCACGCTGTTCGCATTCGTCGTCGTCGCGGTCGGCGTGGTCATCCTGCGCCGCACCCGCCCCGACCTGCCCCGCTCCTTCCGCACTCCGCTGGTCCCGGTCCTGCCGGTCGTGTCCGTCCTCGCCTCGCTGTGGCTGATGCTGAACCTGCCCGCCGAGACCTGGCTGCGGTTCGGCATCTGGATGGCCCTCGGCTTCCTCGTGTACTTCCTGTACGGCCGCTCGCACAGCCGGCTGGGCCGTCAGGAAGCAGACGGGAAGCAGGTGCGCGGCTAGGTCTGCGGAACCGCCCTGGGCGTATCGCCCCGAGAGGTCAGGGCCGGACGGTACGCGGGCCCGTGACCTCGGCGCCCAGCTCCGTGACCCTGCGCCGCAGTTCCCGGTCCGCGGTGACCACCAGCCGTGCGCGCCGGGGGTGTTCGGCGACCAGTTCCACGATGCGGTCGTCACCGCTGCCGGGCGCCGCGTCGACCCGTACGCCGGGCACGGACGTCACCCCGCGGGCGCCGCCCTCGACCACCAGGACCAGTTCCACCGGTCCCGGGGCACCCGGGAGGCCGTCCTCGGCGTACGGGACGAGCCGGTCGCGTACGCGCTCGGCGGCGCCCCGGCGGTCGCGCCACCAGCCGTCGGGCACGGACCCCACCACATTGGCGGCATCGACGATCACCAGCGGGGCACTGTCCATACGGCCAGGGTCGCACGAAGGGCGGTCACCCGGGCCGATTAGAGTGGGGGAGTGTCAATGGTCCGCACACTCAACGGTGCCTGGCTCATACGCGGCCGGGACGGCAGACTCAGCGCCTACGCTCCGCTGCGGGACGCGGTGCGGTGCTGGGCCGAGCAGCGTCCCGGCGGCCCCTGGGCGCCGCCCCGCGCGGTCGGCGGGGACCAGCGCCTGAATCCGGTGCTCGCCGTGGGACAGGGCGCCGACTCCTACGCCCACCTGGTCTCCTGGCGTCCCACCGGTACCGACGAGGCCGGGCTCGTCCACTCCACCCACTTCCGCCCGCACCTCGCCGCGCTCGACTGGGAACGGCTCGGGCACCCCAACACGAAGGGCGCGCAGACCGGCGTACCGGCCGTCGCCGTGGACGCCGAGGGCCGCGCGCACGTCTTCGTACGCAACCGGGGCGGCGGGGTCAGCATGCGCGGCCAGAAGGAGCGCGGGGGCTGGGGCCCCTGGCGCGATCTCAAGGGCCGTGAGGTGACGGGCGAACTGGCCGCTGTGACGCGGGCGTCCGGACGCGTCGAGCTGTACGCGGCCTCGCCGGCCGGCGTCCTGCGCTGGACGCAGGAAGGTCCCGGCCACATCCCCGCCCTGGACGACGAGCCGCTGAAGGTGGCGGTCCGGCCGGACACGCTGCGGGCACTGACGACCTCCGACGAGCACGTGACGCTGTTCTACACGGACGAGAACGACCGGGTGTGCGCGTGGCGGGCCGGGGCGGAGCCGGTGGAGCTCATCGACCGTGCGGGGCCGGGGGCGGTGTCCGCGATCCGCTGCACGCTCGACGGGGTGGACTGCACGTTGCTCGCGCAGCGCTCCGCCGGCGGGCGGGTCGCCTTCGCCGCGTATCCCACCGAGCAGGAGTCGGCGGGGGCGTGGTGGGCCGAGTCCGGCCCCAGGCTCCCCGCGGACGCGCTGCTGTCGCTGGGCGAGGACCAGGAGGGGCGGGTGGTGGCGGCCACGCTCCAGCCGGCCACCGGGCAGCTCATGCTGACCCGCCGCAAGCCCGAGCCGGGGCTGGCCCTGGAGGCCTGGGCCCCGGTCTAGCCGCCCTTCCCCGCGTCCCTGGGGGCTGCGGGCCCCCAGACCCCCGCGATCGCGCTCACGCGCTCGTCCTCAAACGCCGGACGGGCTGGAAATCCAGCCCGTCCGGCGTCCGAGGACCGTGGTTCGGGGGCGGCAGCCCCGAGGGGGGACTACGCCGGGACCGACGCCACGCCCGGCGCCAGGAACGGCTTGCCGTTCACCCGCTGCGAGACGCCCTCACGGTCCAGGTACGGCGTGAGGCCACCGAGGTGGAAGGGCCAACCGGCCCCCGTGATCAGGCACAGGTCGATGTCCTGCGCCTCGGCCACCACGCCCTCGTCGAGCATCAGCCCGATCTCCTGCGCGACGGCGTCCAGGACGCGGGCGCGCACCTGCTCCTCGCTCAGCACGGCATCGCCCTGCTTGAGCAGCGCGGCGACCTCGGGGTCGAGCTCCGGCTTCCCGGAGTCGTACACGTAGAAGCCGCGCTTGCCGGCCGCGACGACCGCCGCGAGGTTCGGGGAGACCGTGAAGCGGTCGGGGAAGGCCCGGTTGAGCGTCTCGGAGACGTGCAGACCGATGGCCGGACCGACCAGCTCCAGCAGGACCAGCGGCGACATCGGCAGCCCCAGGGGCTCGACCGCCTTCTCGGCGACCTCGACCGGCGTGCCCTCGTCGATGACGTTCTGGATCTCGCCCATGAAGCGGGTGAGGATGCGGTTCACGACGAACGCCGGGGCGTCCTTCACCAGGACCGCGGTCTTCTTCAGCTTCTTGGCGACGGCGAAGGCCGTGGCCAGCGAGGCGTCGTCCGTCGCCTCGCCCCGCACGATCTCCAGGAGCGGGAGGATCGCGACCGGGTTGAAGAAGTGGAAGCCCACGACCCGCTCGGGGTGCTTGAGCTCGGACGCCATCTCGGTGACCGACAGCGAGGAGGTGTTGGTGGCGAGGATCGCGTGCGCCGGGGCGACCGCCTCGACCTCCGCGAACACCTGCTGCTTGACGCCGATCTCCTCGAACACGGCCTCGATGATGAAGTCGGCGTCGGAGAAGCCCTCGGCCTTGTCCAGCACACCGGAGACCAGGGCCTTGAGGCGGTTGGCCTTGTCCTGGTTGACGCGGCCCTTGCCGAGCAGCTTGTCGATCTCGGCGTGGACGTAGCCCACCCCCTTGTCGACACGCTCCTGGTCGATGTCGGTCAGCACGACCGGCACCTCCAGGCGGCGCAGGAACAGCAGGGCGAGCTGCGAGGCCATCAGGCCCGCGCCGACCACGCCGACCTTGGTGACCGGACGGGCCAGCGACTTGTCCGGCGCGCCCGCGGGACGCTTGCCGCGCTTCTGGACGAGGTTGAACGCGTAGATGCCGGCGCGCAGTTCACCGCCCATGATCAGGTCGGCGAGCGCCCGGTCCTCGGCGTCGTAGCCCTGCTGCAGGTCGCCGTTCTTCGCGGCGGCGATGATGTCCAGCGCGCGGTACGCGGCCGGGGCCGCCCCGTGCACCTTGCTGTCCGCGATGAACCGGCCCTTGGCGACGGCCTGGTCCCAGGCCTCGCCGCGGTCGATCGCCGGACGGTCGACGACGATCTCGCCCTTGAGGACGGACGCCGTCCAGATCAGCGACTGCTCCAGGAAGTCCGCGCCCTCGAACAGGGCGTCGGCGATGCCCAGTTCGTAGACCTGTGCGCCCTTGAGCTGCTTGTTCTGGTTGAGCGAGTTCTCGATGATCACCGAGACGGCCTTGTCCGCGCCGATCAGGTTCGGCAGCAGGGTGCAGCCGCCCCAGCCGGGCACCAGGCCGAGGAAGACCTCGGGCAGCGAGAAGGCGGGCAGGGACGCGGACACCGTACGGTAGGCGCAGTGCAGGCCCACCTCGACGCCGCCGCCCATGGCCGCGCCGTTGTAGTACGCGAAGGTCGGCACCGCGAGGGCGGACAGCCGCTTGAAGACCTCGTGGCCGCCCTTGCCGATGGCCAGCGCGTCCTTGTGCTCCTTGAGGAGCTCGACACCCTTGAGGTCCGCGCCGACGGCGAAGATGAACGGCTTGCCGGTGATGCCGACGCCGACGATCCCGCCCGCCGCCGCCTCCTTCTCGACCTGGTCGATCGCGAGGCTCAGGTTCGCCAGCGAGGCCGGGCCGAAGGTGGTCGGCTTGGTGTGGTCGAAGCCGTTGTCCAGCGTGATGAGCGCGAAGCGCCCCGCGCCGAAGGGCAGGTCGAGGTGGCGTACGTGCGCCGACGTCACGACCTCGTCGGGGAACAGCTCCGCCGCGCCCTTCAGGAGTTCAGTGGTGCTCACTTGTCGCCTCCGGCGTCCTTGTGGTGCGGGTTCTCCCAGATCACGGTGGCGCCCATGCCGAAGCCGACGCACATGGTGGTGAGGCCGTAACGGACCTCCGGCTGCTCCTCGAACTGGCGGGCCAGCTGGGTCATCAGCCGGACGCCGGAGGAGGCCAGCGGGTGGCCGTACGCGATGGCGCCGCCGTACTGGTTGACGCGCGCGTCGTCGTCGGCGATGCCGTAGTGCTCCAGGAACGCGAGGACCTGGACGGCGAAGGCCTCGTTGATCTCGAAGAGGTTGATGTCCCCGATCGACAGGCCCGCCTTGGCGAGGGCCTTCTCGGTCGCCGGGATCGGGCCGTAGCCCATCACCTCGGGCTCGACACCCGCGAAGGCGTACGAGACCAGGCGCATGCGCACCGGCAGGTCGTGCTCGCGGGCGAACTCCTCGGACGCGATGATCGAGGCGGTGGCGCCGTCGTTCAGGCCGGCCGCGTTGCCGGCGGTGACCCGGCCGTGCACCCGGAACGGGGTCTTGAGACCGGCCAGGTTCTCCAGGGTGGTGCCCGGGCGCATCGGCTCGTCGGCGGTGACCAGGCCCCAGCCCGTCTCACCGACCTCCGCGTTGGTGTTGCGCACCGAGATCGGCACCAGGTCCTGCTGGATCTTGCCGTTGGCGTACGCCTTGGCGGCCTTCTCCTGCGAGCGCACCGCGTACTCGTCGGCGCGCTGCTTGGTGATCGTGGGGTAGCGGTCGTGCAGGTTCTCCGCGGTCATGCCCATGAAGAGGGCCGACTCGTCGACCAGCTTGTCGCTGACGAAGCGCGGGTTCGGGTCCACGCCCTCGCCCATGGGGTGGCGGCCCATGTGCTCGACACCGCCCGCGATGACGGCGTCGTACGCGCCGAACGCCACCGAGCCGGCCGCGGTCGTCACGGCGGTGAGCGCGCCGGCGCACATACGGTCGATGGAGTAGCCCGGGACGGACTGCGGCAGCCCGGCCAGGATGCCGGCCGTGCGGCCCAGCGTCAGACCCTGGTCGCCGATCTGCGTGGTCGCGGCGATGGCGACCTCGTCGATCTTCTTCGGGTCGAGGCCGGGGTTGCGGCGCAGCAGCTCCCGGATCGCCTTGACGACCAGATCGTCGGCACGGGTCTCGTGGTAGATGCCCTTCGGGCCCGCCTTGCCGAACGGGGTGCGGACGCCGTCTACGAAGACGACGTCCCTGACGGTACGAGGCACGATGGCTCTCCTCCAGATGCGGGATGGCACTACTGCGCGGCACACACGCCCTGAGCGCGCGCTCACCTGCCATGCTACTTGCGGGTAACCGACCTGCCCAGTCCCATGGCGGGGAGCGGCGAAGGTCACACTCGCAGTGTCCCCGCCGAACGGCCCGCGTCCACACCCGCGGGCGCGTCGTGGCCGGGCGCGCGGTTCCCCGCGCCCCTGAAGGGCGCGTGGTGCGCGGGCCGTGGTCGACGTCTGCGCGTGCGTCGTGGCCGGTCGGCGCGGTTCCTCGCGCCCCTGAAAAGCACGGGGCGCGAGGAACCGCGCGAACAGGTCCCACGGGCCCGCACGCGGCGACGGGGCTCAGCGGGGCGGCGCCGTGGACCCCCGTGGGGTCAGTTCGGGGGTGGGTACGGGATGCGACCCGGGGTCCTCCCCGGTGATGACGCCGAACAGCGTCCGGGCGACCTCCGCCCCGAACCCGTGCACGTCATGGCTCATCGCCGACAGCGTCGGATGCGTCAGCCGGCACAGCTGCGAGTCGTCCCAGGCGAGCAGCGACACGTCCCCCGGCACCGAGAGCCCCATCTCGGCGGCGACCGCGAGCCCCGCCACCGCCATGATGTCGTTGTCGTACACGATCGCGGTCGGCCGGTCGGCGGCGGACGCGGAGAGCAGGGACCGCGTCGCCCGCGCCCCCGCGTCCCCGGAGAAGTCCGTCGCGACCTGCCACGCCCCGGCGAGCCGCAGCTCCCGTGCGGCGGTGTCGAACGCGGCGGTACGGATCGCCGTGTGCCCGAGCCCCGCCGCCCCGCCGACCCGGGCGACCCTCCGGTGCCCGAGCGCCACGAGGTAGCGCACGGCCTCGGTCACGGCGCCGGCGTCGTCCGTCCACACGGAGGTGAGTCCGCCGGTCAGCGACGGGTGCCCGACGGCCACCACGGGCATCCCGAGCCGTCGGACGGCGTCCACCCGCGGGTCGTCCGCCCGGAAGTCCACCATGATCGACCCGCTGACGTGCCTGCCCCGCCACCAGGCGTCCTGCAGTCCGACCTCCTCCTCCACCGACCGCAGCAGCCGCAGCAGCAGCGAGCACGCGTGCTCGGTCAGCACGCTCTCCACACCCGAGATGAACTCCATGTAGAACGGTTCGAGCCCGAGCAGCCTGGCCGGCCGGCAGATCGCGAGGCCCACCACGTCCACGCGGCGGCCGGCCAGCGAGCGTGCGGCGAGGTTCGGCGCCCAGCCCAGCTGGCGGGCCGCCTCGAAGATCCGGTCCCGGGTCGTCTCGGACAGCCCCGGTCGGTGGTTGAAGGCGAGCGACACGGCCCCCTTGGACACGCCGGCGCGAGCCGCGACGTCCTTGATCGTGACGCGGGACGGTGTCGTCATCGTGCGGGCTCCACGCAGTACAGGGCGGAGCGTACGGTCTCCGCGTCCGGGTCCCCCCGAGTCTCCCAGCCCCGCACCCCGATGGTGACGCGTTCGCCCGGGAGGAGCGTCACGAGCCCCCGGTCGGCCGTCGCGGAGGGCGCCAGCCGGTCGGCCTGCAGCAGCAGGTCCCGTACCAGCGTGTGGGCGGTGACCACGACGGTGACGGTGTCCCTCCCCGGCGCGACCGCGACGTCGAACCGGGGCCCGGGGTAGGGGATCTCCCGGTCGGCGACCGGGAAGTGCAGGCCGCGCAGCCCGTCCGCGTCCGCCACCAGGAACTCCTCGGGCCCCACCGGTGCCAGCCCCCGCGGTACGGGCAGGGCGGCGACCGCCCGCGCGCCCGCGGTCAGTTCCACGGCGGCCCGCGCCACCACCGCGCCCTCCACCGACATCCGGCGCAGCACCGTCCGGCACGCCCACGGCTCGGCCGACTGGTTGACGGCCGCCAGGACGAGGCCGCCGGACCGTGGCCGGAGGGTCAGCAACCGGTCCGCGTACAGCCGCTTCAGCTCGTGGTAGAGCGGTTTCTCACGGCCGTCCCCGTCGATGGCGGCCCAACTGGTCACCGGCCAGCAGTCGTTGAGCTGCCACACGATCGTGCCCGCGCACACGGGCCAGTGCGAGCGCCAGTGCTCGACACCGGCGGCCACGGCACGCGCCTGGTTGACCTGGGTGAGGTAGTGCCACCGGTCGAAGTCGGCTCCGGAGAAACCCTGTCCGGGCACGGCGAAGTGCCGGGCGAGTCCGCGTGCCAGCTTCCCGTTCCCGTCGTCGGCCTTCTGGTGGTGCAGCATGCCGGGGGAGTCGGGCGCGAGCTCCTCGCCGGGCAGGGCGCGCCGCAGGGTGGCGTACGCGGGCGGTGCCTGCCAGCCGAATTCGGCCACGAACCGGGGGACTTCGAGCCGGTAGTCCGCGTAGTCCCGCCGGTTCCACACCTCCCACGAGTGGTGGGTGCCGTGCGCCGGGTCGTTCGGGTGGTGGTCCCAGGAGCCGGACCAGGGGCTGCCCGCCGCGTACGGGCGGGTCGGGTCCGATTCCGCGACGATCCGCGGCAGCAGCCCGAGGTAGTAGCCCTCGCCCCACGAGTCCCCGGCCAGCGGCCGCTGCCAGTCCCAGTCCCGGAAACCCCACAGGTTCTCGTTGTTGCCGTTCCACAGCGCGAGCGAGGGGTGCGGCATCAGGCGTACGACGTTCTCGCGCGCCTCGGCCTCCACCTCGCCGCGCAGGGGCTGTTCCTCCGGGTAGGCGGCGCAGGAGAAGGGGAAGTCCTGCCAGACCAGCAGGCCCAGCTCGTCGCAGGCGTCGTAGAAGTCCTCGCTCTCGTAGATGCCGCCGCCCCAGACGCGTACGAGGTCCACGCCCGCGCCGGCCGCCTGGGCCAGCCGGGCGCGGTACCGCCCCCGGGTGATCCGGGAGGGCAGGACGTCGTCCGGGATCCAGTTGACGCCCCGGGCGAAGAGCCGCTCGCCGTTGACGACGAAGGTGAAGCCGGAGCCGTGCTCGTCCTCCCGGCGGTCCAGCCCGACGGTCCTGAAGCCGATGCGCCGCCGCCAGACGTCCAGCGGCCCGCTCCCGTCGGCCAGGGTCAACTCGACCTCGTACAGAGGCTGTTCCCCGTATCCGCGCGGCCACCACAGGTTGGCGTCCGGCACGTCCACGCGTATCACCGCACGTGTACCGACGACCTCCGCGACGGCCCGCGCGCCCGTGTCCACGTCGCCGACCCGGGCGCTCAGGGTGAGCCCGCCCGCCGCCCGCGACCGCTCCACCTCGACGTGCAGTTCGACGTGTCCCACGCCCTGTCCGACCGTCACGAGCGGACGCACCCGGGCCGTCCGCGCCGTCGTCCAGTGCTCCAGGCGGACCGGCCGCCAGATGCCGGCGGTCACCAGTGTCGGACCCCAGTCCCAGCCGAACGAGCAGGCCATCTTGCGCAGGTACTGGAACGGCCCGGGGTAGACGTTCGGCCGTTCCCCGACCTGCCCGCGCACCGCCTCGGCCTCGTCGTACGCGGACCGGAAGCGGACCGAGAGCCGGCCGCTCAGCCCCGTCACGTCGAAGCGGTACGAGCGGTGCATGTTCCTCGTGGAGCCCAGGAGCCGTCCGTCGAGCCGGACCTCGGCGACGGTGTCGAGGCCGTCGAAGACGAGGTCGGTCCGCTCGTGCCCGCCCGGCGCCGGGGCGAGCGTCGTCTCGTAGGTCCAGTCGCGCCGCCCGACCCACGCCACCTCGGTCTCGTGCCGCCCGAGGAAGGGGTCCGGGATGATCCCCGCCGCCAGCAGGTCCGTGTGCACGCAGCCCGGCACCGTGGCCGCCAGCGCGTCCCCCTCGTGCCGCAGGACCCATCCGTCGTGGACCGGCGTGACATCCAGCATGCGGACTCCTAAAGCGGTATAGGTACATGCCGACCATGCGTGTTCACTACTCAGTAATCCTTGGCGAAATAAGGACTTTACCGGTTTAGTAACGACTGCCAGAGTGCGGAACCAGCCATCCCACCCGTGCTCGTCCGTCCCCGAACGGAGCTGGTGCAGATGAACCGCCGCACGAAGACCGCCGGAAGCCTCCTCGCCGCCGTACTGCTGGCCGCGGGCTGTACCGGGAGCGGAGGCACGTCGAAGGGTGAGGACGCCGAGGCGGCCGCCGACCCGGGCAAGGTGTCCGGGTCGATCACGGTCCTCACCCACCGGACCGACCTCGTCCAGGACGGCACGATGAAGAAGTACGCCGCCGCGTTCCACAGGACCTACCCGAAGGTGAAGGTCGAGTTCGACGCCCTCACGGACTACGAGGGCGAGGTCAAGATCAGGATGAACACCGAGAACTACGGCGACGTGCTGATGATCCCCTCCGTGATCAAGAAGAACGACTACCCGAAGTTCTTCGCGTCCCTCGGCACGCGGACGGAGCGCGCGAAGAAGTACCTGTTCACCGACTTCACCACGGTCGGCGGCAAGGTCTACGGGCAGAGCCCGATGGGCGCGCTGCCCGGCTTCCTCTACAACAAACGGGTCTGGAAGGAGGCCGGGATCACCGACTGGCCCACCACACCCGCCGAGTTCCTCGACGGGCTCAAGGCCGTCAGGTCCCGGACCGACGCGATCCCGTACTACACCAACTTCAAGGACATGTGGCCGCTGACGCACTGGACGTACGTCGACGGCGCGGTCGGCTGCGACCCGCGGGCGACCTCGCGGCTCGCCACGGGCGACCCGTGGGCGAAGGGCGAGGACCTGCGCGTGGGTGACACGCTGCTGTACGACATCGTGCACGGCGGGCTGGCCGAGAAGGACCCGACGACCACCAACTGGGAGGGGTCCAAGCCCAAGCTGGCCAAGGGGGGCATCGCCACGATGTGGCTGGGCTCCTGGGCGATCACGCAGTTCCGGGCGGCGGCGGAGCAGGCCGGCGCGAACCCCGACGACATCGGCTTCATGCCCTTCCCGGCGCAGCGGAACGGGAAGCACTGCGCGACGATGTCGCCCGACTACAACCAGGCCGTGAACGTCAACTCGGACCACAAGGAGGCGGCCCGCGCCTGGATCGACTGGTTCACCGACAGGTCCGGTTACGCGGCCGACAACCTGACCCTCTCCCCGGTCAAGGGCGCCCCGCTGCCCGAGGTCCTGCGGCCGTACGAGGACGCGGGCGTGAAGCTCATCGAGCTGGACGACGCCAAGGGCGCGGTCGTCAAGGAGATCGACAACGAGTCGGAGATCGGTCTCTACAAGCCCGACTACCGCCAGGACCTCGTCGACCTCGCCCGCGGCGCCAGGAAGGGCAGCCTGGACGACTTCCTCGGCGACCTGGGCGAGCGCTGGGAAGAGGCACGGAAGGCCACGGGGTCCTGATGCCGGACACCACCGGCAGGGCGCGGCCCCCGCGGGCCGCGCCCGCCGCCCGCACGGCACACGCCCGCGACCGGGCCCCGCGCCGGCTGCGTCTGCGGCGGGGCCTCACCCCGTGGCTGTTCCTGGCCGCCCCGCTGGTCCTGCTGATCACGTTCACGTACGCGCCGGTCGCCAACATGGTCGCGTACAGCTTCACCGACTGGGACGGCGTCAGCCCCGAGCTGAACTACACGGGCGCCGAGAACTACGTCGAACTCCTCACCCGGCCCGAGCTGTTCGAGGTCTTCTTCGTCAGCGGCTACTACCTGGCCGCCTCGGCGGTCCAGATCGTCGTGGCGCTCTACTTCGCCACGGTCCTGAGCTTCGACGTGCGCTTCCGGAACTTCTTCAAGGGCGTGCTGTTCTTCCCGTACCTGATCAACGGGGTCGCGATCGGTTTCGTCTTCCTCTACTTCTTCCAGGACGGCGGCACGCTCGACTCGGTGCTGAGCCTCTTCGGCGTCCACCCGGACCGCGCCTGGCTCGGCACCCCGGTGTCCGCGAACGTGTCCCTGGCCGGAGTCTCCGTCTGGCGCTACCTGGGCCTGAACTTCGTCCTGTTCCTCGGCGCGATCCAGTCCATCCCGGGGGAGCTGTACGAGGCCGCAGAGCTGGACGGGGCGAATCGCCGGCACCAGTTCCGGTACATCATCGCGCCCGGCATCAGGCCCGTACTCAGCCTGACCGTCATCCTCTCCGTCTCCGGCTCGCTGTCCGCCTTCGAGGTGCCGTTCATCATGACCGGGGGCGCGACCGGCACGGAGACCTTCGTGATCCAGACGGTGAAGCTGGCCTTCCAGTTCGACAAGACGGGGCTCGCCTCGGCGGCCGCGGTCGTCCTGCTCCTGATCGTCCTGGCGGTGACCTGGGTGCAGCGACGTCTCGTCCCCGACGACAAGGTGGACCTCGTATGACCCGCGTCTCGCGTGCCCGGGCCGCCCGGGCCCTCACCTACCTGTCGCTGGTCGTCGCGAGCGTGGTCGTGCTGCTCCCGCTCCTCGTCGTCCTGCTGACCTCCCTCAAGTCCGGCAAGGAGATGGCGAACGACAGCGGGGCGCTGCAACTTCCCGACAACCCGCTGAACTTCGACAACTACGTGACGGCGTTCCAGGACGGCCGGATGCTCTCGGCGTTCGGGAACACGGCGTTCATCCTGCTCTTCTCCGTCACGGGCACGGTGATCATCGGGTCGATGGCGGCGTACGCGATCGACCGCTACACCTTCCGGTTCAGGAAGCCGGTCGTCGCGCTCTTCCTCGTCGCCGCGCTCGTCCCCGGGGTGACCACCCAGGTGGCGACCTTCCAGATCATCGACAGCTTCGGCATGTTCGACAGCCGCTGGGCGCCGATCGTGCTCTACACGGGCACGGACATCGTCTCGATCTACATCTTCCTGCAGTTCGTCCGGTCGATCCCGGTCTCGCTCGACGAGGCCGCCCGGCTCGACGGCGCGAGCGCCTTCACGATCTACCGGAAGATCATCCTGCCGCTGCTGAGGCCCGCGATCGCGACGGTGGTCATCGTGAAGGGGATCACCGTCTACAACGACTTCTACATCCCGTTCCTCTACATGCCGTCCGAGGATCTTGGCGTGATCTCGACGTCCCTGTTCCGCTTCAAGGGCCCCTTCGGAGCGCACTGGGAGAACATCTCGGCGGGAGCGGTCCTGGTCATCCTGCCGACCCTGCTCGCCTTCCTGTTCCTGCAGCGCTACATCTACAACGGCTTCACGAAGGGCGCGACGAAGTAGCCCCGTCAGGGGCGCGGGGAGCCGCGCGGCCGGCCACGACGGGCAGTCGGCCGCGACGGATCCGTACCCGCCACGGCGACCGGGCGACCGGTCGGCCCAGAAGGGCCGGACTCACTCCTTGGTCCTGGCCCCGGCGGCCAGCGCGGCGACAAGCACGGGTGTGACCTGCTCGACCTGCCAGGCCCGGGCCCCGTACCCGGCAAGGGCGGCCGCGACGGACGCCGCGTCCGGAACGGCTGGCGGCTCCCAGCACACCCGCCGCACCGTGTCCGGGGTGATCAGGTTCTCCTGCGGCATGTTGAGCGTCTGCGCCAGGGCGGAGACGGCGGTCCGCGCCGCGGACAGCCGTGCCGCGGCGGCCGGGTCCTTCTCGGCCCAGGCGCGCGGCGGCGGCGGCCCGGTCATCGGCTGGCCCGGCTGCGGCAGCTCGGCGTCCGGCAGGGCCTTCGCCCGCTCCACGGCCGCCTGCCACTGCTCCAGCTGACGCCGGCCCATCCGGTGCCCGAAGCCGTTCAGCGCGGCGAGCGCGTGCACATTCGCCGGGACGGCCAGCGCGGCCTCGATGATCGCGCCGTCGCCGAGGATCTTGCCCGGCGAGATGTCCCGGCGCTGCGCGGCCCGGTCCCGGGCCTCCCACAGCTCCCGTACGACCGCCATCTGCCGCCGGCGGCGCACCTTGTGCATGCCGGAGGTACGGCGCCACGGGTCCTTGCGGGGCTCCGCCGGGGGCGCCGAGGCGATCGCGTCGAACTCCTGGCGGGCCCAGTCCAGCTTGCCCTGCCGGTCGAGTTCCTTCTCCAGCGCGTCCCGCAGGTCGACGAGCAGCTCCACGTCGAGCGCGGCGTAGCGCAGCCACGGCTCGGGCAGCGGGCGGGTCGACCAGTCGACCGCCGAGTGCCCCTTCTCCAGTACGAAGCCCAGGACGCCCTCGACCATCGCGCCGAGGCCGACCCGCGGGAACCCGGCGAGCCGGCCGGCCAGCTCGGTGTCGAACAGGCGGCTGGGAACCATGCCTATCTCCCGCAGGCACGGCAGGTCCTGGGTCGCCGCGTGCAGCACCCACTCCACACCGGAGAGGGCCTCGCCGAGGCCCGACAGGTCGGGGCAGGCGACGGGATCGACGAGCGCGGTGCCCGCGCCCTCGCGGCGCAGCTGCACGAGATACGCGCGCTGGCCGTAGCGGTAGCCGGACGCCCGCTCGGCGTCCACGGCGACGGGGCCGGTGCCGGCGGCGAACGCCGCGATCACCTCGGCGAGCGACTCCTCGTCGGTGATCACCGGCGGAATTCCGTCACGGGGCTCCAGCAGAGGGATCGGCGCCGGTTCGACGTCGTCCGGAGGAGCGCCTCCGGTGGTTCGCAGTGAACTGTCTGCTGCGGTCTCTTGGGCGTCGGTCACCTGTCAAGGGTATCCGTGTATGCACGACACCCGTCGACGGAACGTTCCGTCGACGGGTGTCAGGGGGGCGTAAACCAGTCAGGTCGGTGAATCCTGGACCGGTGGGCCGTCCCGGTTCATGCGGAGGGGGCCGCCGCGCCGTGGATCAGTGGATGATTCCCGTGCGCAGGGCCACCGCCACCATGCCGGCGCGGTCACCCGTGCCGAGCTTGCGGGCGATACGGGCGAGGTGGCTCTTGACGGTCAGCGCGGACAGGCCCATCGAGACGCCGATGGCCTTGTTCGACTGGCCCTCCGCCACCAGCCGGAGCACCTCGACCTCGCGGCCGGACAGCTCGCGGTAGCCACCCGGGTGGCTCGGGGAACCCGGGGGGCGGCGGTGCATACGGGCGGCCGCCGAGCCGATGGGGGCGACGCCGGGCCGGGTGGGGAGCCCCACGTTCGTACGGGTGCCGGTGACGACATAGCCCTTGACGCCGCCCGCGAGGGCGTTGCGCACGGCGCCGATGTCGTCGGCGGCCGACAGGGCCAGGCCGTTCGGCCAGCCCGCCGCTCTGGTTTCGGACAGGAGGGTGAGGCCGGAGCCGTCGGGGAGATGGACGTCCGCGACACAGATGTCGCGGGGGTTGCCGATGCGGGGACGAGCCTCCGCGACGGACGAAGCCTCGATCACGTCGCGAACACCGAGCGCCCACAGGTGGCGGGTGACGGTGGACCGCACACGGGGGTCGGCCACGACCACCATCGCGGTCGGCTTGTTCGGGCGGTAGGCGACCAGGCTTGCGGGCTGCTCGAGGAGAACGGACACCAGGCCTCCTGGGGTGCGGGACGGGGGGGACCGGCTGTGGAGGTGAAGCCGGGACGAACCGTGCTTTCAAGGTCACAGAGGTCTTCGGCACCAAACCCGTCCGCCTTTAGAGAATGATCACGATTTGGTGAGTAATGATGCGGGCAATTCGGACGCACGAGCGATCATCCGAAGATCGAAACGAGTCCGGTCCGCTTCGATACGAGGCTGAAAGTGGTCGTATCGATAAAAGGGCAAACGTGTTTTCGTGCAGGCCGCGGCCGGTTCGGGGGCGCGCGGGGAGCACATCGGAGCACGTTCGGCGCGTTCGCGCGGCACGTCGGCTCCTGTTGGCGCCCCGGAAGGGTGGTGGGCGGCCGAGGGTTGACCGCGAGCGGGTGGAAGGGGCCGGCACCCCCTGCGCGGCACCCCGCCGCGCGGCACATGACGGAGCTGCACATGACCGAGCGGCGCATGACTGAAGCCGCACCTCTCATGAGGTACGGCTTCAGGTGGGCCCCCGCCGGGGCCGCGGGGCGGTGCCTGGCGGGGCGCTCAGCGGCTCTGGGGCCCCCGTCGTTGCGGCAGGGTGACGATCGAGGCGTCACCGGGGGCCGCCGGCGGGAGCCCGGCGATCTGGGCGAGGAGGTCGCACCAGGACGCCAGGTGGGCGGCGGTGTCGGGGACGCCGCCCAGGCCTTCGCGCGGGGTCCAGGAGGCGCGGATCTCGATCTGGGACGCCGGGGGCCGCTCGGACAGGCCGCCGAAGTAGTGGGAGCCGGCCCGGGTGACCGTGCCGCTGGGCTGCCCGCAGGACAGGCCGCGGGACTGGAGCGCGCCCATCAGCCAGGACCAGCACACCTCGGGCAGCAGCGGGTCGGCGGCCATCTCCGGTTCCAGCTCCGCGCGCACCAGCGTCACCAGGCGGAACGACCCCTGCCAGGCGTCGTGCCCGGCCGGATCGTGCAGCAGGATGAGGCGGCCGTCCGCCAGGTCCTCGTCACCGTCGACGACGGCGGCCTCCAGCGCGTACGCGAACGGCGCCAGCCGCCGCGGCGCCTTCGTCGGATCGATCTCGATCTGCGGCCTCAGCCGCGCGGCCCTCAGCGCGTCGACGGCGGCCCGAAACGGCAGCGGTGCCGACTCCGTCGCATCCCCTTCCCCCTCCTTCGGATCGTCCATTCCGCCAGCGCCGTCCGACAGTCGTCCCTGAGCCGCAGCCATGCGGGGAAGATTAAGGGGAACGGGGCCTCCGTGCAGGGACAGACACCCGTGCGCCGGACCACTGTCCGGATCCCGTTGCCGAAAAGCGCCCCCGAAAGCGGCGGTTCGCGGAGGTACCGGGCGGGACGCCGCCGTGCCGGACCGGCCCGAGGCGTCCGCGGACCGTGCGAGACTTTTCGTCGTGAGCGTCATTGACCGCCCCCAGGGCCAGCAGCCGACCGCGACCTACGACTCCGCCTTCCTCAAGGCGTGCAGGCGTGAACCCGTACCGCACACACCCGTGTGGTTCATGCGGCAGGCCGGGCGCTCACTGCCGGAGTACCTGAAGGTGCGCGAGGGCGTCCCCATGCTGGAGTCCTGCATGCGGCCCGACCTGGTCACCGAGATCACCCTCCAGCCGGTCCGCCGGCACCACGTGGACGCGGCGATCTACTTCAGCGACATCGTCGTCCCGCTGAAGGCCATCGGCGTCGACCTGGACATCAGGCCCGGCGTGGGCCCCGTCGTCGGGAAGCCGATCCGCACCCGCGCCGACCTGGACCAGCTGCGCGAGCTGACGCCCGACGACGTGTGGTACGTCACCGAGGCCATCGGGATGCTCACCCGTGAGCTCGGCCCGACGCCCCTCATCGGATTCGCGGGCGCCCCCTTCACCCTCGCGAGCTACCTCGTGGAGGGCGGCCCCTCCCGCAACCACGAGCACACCAAGTCGCTCATGTACGGCGACCCGCAGCTCTGGGCCGATCTGCTCGACCGGCTCGCCGGCATCACGGCCGCGTTCCTGAAGGTGCAGATCGAGGCGGGCGCCTCCGCCGTCCAGCTCTTCGACTCCTGGGTCGGCGCCCTCGCCCCCGCCGACTACCGGCGCTCCGTGATGCCCGCCTCCGCGAAGGTGTTCCGGGCCGTCGAGGAGTACGGCGTCCCGCGCATCCACTTCGGCGTCGGTACGGGGGAGCTGCTCGGGCTCATGGGCGAGGCGGGCGCGGACGTCGTCGGCGTCGACTGGCGGGTGCCGCTGGACGAGGCGGCACGGCGGGTCGGCCCCGGCCGGGCCCTCCAGGGCAACCTCGACCCCGCCGTGCTGTTCGCCCCGACCGGGGTGGTGGAGGAGAAGGCGCAGGAGGTCCTCGACGCCGCCTCGGGTCTTGAGGGGCATGTGTTCAACCTCGGGCACGGGGTGCTGCCGTCGATGGACCCGGACGCGCTGACCCGGCTCGTGGAGTACGTGCACGTTCGGTCCGAGCGCTGAGGGTCCACCGGGCCGTTCCCCGTCCGCGGGCCGGTGGGGGCTTGGCGCGCGGTTCCCCGCGCCCCTGACGGGGCGCGGGCCTACCAGCGGTGGCCGGCCCTCCTGCCCCACAGGAGGCCCTTCGGTTCCGGTGCGGGCGGGGTGCCGCGGCGCAGGGGCCAGGCGAGGAGCATGCCCGCGAGGAAGCCGACCACGTGGGCCACGTACGCGACCGTGCCGGCCTCGGAGATGCCGGTGCCGGACGAGTACACCGCCTGCAGGCCGAACCAGAAGCCCAGCACGATCCAGGCGGGCAGCCGCAGCGGCAGGAAGATCAGGAACGGCACCAGGACCCAGACCCGGGCCCTCGGATAAAGGACCAGGTACGCCCCCAGCACCCCGGCGATCGCGCCCGACGCGCCGATCAGCGGGTCGCCCGAGTCGGCGTTGACCAGCGCGAAGCCGTACGCCGCCGCATAGCCGCAGACCCCGTAGAACAGCAGGTAGCGGATGTGGCCGAGGCGGTCCTCGATGTTGTTGCCGAAGATCAGCAGGAAGAGCATGTTGCCCAGCAGGTGCACCCAGCCGCCGTGCACGAACATCGCCGTCAGGACCGACAGCTGCGGCGACTTGTCGTAGCCGGGCGGACCGACCACGCAGCCGGGGCCGCCGGCGCCGGCACCCACGGCCCCGGTCGGGACGCTCGTCGGGAGCTGCCCGTGGATCAGCTCCCGCGGCACCGCCGCCCAGTGGTCCAGGAACGCCTGCAGGTGGCACAGCTGGGACAGGCCGCTCCCGCCGGTGAGTGCGCCCGGGGTGACCAGGAAGACCGCGACGTTGGCGGCGATCAGCGCGTACGTCACGTACGGGGTACGGCGTGCGGGGTTCACGTCGTGCACGGGTATGACCACGGGGGGATCCTGCCCCCGTTCGGGGCGTCTGAACGGGGGCGCGGCCGTATGCGTATGTTCCGGCAACCGCCCTTGGTCCCAGCAGACACGTGAGGAACAGGTCATGAACGACCGAGCCGCTCAGCCGTTGATCGCCACGCCGGACGGCGAGGCGGAACTCGCCGTGGTACTGCGGCTGTCCTGGGAGGACGTCGCCGCGCTCGGCCAGGAGGCGGGGCGGCTGGCCGCCAGCATGCAGCGGCCCGTGACGCTGGACGAGGCGGCGAGCCACCGGCTGCGGGGGCGGCAGGCGGGGTCGCACGCGCGCCAGGCCGCCGCCTCGGCCATGCCGGCCGCGGCGGCCGCGCCCACCGCTGTCGGCGGGGGTCAGGTCTCCGCCGTCTCCTCGTTGCCGCGGACGCCGGGGGAGCAGGCCCGGCAGGCCATAGAGAAGATCAACGGGAACGCCCAGGGGGCCTGAGCATCTCCTTCCGGGTGACCGCCGATGGGGGCCGAGCGCGTAGTTCCCCGCGCCCCCGTAAGGGCGCTCCCGTGACGGGGCGCGCCCTTACGGGGTGCTCTTCCGTACCGCCGACACCGCCTGGCGGGCCGCCACCAGGATGGGGTCCCAGACCGGGGAGAACGGCGGGGCGTAGCCGAGGTCCAGGGACGTCATGCGTTCCACCGTCATGCCCGCGGTGAGGGCGACGGCGGCGATGTCCACGCGTTTGCCCGCGCCCTCGCCGCCGACGATCTGGACGCCGAGGAGGCGGCCGGTGCGGAGCTCGGCGAGCATCTTCACCGTCATGGGATCGGCGTCCGGGTAGTAGCCCGCACGGCTCGTCGCCTCGATGGTGACCGACTCGAACCGCAGGCCCGCCCGGTGCGCGTCCTTCTCCCGCAGGCCGGTGCGGGCGATCTCCAGGTCGCAGACCTTGCTCACCGCCGTGCCGACGACACCCGGGAACGTGGCGTAGCCGCCGGCCACGTTCGAGCCGATGACCTGGCCGTGCTTGTTGGCGTGGGTGCCCAGCGCGATGTGGCGTTCGCTCCCCGAGACCAGGTCGAGGACCTCGACGCAGTCGCCGCCCGCCCAGATGTTCTCGTGGCCGCGCACCCGCATGGCCAGGTCCGTCAGCAGCCCCTGGTGGGCGCCGAGCGGCAGCCCCGCCGCCTCGGCGAGCGTCGTCTCCGGCCGGACCCCGATGCCGAGGACCACCACGTCCGCCGGGTACTCGGCGTCCTCGGTGACGACCGCCCGGACCCGTCCGTCCTCCCGGGTGAGGATCTTGGTGACCTCGGCGTCGTTCACCATCGTGATGCCCAGGCCCTCCATGGCGGTGTGCACCAGGCGGCCCATGTCCGGGTCGAGCGTGGCCATCGGCTCCCTGCCGCGGTTGACGACCGTCACCTCGTACCCGCGGTTGATCATCGCCTCGGCCATCTCCACGCCGATGTAGCCCGCGCCGATGACGACCGCGCGGCGGCCCTCCGTACGGCCGAGCGCGTCGATGAGGGCCTGGCCGTCGTCGAGGGTCTGCACCCCGTGCACCCCGGGGGCGTCGATGCCGGGCAGCGGCGGCCGCACCGGGCGGGCGCCCGTCGCGATCACGAGCTTGTCGTACGACGTCCACTCCTCGGCCCCGGACTCCAGGTCGCGCGAGCGCACCCGGCCGCCCTCCACGTCGAGTTCCGTGACCTCCGTCCGCATCCGCAGGTCGATCCCGCGTGCGCGGTGCTCCTCGGGCGAACGCGCGATCAGCTGGTCCCGGTGCTCCACGTCGCCGCCCACCCAGTACGGGATGCCGCACGCGGAGAAGGAGCTGAAGTGTCCCCGCTCGAAGGCGATGATCTCCAGTTCCTCGGGACCCTTCAGCCGGCGCGCCCGGGACGCGGCGGACATGCCCGCCGCGTCCCCTCCGACGACCACCAGACGCTCTTTCGTACGGTTCTCCCGGCTCATGCTCATGCGAACACGCTACGGGCGCCCGGCATTTCAGTCCCGCTCGGGCTCACCCGGGGCGGCCGCGCCGCGCGGTGTCCGGCCACGCAGGAAACGTACCCAGAGGAACAGCAGCAGCGCCGCGCCCACCAGGAACGGCAGCACCGCGCCCACGGCCAGGGCGATCCAGCGGAACATGGTGACGAACGCGTCCCAGCCGCCGCCGAGCGCGTCCGCGAAGCCGGGCTCGTCGTCCTCGGCGGTCTGCTTCACCGGTGTCTCCGACAGGGACAGCGTGATCGTGGCCAGGCTCGTCCGGTCCTTCAGGGAGGCCTGCCGGGCCAGCAGCGACTCCAGGTCGGCCTGCCGGGTGCTCAACTCGCCCTCCAGCGTGACCACGTCGCTCAGTTTGGAGGCCCGGTCCATCAGCTCGCGGATGCGCGCCACGCTGGCCCGCTGCGACGTGATCCGGCTCTTCACGTCGACGACCTGCTCCGTGACGTCCTCCGCCTTCGCCTTGCGGTCGACGAGCTTGCCCGAGCCCTCCAGTTCCTGGAGCACCTCCTCGTACGCGGCGGCCGGGATCCGCAGGACGACGCGGGAACGCTCGTGTCCCCCGGAGTCACGGTCCGTGGTCTCGTCGCCGACCACGCCGCCCGCGTTCTCCACCACGGTGCGGGTCTCGGCGAGGGACGTGGGCACGTCCTTGACCTGCACGGTCAGGGAGGCGGTGTGGATGATGTGGGTGGCCGGTTCCGCGGGCGCGGCGGCCCGCCCGTCCCCGGAGCGCTTCGCGCCGCCCGCGTCGAGGCCGGCCGCGCCGGCGGGCGCCTCCTCGGCGTTCTCCGGAACCGCGGCCTTGTCGCCGGCGGAGCTCGCGTCGCCGGCACCGCCCGCGGAACATCCCGTGACGGCGAGCGTGCCCGCGAGCAGCAGCGCCGCGAGGAACTGGACGGAACGTGCGGATCGAAGGCGGTACCCGGTCGTGTCGCTGCCGCGCGTCTGCATGTCGGCTTACCCCCGAAGGTGTCGTGATGACTGACGTTCCTTCGACGCCCGGGCCGCCCGGGACGTTGGCGTGTTCCGGTCCCGAAGCGGTCACGGTCCGGACTCGCCGGGGTAGCGCAGGAGCGCGGGCGGGGTCTGGGAGAGTGGAGGGATGCACGCAGACACACGTACGGGCACGGATACGGGAGCGGGTACGGGCGCGGGGCACGTGGTCGTCGTCGGGGGCGGCGTCGCCGGTCTGGCCGCCGCCCACCGGCTGCTGAACGGCGGCGCGCGCGTGACCGTCCTGGAGGCTTCGGAGCGGCTCGGCGGCAAGCTCCTGCCGGGCACGGTCGCGGGCGCCCGGGTCGACCTGGGCGCCGAGTCGATGCTCGCGCGGCGGCCCGAGGCGGTGGCGCTCGCCCACGAGGTGGGCCTCGCCGACCGGCTCCGGCCGCCGACGGCGGCGGGCGCCTCGATCTGGACGCGCGGCACGCTCAGGCCCATGCCCAGGGGACACGTCATGGGGGTCCCGGCGGACGCGGCCACCCTGCGCGGAGTCCTCTCCGACGAGGGCCTGCGCCGCATCGAACGCGACCGTGACCTGCCGCGCACCGAGATCGGCGACGACGTGGCGGTGGGCGGGTACGTCGCGGAGCGCCTCGGCCGCGAGGTCGTCGACCGGCTCGTCGAGCCCCTGCTCGGCGGCGTCTACGCGGGCGACGCGTACCGCATCTCGATGCGCTCGGCCGTCCCGCAGCTCTTCGAGGCGGCCCGTACGCACGCCTCGCTGACGGAGGCGGTCCGCGGGATCCAGGAGAAGGCGGCGAAGAACCTGCGGGCGGGCCCGGTCTTCATGGGCATCGAGGGCGGCGTCGGCCGGCTGCCGCTCGCCGTCGCCGGGTCGGTGCGCGCGCGGGGCGGCGAGATCGTCACGGGCGCACCGGTGACGGAGCTGCGACGGGAGGCCGGCGATCCGGCCGGCGCCGGTGCGCGCGGACGCTGGCGGGTCGTCGCCGGCGGCCGGGTGCTGCGCGCCGACGCCGTCGTCGTGGCGGTGCCCGCCGGCGCCGCGGCCGCGCTGCTCGGTGCCGAGGCCCCCGCCGCGGCGGCCGAGCTGGCGGCCGTCGAGTACGCGTCCATGGCGTTGATCACCCTCGCCTACCGCCGCGCGGAGGCCGTGCTTCCCGGAGGGAGCGGGTTCCTGGTGCCGCCCGTCGACGGGCGCACGATCAAGGCCTCGACGTTCTCGTCCCAGAAGTGGGGCTGGATCGCGGCGGAGAACCCGGACGTGGTGGTCCTGCGGACGTCGGTGGGCCGGTACGGCGAGACGGAGGTCCTCGGCCGCGAGGACGCCGACCTCGTCGACGTGTCGCGCCGCGACCTGCGTGAGGCCACCGGCCTCACCGCGGAGCCCCTGGAGACCCGGGTGACGCGCTGGGACGACGGCCTGCCCCAGTACCCGGTCGGGCACCACGCGCGCGTGGCCCGCATCCGCGAACACGTCGGCAGGCTGCCGGGTCTCGCGGTGTGCGGGGCGGCGTACGACGGGGTGGGGATCCCGGCCTGCGTCGCGAGTGCGAACGCCGCCGTGGACGCGCTGCGGGGCGACGCGCGGCTGCTGGACGCGCTGAGCGCGAACCCGGTGCAGAGTCTGCACGGGGGAGCGGGAGAATAGCCCCATGAGTGACGACGCTCCCACCACCGGCCAGGCCAGGACCCCGAACGCCGGCAAGAAGGCCAAGGACCTCAACGAGGTCATCCGCTACACCCTCTGGTCCGTGTTCAAGCTGCGCGACGTGCTTCCCGAGGACCGCGCCGGCTACGCGGACGAGGTCCAGGAGCTCTTCGACCAGCTCGCCGCCAAGGACGTCACGGTCCGCGGCACCTACGACGTGTCGGGCCTGCGTGCCGACGCCGACCTCATGGTCTGGTGGCACGCCGAGACCGCCGACCAGCTCCAGGAGGCGTACAACCTCTTCCGCCGTACGAAGCTGGGCCGCGCGCTGGAGCCGGTCTGGTCGAACATGGCGCTGCACCGGCCGGCGGAGTTCAACCGGTCGCACGTCCCGGCGTTCCTCGCGGACGAGACAGCGCGGGACTACATCAGCGTGTACCCCTTCGTGCGGTCCTACGACTGGTACCTGCTCCCCGACGAGGACCGGCGCCGGATGCTCGCCGACCACGGGAAGATGGCGCGCGGATACCCGGACGTGCGGGCCAACACGGTCGCCTCGTTCTCGCTCGGCGACTACGAGTGGATCCTCGCCTTCGAGGCCGACGAGCTGTACCGCATCGTCGACCTCATGCGGCACCTGCGTGCCTCGGAGGCGCGGATGCACGTGCGCGAGGAGGTCCCGTTCTACACGGGCCGCCGCAAGTCCGTCGCCGAACTGGTCGCCGGCCTCGCCTGAGCGCCCGTCAGGGGCGCCTCGCGGGGTGCACCCTCGCAGAGGCCGTACGTCGGCCGCGCCCCTGAAGGGCCGCGCCCCTAGCGGGGCGGGGCCGGCTTCGGTTCCTTGTGGGGGGCGCAGGTCGATTCGGGGGCCGGGACGCGGCCCTGGAGCAGGTACGCGTCCAGGTGGGCGTTCACGCACGCGTTGGGGCCGCCGCCGATGCCGTGCGCGCCCGCCGCCCGTTCGGTGACCAGGGCGGAGCCCGAGAGCCGCCGGTGCGTCTCCAGCGCGCCGGCGTACGGCGTCGCCGCGTCGCGTTCGGCGGCCAGGATGAGGACGGGCGGCAGCTCGCCAGGGAACGTGCGGACGTCGATCGGGCGACGGCGCGGCAGCGGCCAGTACGCGCACGGCAGGTTCATCCAGGCGTTGGACCAGGTCTCGAAGGGCGCCACGCGCGCGAGGCGGGTGTTGTCGCGGTCCCAGGTGTGCCAGGACCGCGGCCAGGGCGCGTCGTTGCACTCGACGGCCGTGTACACGGCCCTGCCGTTCTCCTGCTCCTTCGCCGCGTCCGGGTGCGGGCCCGCCTGCCGCACCAGCGGCTTCGGGTCGCCCTTCAGGTACGCGGAGAGCGCCGCCGCGCGCTGCGGCCAGTAGTCGTCGTAATACCCGGTGTCCAGGAACGCGCCCTGCAGCTGCCCCGGCCCGACCACACCGCCCGCGGGCTCGGCCGCGAGCCGTGCCTTCGCCCGCTCGTAACTGCGCTGCACCTCCTCCCGCGTGCGGCCCAGCCCGTACACCTTGTCGTGCCTCGCCGTCCAGGCGCGGAAGTCGGCCCAGCGGCGCTCGAAGGCGACCGACTGGTCGAGGTTGTTGCGGTACCAGACCTTCGCCGGGTCCGGGTTCACGACCGAGTCCAGGACCATCCGGCGCACGTGGGAGGGGAACAGCTCCGCGTACAGCGCCCCGAAGTACGTACCGTAGGACGCTCCCATGAAGGTCAGCCTCCGCTCGCCCAGGGCGGCCCGCAGGACGTCCAGGTCCCGGGCGTTGTTGACCGAGGAGAAGTGCCTGACGGCCCGGCCCGAACGCTCGACGCACCCCCGCGCGTACGCCTTCGCCCGTGCGATGCGCTCCTTCTTGTACGCCTCCGACGGGTGGGCCGGCGCGGGCGAGGGTCCCCGGCGCAGGGTCGCCGGGTCCTGGCAGGACAGCGGCGCCGAACGGCCCACCCCGCGCGGGGCGTACCCGACGAGGTCGTACGCCGACGCGATGCGCTTCCACTCCGGGACCATGCCGATCAGCGGGAAGTACATGCCGGACGCGCCGGGGCCGCCCGGGTTGAACACGAGGGAGCCCTGCCGCGGCACGGACCGCCCGCCGTCCTTCCCGGTCGCCCGCACCCGGCTGACGGTCAGCTCGATCTGCCGGCCGCCGGGGCGCGCGTAGTCGAGCGGAACCGTCACCGTGCCGCACTGCAGGGTGGCCGGTCCGTCCTGGTCCTCGGAGCACGTCCCGAAGCGGATGCCGTCGGCGGCGGCGCGTTCGGCGGCGACCGCCGTGCCGTACCGTTCGGCCCGGCCGGGCGGCGCGCCGGCGGCGGGCGCGGCGACGACGGCGGTCAGGACCAGGGACCCGACTGCTGCACAGAGCACGGCGGCTCGCATCGTGTTCCCTCTCCCCTCGGTGCACGGTTCGGTGCACGGCCGGCAGCGACAGAAGGGATGGTTCGTCCGGTGCCGGGCGAAGTAAAGGACCGGCTCGCCGATACCGGCCCAATGACCCCGATGCGCGCCCGGCACGCGCCGGGGCGCCCCCCTACAGGTACGGCTCGCGGTGTCCGAAGGCCGCCCGCAGATCCGGCTCACCGACCGCGCGGACGCCGCGCACGGCGACCGTCGTCAGGTACGTACGGTCGTCGCTGTCGGTGTCCGCCCGGCGGGCCAGGGCGCCGAGCAGGCGCTGCCCGGCCGGGGACGCCCAGCGGGTGCAGGGGTCGGCCTCGATCCGGGCGATGACGAGACAGCTCAGCGTGAGGACGAGGGGCAGCGCGAACCAGATGGCCACCAGCGCCCGCTCGCGCGGGTCCTGCAAGGGCGTCAGCAGCGCCACGGCGGCCAGCACCGGCACGGCCACCGCCGCCGACCGCACCTGGCGCACGGCGCCCGCCACGGTGGTGCGCGCGCCGTCCGGCACGGCGAGACCCGCCGCGACGAGCCGGTCGGCAAGGGCGCGTACGGACTCGGCGGCGGCCGCGCTCGTACGCACCGGCGCTATCCGGGACTGGCCGTCCGGGCCGATCGCGCCCAGTACCGAGCGCTCCATCTCGTCCCGGCCGCATGGGTCCACGACGGTCGCCCAGCCCGTGTGCGCGAGCAGCAGCCGGCGCTGGCGGGCCATCGACACGAGTGTCAGCTCGGCGACCCGCGCGGGGCCGCCGGACAGGAACGCGGCCTCGTAGAGCGTCAGGCCGCGGTCGCCGGGCGCGTACGTGTCGTCCGCGGCGGCGCGGACCGAGGCCAGGCACAGGCGCGTGCAGGCGGTGCCGGCCACGGCCCAGGCCAGGAGAAGGAGGAGGACCCAGAACATGCGGTTTTTCTATGCGACGCGGCCCGGTGGCGCCACGGTTTGTTCATATTTTGGACGAAGCATCGCCCTTGTGTGACGTTCCGCGTCGGCGGCCCTTTCGATTGCCGGTCCCTGTCCGGCCGTCACCGTCGGTCCTGCGCCGGCGGACCGGTCGCGGCAGGCGGCAGCGAGTAGCTCGGCACGGGCGACGGCGTCGCCGGGACGGGCGGTCTGGGGGAGGCCCTCGGGCCGGGCGGCGCGGGGGAGCCGGTGAGCGGGGGCGCGCTCGCGGAGGCCGCGTCCCGGGCCAGCGCGTCGAAGTCGACGAGCCCGGTGGCCTCCAGGACCGTGATGTGGTCCAGCACCGTGGTGTTCGCGTCGTCGGCGAGGCCGCGGACGAGCGAGTTGCGGGTGTTCGCGCGGATCTGGGCGACCAGGCCGAACACCTTGCCGTGTGCGGCGCGCAGGATGTTCGCGAACCGCCTGTCGTACTCCCCGCCCCGGGCCGCGCTCAGCGCGGTGAGCCAGCCGCGCTGCTGCTCGCTGGGCTGGTTGGGCAGTTCGAGGCCGAGCTGAGCGGCCACGTCGCGTACCCGCGCGTCCAGGAACGTGTGGCCCTCGACGAGGTGCTCGCCGGCCGTTCGCACGGATCGCGTCGTGCCGCGCTCCTCGGCCTGCTGGCCGGCGGGCAGTTCCCACAGGCCCGCGAGCCTGACCTTCGTGACGAACTCGCGGTCCGGCGCGGACAGCGGACCGAACCGCGTCGACACGGTGGTCGCGTTCAGCGTGTTCACGCCCGTGCCCGACCGGTCCGCGTACGACCAGATCGGGAAGGCCATCGCGACGAGGGTCGCCGCCAGGGCCGCGACGATGAGCCCGGTGCCGCCGAACGGTCCGCGGCCGTTGATGGATCGCATGGTGCCTCCTGTTGCGGCACCGCACGTCAGTGCGTTCGTGGTGGGACCGGCATAGTACTTCGAGGATCGCGGTGAGCGGGATCACAGGTGGGGGAGCCGCCGCGCCTCGCGCGTGCTCAGCGCCGGAGCAGGACCCGTCGCGTGGCGCGGGCCAGCCGGGCCGCCGGGCGCCGCGACAGCGGGGCGGGGCCCGAGCGCTCCAGCCACCAGTCGCTCAGCCGCTGCCGCACGCCGGCGTCCTCGACGCGCGCGTCGAACAGCAGGTGCGCGGCGAAGTCCAGCGCGTCCCGCCGGTAGCCGTCGGTCATGGGGTGGCCGTGCGCGTACGCCAGGAAGGCCCGGCGGTAGGACCCGGCGAGGATCTCCGGCAGCTCCGGGGCGACCTTGGCCACCACGTCGGCCCGCTTGCCCGCGAGCGCCCGGGCCTGCACGGCCAGCCGGGTCCGGTCGAACCCCTCGGGCACGGGGGTCCCGCCGACGAGCGCGGACAACAGTGCGGCCTGGGCGAGCGCGAGCCGCTGCCGTGCGGGCCCGGTGGCCGCCGGCCTCTCGCCGGGGACCCGGTCGCCGTCGGCCTTCGGCAGCGGGGTGCTGCCGGTCCCCGCGGGCGCGCCGGTGCTCTTCCGCGCAGGTGCGTCCACCGTCGCGCGGATCGCCGCGAGTTCGCGTTCCAGTTCGGCCGGCTCGGGGAAGTTCTCGTCGCGCTCCAGGAGCACGCCCGGCGGACGGACACGGGAGGCCAGTTCGGCGAGGACGTCCAGGACCGCCTGCGGCACGGCGTGCGCGTGACTGTCGTGCCAGACCCCGTCGCGCTCGAAACCGCCGGCGACGTGGACGTAGGCGATGGCCTCGACGGGCAGTTCGGCGAGCGCCTTCGCCGGGTCCTCGCCCCGGTTGACGTGGTTGGTGTGGAGGTTGGCCACGTCGATGAGCAGGCGTACGCCGGTGCGGTCGACCAGGTCGTACAGGAACTGGCCCTCGGTCATCTCCTCGCCGGGCCAGGAGATCAGGGCCGCGATGTTCTCCACCGCGAGCGGCACCGGCAGCGCGTCCTGGGCGATACGGATGTTCTCGCACAGCACGTCGAGAGCGTCCCGGGTGCGGGGCACGGGCAGCAGGTGCCCGGCCTCCAGCGGCGGCGAGGCGGTCAGCGCCCCGCCCGCCCGGACGAACGCGATGTGCTCGGTGACCAGCGGGGAGCCGAGGGCCTCGGCCCGGGCGGCCAGGTCGGCGAGCCGGCCCTCGGCGGGGCGGTCGGCGCCGCCGAGTCCGAGGGACACCCCGTGCGGCACCACCGTGACACCGCGCTCACGCAGGCGCAGCAGGGACGCGGGGAGGTGCCCCGGGCAGACGTTCTCGGCGACGGCCTCGACCCAGTCGATGCCGGGCATGCGCTCCACGGCCTCGGCGATCTCCGGCCGCCACCCGATTCCCGTACCCAGCTGCTCCATCGTTCTCCCCCTCCACCACGGCTGCACCAGGACCTGTGTGTCGTCTCCTTCGACGGACGTGCGTTCCGGCGTGACCGGGTGATGGCCCCGCGGAGCGGGGCCGAACCCGTCGGCGGGGACTTTCAGAGCAACATTTGAGGTTCCCGGGTCTACTGCGAGGACGCCGAGGCGTCCGGGTCCTCGGGGTCGGGCCGGTTCGTGTTGACCGTGCCGGGCTCGCCGGGGGAGGGCCGCGACGTGGTGTCGATGTCACCGGTCGCCGCGGCGGGCGGCGCCGAGCCGGGGGTCACACCGGGGACGGGCGGCGGCGGACCGCTCGGGCTGGCCGTGGCACCGGCCACCGAGTCGTTGGCGATCGCCTCGAAGTCGACGGCGCCGGTCTTCTCCAGCACCGTGATGTGGTCGAGCACGGTCTGGTTGGCGTCCGAGGCGAGCTGGCGCACCAGGGTGTTGCGCGTCTGGTTCCGTACCGCCCCGATCGCCGGGAAGATCTTGCCGTGGGCGGAGCGCAGGAGGTTCGCCCACACCTTCGGGTAGTCCGCGCCGCTCGCGTCGGTCATCTGCTGCAGCCAGCCCTGCTGCTGCGCGTTCGGCTGGTTCGGCAGTTCGACGCCGAGCTCCCGCGCGACGACCCGCACCCGCTTGTCGAGGTCGGTGTGGCCGACGATCAGGTGGTCGGCGGCCTCCTTCATCGCGGGACTGGGATTGCGTTCGAGGGCCTGCTGCCCGGCGGGCAGTTCCCACAGTCCCGCCAGCCGCACCCGGACGATCAGGTCGCGGTCGGTGGCGGTCAGCGGTCCCCACTTCGTGGGTACGGTCCCGGCGGCGAGGTTCGCCGGTCCCGTGCCGGCGCGGTCGGTGTACGACCACACGGGGAACGCGAGCGCGCCGAGTGTTCCGACGAGTGCCACGATGACGAGGGCCGTACCGTTGATACGCCGCACAGGTGCCTCCGGATTTTTACCAACTGGTCGTTGGGAATCTGTACTTGGCCAGCGACAGAAGATACGTACGGGGCGGCGGGACCGTTCAACGGTTCATGTCTGCTCCGTCACAGTGCTCACAGCGCTCACAGCGCTGACAGCGCTCATACGGGTCCCCGCCGGTCGGGGCGCAGTGCCGGGTGGTCGGCCACCACCGTGCACGAACCCGGGGCGATCTCCGTGAAGCCCGCGTCGCGCACCAGCGGGAGGCCGCTCGTGAGGAGCCGCTCCCACCGCGGGGGCCCGGCGGTGCGGACGGCGAGGGGGAAGCCCGCCTCGCGCCAGGCGGTGCGGTCCTCCTCCGTCAGTCCCCACCAGGCGAGCTGGGCGCCGTGGCCGGCCTGGGCCATCGCCTTGCCGGCCGACATGTCCAGATCGGGGCTGAGCCAGAGCACGGGCACGGCCTCGTCGGGGTCCGCCGGCGGTTTCGGGTCGTCGAGGTCCGTGCCGGAGACCTGGAGGCGGGCCAGGTCCTTGGGCCATCCGTCCAGCGGGACCGGCGGGAAGACGCGGACCTCGGCCGACCTGCCGGTGACGGTGATGCCGGGCAGGGCCTCCGCGCGACGCCACTCGGCGCCGCGGGCCCGCCGGACGACCTTGCGGATACGGGCGTCCTGCCAGTCGTGGACCGCCTGCGCCCACTCGCCCTCGCCGAGCGAGCGCTCGTCGCCGAGGAGGACGAGGACGGCGCGGGCGGCGGTTTCCAGGGCGTCCGTGCGGGCCGGTGGTTCGTTCCGTTCGATACGCACGACCAGGGGCAGTACGAACTGCGGGGCCTCGTCGCGGGTGGTCGGCTCGGGTCTGAAGGGGCTGTCCTGGGTTCCGCTGTCCGACGCGGCCGTCGTTTCGTCGCTGCTCACGCCCCCAGTCTGCCAGCGGGGCGCTCCGCGGGTTGGGCCGGTACGGGGGCGCGGGCCGGTAGGGAGGCGCGGGCCGGTGAGGGCCGGTCGCGCCGTTCCCCGCGCCCCCGAAGGGGCTAGGCCGCGTCGAGGCGGGTCAGTTCCTCCGCGGAGAGCTTCAGTTCCGCGGCGGCGGCCGAGTCGCGGATCGTCTCCGGGCGGGAGGAGCCCGGGATCGGGATCGTCACCGGCGCCTTCGCGAGGATCCAGGCCAGGCACACCTGCTGCGGGCTCACCCCGTGCTCGTCCGCCACCTCGGCGAACACGGCGTAGCGCGAGCCCAGCTCCCCGGCCTTCGAGATGCCGCCCAGCGGGCTCCACGGCAGGAACGCGATGCCCAGCTCCGCGCACAGTTCCAGCTCCGGTTCGCTGGAGCGGAAGGCGGGCGAGAACTGGTTCTGCACGCTCACCAGCCGGCCGCCGAGGATCTCGTTGGCCTCCCGGATCTGCCCGGGGTTCGCGTTGGAGATGCCCGCGTGGCGGATCTTGCCCGCGTCCAGCAGGTCACGGATCGCGCCGACCGACTCCGCGTACGGCACCTTCGGGTCCGGCCGGTGGAACTGGTAGAGCCCGATGGCCTCGACGCCGAGCCGCCGGAGCGAGGCGTCGCACGCTTTCCTCAGGTACTCCGGGGAGCCGTCGAGCGTCCAGGAGCCGTCGCCCGGACGCAGGTGACCGCCCTTCGTCGCGATCAGCACGTCCGACGTGTCACCGCCGTACCCGGCCACCGCGCGGGCGATCAGGGACTCGTTGTGACCGACCTCGTTCGCGTCCCGGTGGTAGGCGTCCGCGGTGTCGAAGAGCGTGACACCCGCGTCCAGCGCCGCGTGGACGGCCGCCACCGAACGTTCTTCGTCCGGGCGTCCCTCGATGGACATGGGCATCCCGCCCAGACCGATCGCTCCGACCCGGACGTCACCGATGGTGCGTGTCTGCATGGAGGTTCCTCCTGAAGGACTGCTCGTTCGGTATGTTCCAGCCTCCACCGCGGGGTTTTGGCCGTCCAACAAGAAGAATCGATCGCTTTGAGCGCCGGTGGTGCTGAATGCTGAATGGAGGGGTGCGGATCAGATCAGCTCCGACACCTTCACGAACCGGTACCCGCGCTCGCGGAGTTCGGGGACGAGGGTGCGCAGGGCCTCCTCGGTCGCCGGGGCCGCGCTGCGCGTGCAGTGCATGACGACCACGGAACCGGGCCGCACCCCGTCCAGCACCTGCCGCGCCACGGCCCCCGCGTCCGTCGCGAAGGCGTCCCCGCTCACCACGTCCCACTGCACGGCCGTCACACCGGTGGCACCCAGCGCCTTCAGCGCCCGGTGGTCGTAGCATCCGCCCGGGAAGCGGAAGTACGGCATCGGGTGCGCGATCCCCGCCCTGCGGAACGCGGCGAACGCCCGCTCCACGTCCGCCCGCATCCGTGCCGCGGGGACGGTCGGCAGTCCGTAGCAGTCCTCGGTGAAGGCGTGATGGCTGTAGGAGTGGTTGGCGACCTCGAAGAGGGGGTCCCGGCCGATGGCACGCGCCTGCCGGGGGTACTCCTCGGCCCACCGCCCCGTCATGAACACGGTCGCCGGCACCTCCAGCCGCCGCAGCGTCGCGATCAGCCGCGGATTGTCGAACCGCTCACCGGCGGCCGCCCGGGGTCCCTGATCGGCGGTCATGTCGGCGTCGAAGGTCAGCGCGACGGTCCTGTCGCGTGCCCGGGCCGCCCGCATGAAGACGGGGGTCAGCCCGCCCGGCCCCGGCGCGAGGGTCGGCGCCCGCGACGGCGAGCCGACGACGGGCGCGGGAACCGTGACGACTCGGGACGCCTCGGGAGCGCCGCAGGCCACGAGCCCCGAGGCGCCCAGCGCGCAGACCGCGGCGGCTCTCCACAGGAAGGTGTTCACGCCGGTGACATTAACCGTATGAGTAGGAAAAACGTCTCATATCGTCACCGGTGGTGTCGGGCGCCGGACGTCATGGCCCGGGTCCGCGGCCCGTCGCCGCTCAGCCCTGCGCCTGCAGCCGTGCCCGGCACTCCTCCACGTCGAAGTCCGGCCGCGGGTACCGGGGATCCATGCTCTTCAGATGTTCCAGCAGGAGGCGGCTGATCGCCCAGTTGCGGTACCACTTGCGGTCCGCGGGGATCAGGTACCAGGGGGCGGCGTCCGTGGCGCAGCGTTCGAAGACGGTCTCGTACGCCTCCTGGTAGGCGGGCCACAGGGCGCGTTCGTCGATGTCCGCGGGGCTGAACTTCCAGTGCTTGCGCGGATCGGCGAGGCGGCGCAGGAGCCGGCGGCGCTGCTCCTCGTACGAGAGGTGCAGGAAGCACTTCACGAGCGTCACACCGTCGTCGGCGAGGGACTGCTCGAACGCGTTGATCCGGCCGTAGCGGGACTCGATCTCCTCGCGCGGGGCGAGTGCGCGGACGCGTCCGATCAGGACGTCCTCGTAGTGCGAGCGGTCGAAGATGCCCAGCTCGCCGTGGTGCGGGAGCCGCTTCTCGACCCGCCGGAGGAAGTCGTGCTCCAGCTCCTCGCGGGTCGGCGCACCGAACGGCCGGACACGGCAGCCGACGGGGTTGAAGAGGCCGACGACGTGCTTGACCGTGCCGCCCTTGCCGCTGGTGTCCATGCCCTGCAGGACCAGCAGGACCCGGCGGCGGTCACCGGCGGTGCCGGCCGCCCACAGCCGTTCCTGGAGGTCGGCCAGGGGCCTGGCCATCCGTGCGACGGCCTCGCGGCCGTCGGTCTTGTTCCGCGGGTCCGTGGCGTCACCGGAGGACGCCGACGTGTCGTACGAGGAGAGGGAGATCCGTTCGCCGACGGGGAGGCGCAGCAGGTCGCGCATGACGGTGTCCTCGGCCACGGCCTCGGCCCGGGTTCCGGCTTCGGCCCCGTGCCCGCCGCCGCTGTCCTGCTCGGCCATCGTGTCCCTCCGGGGTGGTTCGCTCGGTGGTGTGTCGTGGACGGCCGGGGAGGGGCGCTCGCCGAGCGCCCCTCCCCGGTGCGGGCGCTACCTCCGCCAGGGGCCCGTCACCGCGAACGTCGTCCCCGGGGTGTAACAGTTCACGTACATCGTTTTGCCGTCGGGCGAGAAGGTGACACCCGCGAACTCGCCCCACTCCGGCTCGTCCGCGGTGCCGATGTTCTGGCGGCCCCGGGCCATCGGGTACACCTCGCCGCGCCGTGTCACGCCGAACACGTGCTGGGCCCCGTTGCCGTCCTCGCACACCATCAGGCCGCCGCTGGGGGCGAGGCAGATGTTGTCGGGGGACTCGCCGGGCAGCTGCACGTCCGTGTCGGGACCAAAGACGATCACCAGGGTGAGCCTGCGGGCGGCGGGGTCGTACCGCCAGATCTGGCCGTAGTGGTCGGCCGCCGAGCCCTCGGCGCTGTGCGCGAAGGAGGAGACGAAGTACACGCACGAGCCGCCCCAGTAGCAGCCCTCCAGCTTCTGCGCGTGGGTGATGCCCTTGCGGCCGAAGTCCTGGTCCCGGATGGGGGTCCCGGTCGCCAGCGGGTCCGGTACGTCGACCCACTCGATGTGGTCGAAGGTCGCGCCCGTCTCCTGGATCGAGGAGAGGTCCGGGACCCCCGGCACCCGCATCGCCTGCAGCCTGCCGCCCGCGCGCAGCGAACCGCGCCCGCCCTCCGGCTTCTTGGGCAGGAAGCGGTAGAAGAGGCCGAAGGGCTTGAGGAAGGCGTCCTCGGTCTCGTAGACGACACCGCGCTTCGGGTCGACGGCGATCGCCTCGTGCTGGAAGCGGCCCATCGCGGTCAGGGGCACCGCTCCGGTGCGGAGCGGGTCCACCGGATCGACCTCGAAGATGAAGCCGTGGTCCTTGGTGTACCCGTTCGTGCCGGCCCGGTCCTCGGTCTCCTCGCAGGTCAGCCAGGTGCCCCAAGGCGTGGGCCCGCCCGCGCAGTTGACGGCGGTACCGGCGATCGCGACCCGCTCGCCGACCACGTTCCCGCGCCGGTCGAGGGTCAGCGCCGTACAGCCGCCCTTGCCCGTCGGGTCGTAGGTGAGGCCGTCGACCGTCGGGACCGGGATCTTCGCGGTGACGCGGTTCTCGTGGTTGCGCACCAGGTGGACACGGCCGTCTCTGCCGGCGAAGGCGGCCATGCCGTCGTGGTTGCTGGGCACCTGGCCCTCACCGGAGCGCAGCTCGTCGCCCTCACGGGACAGCACCCGGTAACGGAAACCTTTCGGCAGGTCCAGCAGACCGTCCGGGTCGGGCAGCAGCGGCCCGTATCCGGAGTGGCCCAGCGCGGCGGCCGTACCGGTGAAGAGCTCCGACACGGCTCCGGTGAAGGCGATGCCCACTCCCAGGGCTCCGGAGCGGGCGAGCACTTCGCGTCGTGTTGCGGACATGGGACAACCTTCCTGTTGGCGGACAGGAGCATGTGACCCGCCTGTGTGTATCACGCGGTCCCGGCCACGTGAACCACGCGCGTAGCGTGGCGTTCCCGCGGACAGCCGGATGCCCCGGACACACCGAACGGCCCGTTCCGCGACTCCTGTCGGGTCGTGGAACGGGCCGCGGGGCGTTTGCGCGGGGTCGCTACGGCGAGGTGACCCTCACCGGCTCCGTCCCCTTCGCGCTGTGCCGCTGCGCCCAGTTCTCCAGCGCCGTGCGGCACGCGTGGTCGAGGTGGTGCAGGTCCGACAGGTCCACCGTCACCGGGCGGTCCTTCGGCAGCGCCTCCAGGTCGTCGAGTATCTTCGGCAGCCGCAGGAAGGTGGCGTTGCCCGACAGGTACGCCTGCACCGGCCCCGCCCCCTTGTCTATGACCTCCAGCTTGATGTGCGAGGCCTCCCAGGCCGTCTTGGCGACGGCGAGCGCGAGCCCGATCAGCACACCCTCGAACATGTTCACCGCGACGATCGACACGGCGGTGACCACCAGGATCACCGCCTCGCCCCGGTTGCCGCGCCACAGCGCCGCGATCGAGCGCAGCGGGATCAGCTTCCAGCCCGCGTGCACCAGGACGCCCGCCAGCGCCGGCAGCGGGATGTACGCGAGCGCGGCCGGCAGCAGCGCCGCGAACAGCAGCAGCCACACCCCGTGCAGCACCCGGGACGCCTTCGTCCGGGCGCCCGCGGACACGTTCGCCGAGCTGCGCACGATCACGGCGGTCATCGGCAGCGCGCCGAGCAGTCCGCAGACCGTGTTGCCCGCGCCCTGCGCCATCAGTTCCTTGTCGTACTCGGTGCGCGGCCCGTCGTGCAGCCGGTCCACGGCGGCGGCGCTGAACAGCGACTCCGCCGACGCGATCAGCACGAAGGCCAGGACCGTGCCGAGCACGCCCACGCTCGCCAGCCCGCCGACGGCCTCGAGCCCCGGCAACCGGATCGAGTCGAGCAGCCCGCGCACCTCGACCGTCGCCACCGGCAGGTCGAACGCCAGGGCCGCCAGCGTGGCCAGCGCCACCGCGGCGAGCGTCCCCGGCACCGTACGGACCTTCGCCGGCAGGTGCTTCCACAGCACGAGCACGGCGACGGTGGCGGCGCCGAGCCCGACCGAGGCCAGTGCCGTGGTGGATCCGGCGGAGTCGGCGACGAGCCCCGGCAGCCCGGCGAGCTTGTCCAGGCCCGACGCGGGGGCCTTCGCGCCGGCCACCGAGTAGAGCTGGCCCGCGATGAGGACCAGGCCGATCCCCGCCAGCATGCCCTCGACGACGGCCACCGAGATGGCCCGGAAGTAGCGCCCCAGCCTCAGGGCACCCATGGCGAGCTGGATCAGGCCCGTGACGAGCACGATGACGCCGAGCACGGCCAGTCCGTAGGCGCGCACCGCCTCGAAGACCAGCACGGTCAGACCCGCGGCCGGGCCGGAGACCTGGAGGCTGCTGCCGGGGAGCAGGCCGGTGACCAGACCGCCCACGATGCCGGTGATCAGGCCGAGCTCGGCGGGTACGCCCGACGCCACGGCGACCCCCACGCACAGCGGCAGGGCCACCAGGAAGACGACGAGCGAGGCGGTGAAGTCCTGCCGCAGGTACGGGAATCGCGGACGCCGGCCCGGGTCCGCCCCGCCGGTGGCCGCCGCCGTGTCCGTCGCGGCGCTCACAGTGCCTCGAAGGAGTCGGAGCGGACGTCGTGCGCGAGCACCGAACCGGTGTGCACCTCGTAGAACCAGCCGTGCAGGCCCAGCCGTCCGTCCGCCAGCCGCCGTTCCACGCACGGGTACGAGCGCAGGCGCAGCAGCTGGGTCAGGACGTGGTTCTGCACGGCCTCGGTGACGGTGGGGTCCTCGACGGCGCCGGCGGGCCGCGGGGTCGAGTGCGCGAGCCAGTCGCGTACGGCGGGCACGGCGGTCAGGTCGTCGCCGCGGACCAGCGCGCCGACGGCCCCGCAGTGGGAGTGGCCGCAGACGACGATGTCGCGGACGCCGAGCACCTCGACCGCGTACTCGACGGTGGCGGCCTCGCTGGTGGGCTGGGCGGAGGTGTGCGGGGGGACGATGTTGCCCGCGGTGCGCAGTTCGAAGAGTTCACCGGGCCGGGCTCCGGTGATCAGGGCCGGGACGACCCGCGAGTCGGAGCAGGTGATGAACAGGACCTGCGGGGACTGGCCTTCGGCGAGGCGGGCGAACTCCTCCGGGCGGTCCGCGGACCGCTCGCGGAAGGAGCGTGCGTGATCGATGAGGGGCTGCATGTGTCGATTCCTCCTGGCGCGCGTGAGGGCGCGTCGGTTGACAAGACGGAAGCGCATGCGGGTACGGCGACGAGACCCCACGTCTACGCGCTCGGCGGACGTGGCGTGGTGAGGGACGGGTCAGGTCGGAGTCGCTTCGTGCCCGGTGGCCGTCTCAGCAGCGGAAGACCTGGAGCGCCGCCGTGGAACGGTCGGCCGAGGATCTCGTCGTACGGTGGTGCGCCGCGGGCGCCGCGGTGTGCGCGGGGTCCTCGTGACCGGCCACGGCGTCCTTGAGGAGCACGGGACGCGTGGAGGCCGGCGGGACGTGGTCCGCGACGCGGATCCGGTCGCGGCTGCGCAACGGGCCGGTCGGGCCGTGTGTGTGCGCCGTCTCGGCGCAGGTGGCGAACTCGGCTCCCGGGTCGGGGCCGAGGAGCCGGTCCGTGTGCGCGGATGCGAACGTGGATGCGAATGCCGTGGTGGGGGCGGAGAGCTGCAGGGCCAGCAGGACGGCGACGAGAACGGCGAACAGCGTCCGGGCCGTCGTACCACGTCGCATGGGCCCCCCTCCCGTCCGCCTCCAGATCGAGCATTCCCTTGTTGACGCGAACGTTAACGCGGGAAGTTGTTTGCAGGGTTAACTTAACGTTTCACCCTGAAGAGATCCTGAAGAGGGCCGAAGAGTGCCGGTGGCAGGCCGGAAACCGCCGGGGCCGGGGCGGTTCAGCCGGATACGAGCGGTCCGGCGTCCCGCGCCAGCGCGGTGAGCCGGGAGATCGCGCGGAAGTACTTCTTGCGGTAGCCGCCGTTCAGCATCTCCTCGCTGAACAGCCCGTCGAAGGGCATTCCCGAGGCGACCACCGGCACCTCGCGGTCGTAGAGCCGGTCGGCGAGGACCACCAGCCGCAGCGCGGTGGACTGGTCCGGCACCGGTTGCACGTCCGTCAGGCAGACCGCCTCGACGCCGTCCGTCAGCGCGCCGTACCGGCTCGGATGCACCCGGGCCAGATGGCCGAGCAGCTGCGGGAAGTCGTCGAGCGAGGCGCCCGGCGTCGCGTACGCGGCCTTCGTCACCTGCTCGTCCGAGTACGGGGCCGGTGCCTCGGGCAGCCCGCGGTGGCGGTAGTCCTCGCCGTCGATGCGCAGCGACCTGAAGTGCGCCGACAGGCCCTGTATCTCGCGCAGGAAGTCGACCGAGGCGAACCGGCCCTCACCGAGCTTGCCCGGCAGCGTGTTGGAGGTCGCGGCGAGCGCGACCCCCGACTCGACCAGCCGGCCGAGCAGGCTGGACACCAGGACCGTGTCGCCGGGGTCGTCGAGCTCGAACTCGTCGATGCACAGCAGCCGGTGTCCGCCCAGAGTCCGCACGGTCTGCTGGAATCCGAGCGCGCCGACCAGGTTCGTCAGTTCCACGAACGTGCCGAAGGCCTTGAGCGAGGGCTCCGCCGGGGTCGCGTGCCACAGGGAGGCGAGCAGGTGCGTCTTGCCGACGCCGTACCCCCCGTCGAGGTACACACCGCGCGGGCCGGCCGGGACCTTCGCGGGCCTCCTGCCGAGGCCGAGGAAGCCGCGCCTGCCGGCGGTGCCGGGCGGGGGCCCGCCGAGACCGGCCGCGAACCCGGCGAGGACGCGTACCGCGTCGGTCTGGCTGGGCCGGTCCGGATCCGGGATGTACGTGTCGAAGCGGACCGAGTCGAAGCGCGGCGGCGGCACCATCTCGGCGACCAGCCGGTCCGCGGGGACGTGCGGCTCGCGGGCGCACAGGGACGAGGGGGCCGCCTCGGGTATCGCGCCGGATCCGGAGGCCGTGGTGGAGGCTGACACGGTTCCCCACTCTACGTCGCGTGCCAGACTGCATCACATGCGACGCCTGTTCCCCGTGACCGACCAGACAGCAGCCCCGGCCCCGGACGGGACGTCCGGCTCGGACACGGGCACGGGTGCGCGGGCAGATGCGACGGACCGGCAGTGGGGGCTCGACGAACTGGCCGAGGCGTACGCCTACCCGTCGCACATCCCGGGCTCCCCGGGCGCCGGGGAGCCCTGGCTGCGGGCCAACATGGTCTCCACGCTCGACGGCGCCGCCCAGCACGACGGGCGGTCGCAGCCCCTGTCCTGCGCCGCCGACATGCGGATCTTCGGCACGCTGCGGGGGCTCGCGGACGTGGTGCTGGTCGGTGCGGAAACGGTACGCCAGGAGGGTTACCGCCCCGCGCGGGCCCGCGAGGACTTCGCCGCGCGGCGGCGGGCGGCGGGGCAGGGGCCGGCCCCCGCCGTCGCCGTGGTGAGCGCCGGCCTCGGCCTGGACTTCTCGCTGCCGCTCTTCACCTCGCCGCTGGTTCCCACGCTCGTGCTCACCGGGGCCGCGGCGGCGCCCGAGCGGATCGCCGCCGCCGAGAAGGCCGGTGCGCGGGTCGTGATCGCGGGCGAGGGCACGGGGGTGGACCCCGCGCGGGCCGTCGGCGCCCTGGCCGCACTGGGCATGCGCCGGATCCTCACCGAGGGCGGGCCCCGGCTGCTCGGCCAGCTGGTCGCGGCGGGGGTCCTCGACGAGCTCTGTCTGACGGTGTCCCCGATGCTCACCGCGGGCAGCGCCCAGCGCATCGCCGGCGGTCCCGCGGTCGAGGTGCCGAGCCGCTTCGAACTGACGTCCCTGCTGGAGGAGGCCGGGTTCCTGTTCGGTCGCTACCGTCGGACCTGACCGAAGAGGTGGAATATTCTGTTCCGTTTATTGTTCGCCGGGCACACTGAATGTCGCAGTCCCCGTACGGTCACGGGGCAGGATGGTTTCCGCAGGGGTCTACGAGCGGCCCTCGGACGAGAAGGGCGTTTGTCGTGTTCACGAGCGTACTGATGATCGAGAAGGCGCTGACGTCCGCGGACGTGGAGTTCGTCACCACCTTGCACGGCGACGAGGAGGTCGCCTTCCACGTGCTGCTCCAGCCCCGCGGCGACCAGGCGGACCGGCTGCTGCGGGCCATCGACGACGTGGCACTCGGCGAACTGGACGAGGCGGCGCGCGAGAACGAGACGCCCGAGGGGGCGGAGGCGGCCGGACAGGGGCGGCAGGCCCTCGACGTGTCGCTGACGGCGCTGCGGGCCGGCGGGAACCCGGCGCAGGGGCGGCTGATCGAGGACCATCCGCTGGACGCGCTGAAGGCCCTCGTCGACGAGAGCGGGGCCGACGAGGTCATCGTGCTGACCGATCCGCACTACGTGGAGGAGTTCTTCCACCGGGACTGGGCCTCGCGGGCGCGGCACAAGGTGGGGGTGCCGGTGCTGAAGCTGTTCTCGCACAGCAAGGCGTGAGTTCGGCCGCGCCGCCGGGCCGGGTCCCGGCCGCGGGTGCGTGGGGGCTGTCCGCGCGGTTCCCCGCGCCCCTGACGGGGCGGGGCCGTCCCGGGCGGCACACCCCATAAGCTGGGCGGGCTCACCGTCGTACCCGAGTCCTGGAGAAACACGTATGGCACCCGGCCTTCCCACCGCCATGGATCGACCGCACTTCATCGGCATCGGCGGCGCCGGGATGTCGGGGATCGCGAAGATCCTCGCGCAGCGCGGGGCCGCGGTGGCCGGCAGCGACGCGAAGGAGTCCGCGACCGCCGAGGCGCTGCGCGCGCTGGGTGCCACCGTCCACATCGGGCACGCCGCAGATCATCTGGCGCCCGACGCCTCGTGCGTGGTCGTCTCCTCGGCGATCCGCGCGGACAACCCGGAGCTGGTCCGCGCCGCCGAGCTGGGCATCCCGGTCGTCCACCGCTCGGACGCCCTCGCCCGCCTGATGGACGGCCTGCGGCCGATCGCGGTCGCCGGCACGCACGGCAAGACCACCACCACGTCGATGCTGGCGGTCTCCCTGTCGACACTGGGTCTGGACCCCTCGTACGCGATCGGCGGCGACCTCGACGCCCCCGGGTCCAACGCCCTGCACGGCGAGGGCGAGATCTTCGTCGCCGAGGCCGACGAATCGGACCGCAGCTTCCACAGGTACGCCCCCGACGTGGCGATCGTGCTGAACGTGGAGCTGGACCACCACGCCAACTACGCCTCCATGGACGAGATCTACGCGTCCTTCGAGACGTTCGCCGGGAAGATCGTGCCCGGCGGCACCCTGGTGGTCAACGCGGACCAGGACGGCGCGCGCGAGCTGACGCGGCGGCTGCCGGAGGGCATCCGGGTGATCACGTACGGCGAGCGCGCCGACGCCGACGTACGCGTGCTGTCCGTAGTCCCGCAGGGACTGAGGAGCGAGGTGACCGTCGAGCTGGACGGCGCCACGCTCACCTTCACGGTCTCGGTGCCCGGCCGGCACTACGCGCACAACGCGGTCGCGGCGCTGGTGGCGGGCGTCGCCCTGGGCGTCCCGGCGGACGAACTGGCCGCCGCCCTCGCCTCGTACACGGGAGTGAAGCGGCGTCTGCAGCTCAAGGGCGAGGAGGCGGGCGTGCAGGTCGTGGACTCGTACGCGCACCACCCGACGGAGATGACGGCGGACCTGGAGGCCATGCGGGCGGCCGTCGGCGACGGCCGCATCCTGGTCGTCTTCCAGCCCCACCTCTTCTCCCGCACCCAGGAACTCGGCAAGGAGATGGGACAGGCGCTGTCCCTGGCGGACGCCTCGCTGGTCCTGGACATCTACCCGGCCCGCGAGGACCCGGTCCCGGGCGTGACGAGCGAGCTGATCATCGAGGCGGCGCAGGCGGCCGGCGCCCGGGTGACGCCGGTGCACGACAAGGCGGCGGTGCCCGCCCTGGTGGCGGGAATGACGAGGCCCGGTGATCTGGTTCTCACCATGGGCGCGGGAGACGTGACGGACCTCGGACCCGGGATCCTGACCCGCCTGTCGAAGTAGCACCACCTGTAGTGAGGGGCTGAGCAACATGTCGTACGACATCGAGAAGCCGGACGAGCAGTGGCGTGCGGAGCTGAGCCCGGCCGAGTACGCCGTCCTGCGCCAGGCCGGCACCGAGCCGGCGTTCCGCGGCGAGTACACCGACACGAAGACGAAGGGCGTGTACGCCTGCCGGGCCTGCGGCGCCGAACTCTTCACCTCCACGGAGAAGTTCGAGTCGCACTGCGGCTGGCCGTCCTTCTACGACCCGAAGGACTCCGACGCGGTCGAGCTGATCGAGGACCGCTCGCACGGGATGACGCGCACCGAGGTGCGGTGTTCGCGCTGCGGCTCGCACCTGGGCCACGTCTTCGAGGGTGAGGGGTACGCCACCCCGACCGACCAGCGGTACTGCATCAACTCCATCTCGCTGACGCTGACCCCGGCCGAGGACTGATCCGGAGCCGGAACGGCACGGGCGGCGCCGCTTCCGCGGCGCCGTCCATGGCGTCCCACCGCGTTCCCCGGAACGTCCTTCGACGCTCCGTGAAGAAATCCGGTCCGGGCGCACATGCATCCCGCAACAGGGGGCAGGTGAATCTGGACCTGTTGTTTCCACCGTTCTCTCTCTTTAAGGCGGCACCCGTGATCTCCTCCGTGAACGCACCTGAAGCATCCGCTTCCAGCGCGCCGGAGGTCTGCGGTGGGCTGCCCTGGATCGAGGACGGCGGCAAGGTCGCGCCCCGGGACGCGCGGGAGATGTCGCGGCTGTTCCTGGACCGGCTGCAGGAACTCGAAGAGGGCACGCCGGAGTACCAGTACGCCCGCAACACCCTGATCGAGATGAACCTGTCCCTGGTGAACTTCGCGGCCCGCCGGTTCCGCAACCGCGGCAGCGGCGACATGGAGGACATCATCCAGGTCGGCACCATCGGCCTGATCAAGGCCATCGACCGCTTCGACCTGTCCCGCGAGGTCGAGTTCACCTCGTTCGCGATCCCCTACATCGTCGGCGAGATCAAGCGCTTCTTCCGTGACACCACCTGGGCCGTGCACGTCCCGCGCCGGCTGCAGGAACTGCGCGTCACCCTCGCGAAGAGCAAGGAGACCCTGGCCGCCTCGCTCAACCGGCCGCCCACGGTCAAGGAACTCGCCGCGCACCTGAACCTGACCGAGGACGAGGTCATCGAGGGCCTGGTGGCCGCCAACGGCTACGTCGCCGGCTCCATCGACACCCCCGGCGCCGACGACGACTCCAGCGACGGCGGCCCCAAGTACGCCGACACCCTGGGCGAGAGCGACCCGGCCATGGACCTCTTCGAGGACCTGCACACCCTCGCGCCGCTGCTGCAGCAGCTGGACGAGCGGGAGCGCACCATCATCGAGATGCGCTTCGGCCAGGAGATGACCCAGGCGGAGATCGGCCGCGAGCTGAACCTCTCCCAGATGCACATCTCCCGCCTGCTCACCCGCACCCTCAACCGCCTGCGCGCCGGCCTCCTCACCGCCTGAGGAGCCGGCCGGCGGCGGGGACCGTCACTCCTGGTCCGGTCCGTCGGCCAGGGCGATGGAGGCGGTGACGCGCTTGCCGTCCGGTTCGAGGTCGACCCGGAAGGCGTGGGCGACGGCCATGACGATCTCCAGACCGTGCTGGCCCACCCTCAGCGGGTCGACGGAGCGGGCGGCCGGACGGGCACGGACGCCGTCGCGCACGCTCACCGTGACCAGCGCGTCCGCGATGCGCAGTTCCATCAGTACGGGGCCGGGGGCGTACTTGTGCGCGTTGGTGACGAGCTCGCTCGCCACCAACTGGGTGAGATCCATGGCGCGGGCGGAGACGGACACCCCGTGGTCCGTCCGGGCCCGGGTGAGGAAGCCGGCCGCGAAGTGACGGGCCCGCGCGATCGAGCCGCCGTCGCCGGTCAGGGGGACGGCCGCGGTCAGGGCGGGGACGTCCGACGTCCCGGCGCCGTCTCCGTGCGCTGACTCCACCGCTCACCCGCCTTCGGTCCCGTCGTCCGCGCCGTCCGGGTCCCCGGCGTCCACCGGGGACCCGGACGGACCCGTATGGAGGACATGGTGACAGAAGTGCGCCCGCGCGCGACCCGGCCGCCGCCCGGGGACGCGCCCGGCGCCCGCGGCGGTCGCACACCGCCCCCGGTTCACCGTCACGCAAGGTCACGGCTGCCCGGCGGAACCTGTGCCGTAGGCTTTCCGGGTCAGCTATGACACGTAAATAGGAACACTGAAGGAGCGCCTGAATGGCGAAGCGAGACGACGCTGTGGACCTGGTCGGGCTCTTGTCGGTAGAGGGTCAGGACCTGGCCGCGGCGTGGGTCCGGGAGGTCGCGGGGTCCCTGGGCGGACGGGTCGGCACCGCCGAACTCGACCGCGAGCTCCGGGAGCTGTACGAAGCCCTGCTGGACGCGCTGCGCCAGGGTGCCACCGACATCCACGCGGACCAGATGTCCGAGGTCCGCGCACTGCTGACGGAGCTGTCGAGGAACAGGGCACGCCAGGGGTTCTCGCCCAGCGAGACGGCGATCAGCGTCTTCGCGCTGAAGCGGGTCCTGGAGCCCGTCCTGCAGAACGGCTCCGCCGACGAGATCCGCGGCTACCTGGAGCTCGCCCGCGTCCTGGACGGTCTGGGCCTCTTCACGATCGAGAGCTACTCGCAGACGCGCGACGAGATCATCACCGCGCAGGCGGAGCAGCTCCTGGAGCTCTCCACGCCCGTGGTGCGGCTGTGGGACGGCGTCATCGCCGTGCCGCTGGTCGGCACGCTGGACTCGGCGCGTACCCAGGTCGTCATGGAGAAGCTCCTGCAGGCCCTCGTGGACACCGGCTCGGAACAGGCGATCATCGACATCACGGGCGTTCCCGCGGTGGACACCCAGGTCGCCCAGCACCTGCTCAAGACCATCGTCGCGGCCCGGCTGATGGGCGCCGAGTGCACCGTGTCCGGCATCAGCCCGCAGATCGCGCAGACCATCGTCGCGCTGGGCATCGAGTTCGACGACATCGTGACGAAGGCCAGCCTCGCCGACGCCCTCAAGCTGGCGCTGCGCAGGGCCGGCGTGGACCTCGTCGCCCACGAGGGTGCCAAGCGATGAGCGAGCGCATTCCGATCCTGCGGATCGGCGACACCCTGCTGGTGTCCGTCCAGTTCGATCTGGAGGACCAGATGGTGCTGAACCTCCAGGAGGACCTGGCCGAACAGATCGTCGCCAAGTCGGCCCGGGGCGTCATCATCGACATCAGCGCCCTGGAGATCGTCGACTCCTTCGTGGGACGCATGCTGGCGACGGTCGCCGCCATCTCGCGCGTGCTCGACGCCAGGACGGTGGTGGTGGGCATGCGTCCCGCCGTGGCCATCACCCTGGTCGAGCTGGGGCTGTCCCTCGGCGGCGTCGACACCGCCCTGGACCTGGAGAAGGGGCTGGCGAAACTGCGTCACCCCACCAGTTCGGCCTTGCGGTGACGGCGCCCTGGACGGCGGGGGAAAAACCTCAGGTCCATCCCATAGCGCGCAGCGGCGACCTCGTGCACATCCGGCAGGCCATCAGGGCACTGTCCCAGCGGTGCCGGCTGTCACTGGTCGACCAGACGAAAATGATCACCGCCGCGAGTGAGCTCGCACGCAACACCCTGATCTACGGCGGCGGCGGAACGGTCACCTCCGGCCTGGTCGGCGCGGGCAACAAGCGGGGCGTGGCCGCCGTCTTCGAGGACTCAGGTCCCGGTATCGCCGATGTCGAACAGGCGATGACGGACGGCTGGACCTCGGGCGGCGGGCTCGGGCTGGGCCTCAGCGGCGCCCGGCGCCTCGTCGACGACTTCCAGCTGGTCACCGCGCCGGGCGAGGGCACGACCGTGACCATCGTCAAGTGGGTGCGGTGAACACCGCGGCCCTTCTGTCCGGCGAGGACGTGGCGTGGTTCCGGGACGGCGCCTCGCTCGCGGTGACCGCCCGGGGCGCGGCCACCACCCTGGCCAGGCGCCTCGGGCTCAGCAGCCACCGGTCCGCCGAGATCGCCCTCGCCGTCACCGAGGCCGCCACGAACGTGCAGCGGCACGCCGACGACGGAGCCCTGCTGCTGCGCGTGGTGCGGTCCGGGGACCAGGCCGGCGTGGAGTTCCTCACCGTCGACTCGGGGCCCGGGATGACGAACGTCCCGGCCGCCCTGACCGACGGCACGTCCAGCGCCGGCACGCTGGGGATAGGCCTGGGCGCGGTCTCCCGGCTGGCGGACCACTTCGACCTGCACTCCGTGCCCGGGCACGGAACGGTCATGGCCGCGCGGTTCTGGCCGCGCACCGCGGACGGCAGGGCCGTCGTCGCTTCCGCCGAACCGTCCCCGGCCGGCGGCGTGACCAGGCCCATCAGCGGGGAGACCGTGTGCGGGGACGCCTGGGCCGTACGGCCGGTCGAAGGCGGCGGCGACGGACACCGCCCGGTGCTCCTGGTCATGCTGTGCGACGGGCTGGGCCACGGGCCCCTCGCCGCGCGCGCGAGCCAGGCGGCGGTCAAGGCGTTCCACGCCACCGGCGACCTCGGTCCGGAGGGCGCGCTCACCGCTGTTCACCGCGCCCTGCAGGGAACGCGCGGCGGCGCGGTCGCCGTGGCGCGGATCGAGCCCGCCGCGGGACGCCTGCTGTACTGCGGCATCGGCAACGTCAGCGGCTTCCTCCTCGGCGACCACGGACGCCGGGCCCTGCTGTCGGCCCCCGGGATCGTCGGCGCGCAGATGCGCCGGCTGCGGACGTTCGAGGAACCGCTGCCGCCGCACGGCGCCCTGGTGATGCACTCCGACGGGCTGACCGAGCGCTGGGACCACACCTCCCTGCCGGGTCTGCTGAACCACTCGGCACCGGTCGTGGCGGGGCATCTGTTGCGCGAAGCGGGAGTACGGCGGGACGATGCCGGCGTCGTCGTGGTCAAGGGCGCATGGTGAGCGGTGGAGAACGGGATGATCGTGGCGACTGAACCGGGCCCTCGCGGTGGCGCGTCCCACGACGACACCTCTTCCGCCAAGGGGCCCGCGGACCTGGTGACGCCCTTCGTCCTGTCCTCGTCCCAGGACGTGTTCGGCCTGCGGCGGACCGCGCAGCAGGTGGCGTCCGCGATGTCGCTGGAGCAGCAGGACCAGGTCCGGCTGGCGACCGCGCTGAGCGAGATCGGACGGGACCGGCTCGGCAGCCGCGGCCTCGAGGTCTTCTTCGGCCTGGTCCCGCCGGGCAGGCCGGCCGCCCTGCTCGTCACGTTCGCCTGGACCGGCGGACCGCCCCCGGCGAAGGAGACGCTCGACCTGGCCGCGAAGCTCGTCCGGATCGACCACGAGGCCGGTGCGGCGGGCGGCCGCATCGTCGTCGTCCAGCCGCTGCCCGTGGAGGCCGGAAGCACGGCCGAGCAGCGGGCCCGGCTCATGGAGGTCCTCAGGACCGGTTCCCGCTCGACCGAGGCCGACGACCTGCGCGCCCAGACCCGCGACCTGATCGCCACCCTCGAGGAGACCCGCGCCCAGCGGGAGGAACTGCGCCGCCTCAACGAGGAGCTGGAGGAGACCAACCGGGGCGTGCTCGCGCTGTACTCCGAGCTGACCCAGGAGCTGGAGGCGACCAACAGCGGAGTCCTGGCACTGCACTCGGAGCTGGAGGACAAACGTCAGCAGCTGCAGGAGGCCAGCGAGGCCAAGACCCGCTTCTGGACGAACATCAGCCACGAACTGCGCACCCCGGTCAACTCCGTGGTCGCGCTCTCCAGCCTGCTGCTGGGGCCCGGTTCGGCCGCCCTCACCGACGAGCAGCGCGAACAGGTCGAGTTCATCGCCTCCTCCGGCAACACGCTGCTGTCGCTGGTGAACGACCTGCTGGACGTCGCGAAGGCCGAGGCCGGCCACCTCGACATCCAGCCGGAACCGGTGGACCTGCGGCTGCTCGTCGCGCACCTCAGCGGCATCCTGCTGAGCGTCCACGGCCACGACCCGGTCACCCTGGTCATGCCGCGGTCCGAGCGGCAGCCGTCCCTGGTCACCGACGAGACGCTGTTGGTGCGCATCCTGCGCAACCTCCTCTCCAACGCCCTCAAGTTCACCGAGCGCGGCGAGGTGCGCCTGGACATCGAGGCCGACCCCGAGCCCTCGGCCCCTGCCGTGCTGTTCACCGTCACGGACACCGGGATCGGCATCCCGCCCGAGGAGCTGGGCCGGGTCTTCGAGGTGTTCTACCAGGTCCGCGGCCCGCACCAGAACGGCAGGCCCGGCACCGGCCTGGGTCTGCCGTACGCCCGTACGCTGGCCGAACTGCTCGGCGGTTCCCTGACCCTCACCAGCACCGTGGGGGTCGGCACCCGGGCCGAGGTCCGCCTGCCGGACCTCGGTCACGAGTACACGAAGGAACCGCGGAACCGAAAGGGCGGATCGTGACCGACAGCGTGCAGGAGCATCTGCCCGCGACCGTACTGGTCGTCGACGACAACGAGACGAACCGTTACGTCCTGACCAGCTGGCTGCAGCGCGCGGGGCACACCGTCGTCAGCGTCGGCACGGGCGAGCAGGGCCTCGCCCACGTGAGTTCCGGACCGGGCCCGATGCCGGACATCGCGATCATCGACGTCCTGCTCCCCGACATGAGCGGCTTCGAGGTCAGCGAGCGCCTCAAGGACAGCCCGCGCACGGCGCACATGCCGATCATCCAGATCTCCGCCGCCGCCATCAGCCCGGCCGACCACGCGGAAGGGCTGCGGCGGGGCGCCGACGCCTACCTCGACCAGCCCATCGACCCGGGCGAGCTCCTCGCCACCGTCACCGCCACCCTGCGCTACGCGCGGGCCCGGCAGCGCGCCGAGCGGCTCGCCCGGCGCCTCATGGAGCTGAACCGGGCGACGATGAACGTCTACAGCGCGGTGGGCTTCCACTCCTTCGCGGCGGCCGCCACCGGCGGCGCGGCCGCGCTCCTGGACGGCCCGGCCAGCGCGGTGTTCCTCTCGCCCCAGACGCAGGCCGTGCACAGCATGACCGACGACCCGCGGACCCCCGTACGCATCCACCCCGCGCACCCGGGCCTCCTCAAGCGGCTGGCGGCCCACGGCCTGAACCAGGACACCGGGGTCACGACCGTCCGGATCCCGCACGGGCAGTGGCGGGCCCTGCTGCCCGGCGACCACCTTCCCGGTGACGTCGCCCTCGCGGTGGCCCGCACCAAGCGCGGCCGTCCCCCCGTCTGCCTGGCCGTCCCCGCCGCCGCGCTGCAGAGCGCCGACGACGAGCAGCTCCTGCAGCAGCTGGCCAACGCCAGCGCCCTGGCGCTCGAAGCCCTGCGGACCTACAACGAGGAACACGCCCTGGGCCTCGCCCTGCAGCGCTCCTTCCTGCCCAAGGAGCTGCCGGCCGTCCCCGGCATCCAGCTGGCCTTCCGCTACCTCCCCGCCTCCGAGCACGCCGAGATCGGCGGCGACTTCTACGAAGCGGTGGAGACGGTGAACGGCCTGCTCCTCGCCATCGGGGACGTGGTGGGGCACTCGGTGGCGGCCGCGACCGTCATGGGCGAGGTGCGCCACGCACTGCGGGCCTACGCCATCGAGGGCCACCCCCCGCACCACGTCCTGGACCGGCTGGAGACGCTCCTGGGCCAGTCCCAGCCCGGCGTCACCGTCACACTCTGCCTCGTGCTGGTCGAGCCGGACGAACGCCGCCTGCACATCGCCAACGCCGGGCACATCCCGCCGCTGGTGATCGACCCGAAGGACGGGCCGCGGTTCCACGACCCGCACGGCCCGCTGGTGGGCCTCGGGCTGTCGCACCCGCCGCCCACCGTCGTCGAGGCCCCGCCCGGCACCCGCCTGCTCATGGTCACGGACGGCCTCGTCGAGATACGGGCCACCCACCTGGACGCCACCCTCGCCGAGTTCCGCCGGACGGTGGCCGACGGACCGGAGGACCTCGAGGAGATGTGCGACCTGCTGCTCGAACGCTTCGGGCAGAACAAGGACGACGACATCGCCCTGATCACGGCCCTGTTCTCGTAGCGCCCGCCAGGGACCCGGGCCGGCGCGTCACAGCCAGGCCGTGGCCAGCAGGGCGGTGACGGCGGCGGCGGCGACGAGCGAGGCGTTGAGGGCGATCCGGCGGTCCCCCATGCGCAGGTGCACCCTGATCGCGCCGATCTGTAGGACCCCGAACCCGACGGCCGCCGCGAGGGCCAGCCAGGGCGCCACGCCGGTCAGCGGCGGCAGGACCAGCCCGAGCGCGCCGAGCACCTCGACCGCCCCGAGGGCCCGGACGGCCGGCAGCGGCATGCTGTCCACCCACGCCATCATCGGGCGCAGCTGTTCCCTGCTCCGGAACACCTTCACCCCGCCCCCGTAGAGGTAGAGGAGGGCGAGCAGGCCGGCGACGATCCAGTACGCGACGTTCATGACCCCATTCAGGATCACCGCGAAGCCGCTGTCCAAGACCCGTTCCGCGGCCTCGATACCGTACGGGTATCGTGGCGCCCATGGAGCTGCGTACGCTGCGGTACTTCGTGGCGGTCGCCGAGGAACTCCACTTCGGCCGCGCCGCCACCCGCCTGCACATGAGCCAGCCACCGCTGAGCCGGGCGATCAGGCAGCTGGAGACGGAACTCGGCGGCGCGCTGTTCGACCGCTCGTCCGCCGGGGTCGCCCTCACCCCCGCCGGCGCCGTCCTGCTCGACGAGGCGCGCGCCCTGCTCGACCGGGCCGAGCTGGCCCGCACCCGCGTGGCCGGGGCGGCCGGCACGGCGACCCTCACCGTCGGCATCCTCGGGGACAGCACCGACCCGCGCGCCACCCGGCTGGCCGCCGCCTACCGCGGGCGGCACCCGCACGTCGAGGTCCGCGTCCGCGAGACCGACCTGACCGACCCGACCTGCGGGCTGCGCGCCGGACCGGTCGACATCGCCCTGACCCGGGGCCCGTTCGACGGAACCGGCCTGACCGTACGCGAACTGCGCGCCGACCCGGTGGGGGCGCTGCTGCGCGCGGGCGACCCGCTGGCCCGCCGCGACAGCCTGGTACTCGCCGACCTGGCCGACCGGCGCTGGTTCCGGTTCCCGGCCGGCACCGATCCGCGCTGGCAGGCGTACTGGCAGGGCGGGGAACCTCGCGAGGGGCCCGTGGTGCGTGCCGTCCAGGAGTGCCGGCAGGCCGTGCTCTGGAACGGCACGGTCGGCATGACGCTCCTGGACCACGAGCCGGGGGAGGGGCTCACCGTGGTGCCGCTGCTCGACATGGAACCGAGCCGGGTGGTCGTCGCGTGGAACCGGGGCGACACGAACCCCCTGGTCCACTCCTTCGTGCAGGCGGCGACCGCCGTCTACCGCGACCGGCCGGTACGCGGGACGGGCCCGCGGACCCTCCAGTAGGCTCCGGCCATGCGGATCTCCGTCTCCTCCGACATGGACGAACCCGTGGCCCGCGCGCTGCTCGGCGAACTGCGCGAGCGCGGCCACGAGGTGCTGGCCCACGGCGCGTTGCGGCCCGGCGCCGACGCGCGGTGGGCGGTGTGCTCGGAGGCCGCGGCCCGCGACGTCGCCGCCGGACGGGCGGACCTGGCGGTCGTCTGCTGCTGGACCGGCACGGGCGCGTCGATCGCCGCGAACAAGGTGCCGGGCGTACGCGCCGCGCTGTGCACCGACGCGTACACGGCCCGGGGCGCCCGCCGCTGGAACGACGCCAACGTGCTGGCCCTGGGGCTGCGGCTGACGTCCGGGCCGCTGCTGAAGGAGATCCTCGACGCCTGGTTCGCGGCCGGGCCGAGCACCGACGCCGACGACCGCGAGAACGTGTCCCACGTGGCCCGGCTCGACCGCGGGCGCGGCACGACGGCTCCGTAGCGGCTCGAGGCCGGCGCGGACGGGCTCAGGCCGGGCCGATCGGGTAACCCGGGCGGCCGGTTCCGTTGCTCTGCGCCGACGTCGCTATCAACTGGTCGATGAGCGCGATCAGGACGTCCCGGCACGAGTCCCGGTCCCGGGCGTCGCACAGGAGCACATGGGCGTTCTCCGGCAGCGCCAGGGCCTCCCGGATCTCCTCGGGCGCGTACGGGTGCTCGCCGTGGAAACCGTTGACGCCCACGACGAACGGGATGCCGCGCCGCTCGAAGAAGTCGATGGCGGCGAAGCTCGACTCCGGCCTGCGGACGTCGACCAGGACCACGGCGCCGAGGGCGCCGATCGCCAGGTCGTTCCACATGAACCAGAACCGCTGCTGTCCGGGCGTGCCGAAGAGGTACAGCACGAGTTCCTGGCTGAGCGTGATGCGTCCGAAGTCCAGGGCCACCGTGGTGGCGTGCTTCTCCGGGATGCCGCCCAGGTCGTCGACGCCCAGGCCGGCCGAGGTGAGCGGTTCCTCCGTGCGCAGCGGCACGATCTCGCTGACCGAGCCGACCATGGTGGTCTTGCCCACGCCGAACCCTCCGGCGATCAGGATCTTGACCGTGTCGGGTGCCGAGGTCCCCCGGATGACGGGGTCAGAGCCGGCCAAGACCGTCCCTCACTTTCTGCAGCAGGTCCAAGTCCGAGGTACGGGAGATCTCGCGGGGCGCCCGGGCGGTGATCCGGCCCGCCTCCAGCAGGTCGCTGAGCATGATGCAGACCACGCTCACCGGCAGGTCGAGCTGGGCCGCGAGCTCCGCCACCACGACCGGCTTCACGCACAGCCGCAGGATCCGCGCCTGCTCCGGCTGCGGCCGCTCGGCCCGGGCGGGCGGCGGGTCCACCGTGGTGACCGACGTGATCAGGGTGAAGTCGGCGCGGCTGGGCCGGGTACGGCCGCCGGTCAGCGTGAACGGCCGTACCAGACGGCCCGCCGAGTCGCCTCCGTTCACCTCACTCGCCGGAGTCGGTGGCGACGCCGGCCCGCGGTGCCGCGCTGAGGTGCTCGCCGATCTTCTTCACCAGCATGTTCATCTGGTACGCGACGACGCCGACGTCCGCACCCCGGTTGGTGAGCACGGCCAGGTGCGCGCCCGGTCCTGCCGTGGTGAGGATCAGGTAGCTGTTGGCCATCTCGATGAGCGCCTGGCGCACGGGTCCGCCGCGGAAGTCCATGCTGACGCCCTTGCTGAGGCTCATCAGCCCCGACGCGGTCGCCGCCAGCCGCTCGGCGTCGTCCCGCAGGAACCCCGTGGACCTGCTGACGACCAGTCCGTCCTCGGAGAGCACGACGGCTTGGTTCACCTCGGCCACCCGGTCCACCAGTCCGGTGAGCAGCTGGTCGAGCTGGCTGTGTGTGGCGGGGATGGGGCGTGTCATTTCTCTGTCCTTCATGAGCGGTCTGCGGGCGGAGTCGAGGTGACGGATGCGCCGTCCGGCGCGGCTTCTTCCCCTTGGTCGTACGTCGGATCCGCGTCGTTGTCACGCGCCTGGAGCGTTCCGCGCTGGAACCCGGCCAGGGAGGAGGCCGCGCGTTCCGCCGTGAAGTCGTCCAGGGGACTGCCGGCCTCGTCGGCCGTGTCGGCCGCGGAGTCCTCGCGCAACTCGGCGGCCAGGCTGGTCTGCGGCACCCGGCGCGGCAGCGGGGTCATGGCGCCGCGCCCCCCGCCGGCGCCCGCGCCGGGACGTGCGGCGAGCGGGGCGGTGCGGGCCGCGGGCACCTCGGCGGTCCGCACCCGGGCGACGGGCTGCGCCTCCCGGGAGCGCTCGTGCGTGGCCCCGTCCGGCTCGGCGTCCTGTGGGGCCGTGCCCCGCGCGGCGGCGCGGGCCGGCTCGACGGCGGCCGCAACCCGCGGCTCCGCGGCGCGCTCCGCGTCCCCGGTGGCGGACTCGCGCACCACGATCTCGTACGGGACCAGCACGATCGCCGTCGTGCCCCCGTACGGCGAGGGACGCAGGGTGACGGTGATGCCGTGCCGGTTGGCGAGCCGGGCGATCACGAACATGCCGAGCCGCAGGTCGTCGGCGAGGGCCACCACGTCGAACTGCGGGGGCACCGCCAACTGGGCGTTGAACGACGCGTAGTCGTCCTCGGACATGCCCAGACCGCGGTCCTCGATCTCCACCGCCAGGCCCTTGGCGACCAGACCGGCCCGTACGCCGACGGCGCTGGGCGCGGGGGAGTAGGTGGTCGCGTTGTCGATGAGCTCGGCCAGCAGGTGGATGACGTCGGCCACCGCGGGCGGCGCGAGGAAGACCTCCTCGTCGGTCTGCACCTCCACCCGCTGGTACTCGGCGACCTCGCCGACCGCGCTGCGCAGGATGTCGATCAGGGCGACCGGCTCGGTCCAGCTGCGGCCCGGCCGCTCGCCGCTGATGATGACCAGGTTCTCCTCGTAGCGGCGCAGCTGGCTCGCCGTGGAGTCGAGCTCGTACAGGCCCTTGAGGATGTTCGGGTCCTGGTGCTCGCGTTCCAGCGCGTCGAGCTTGGTGAGCTGGAGGTTGACCAGGTTCTGGCTCTGCCGGGCGATGCCGAGGATGACCTTCTGGAAGCCGCGCCGGGTGTCGGCGAGTTCCACGGCGGTGTTCACCGCCGTGCGCTGGGCGGTGTTGAACGCCTGGGCCACCTGCCCCAGTTCGTCCCGGCCGTAGTCCAGCTCGGGCGTCGCGGACTCGACGTCGACCGTCTCGCCGCGGTCGAGCCGCGCCACCACGTCGGGCAGCCGCTCCTCCGCCAGACTCAGCGTGGCGATCCGCAGCCCGCGCAGCCGGCGGGACAGCGAGCCGGTGATGCGCCACGACATGACGACGCAGACCAGCAGGGCGACGAGCCCGGCGGCGCTCAGCGCGGCCGCCTTGACGAGCAGGGCCTCGGCCTGGTCGTCGCTGCGCTGCAGCAGCGCCGTCGTCTCCTGGTGGATCAGGGCCGTGTACTGCTGCCTGAGCTTGTCGTACGCCGTGGTCCAGCGCTGCCGGGCGTCCGGCAGGGAGATCTTCTTCCCGTCCCCGGACCGGGCCGCCAGCACCTGGTTCTCGACGGTCTCCAGGGTCTTCCACTCCGGGCCCTGCAGGATCCGCTCGGTCTTGGTCTTCACCGAGCCGCGCAGCGACGGGATGAGCTGGTCCTCGACGAGGAAGCGCCGGGCGTTGACCAGCTGGGTGAAGTGGCTCCACGACTGCTCGTCCAGTGCGCGCGCGGGCCACACCAGGTGGAGCTGGGCGTCCTCCTGGGAGACCAGCTCCGCGGAGTGTTCGAGGGCGACGAGCGGTCCCGCCTGCGAGGTCAGTTCACCGTCGTCGACCTGGGAGATCTCCTGGAAGGCGTGGATCTGGTCGTCGATGATCGAGGTGTACTGGTCCAGCGCCTGCTCGGGGGTGATGTCGGTGGGGTCGTCCACCTGCCCCCGGTAGTACTCGAGGCTCCCCACCGACGCGATGACCGAGTACATCCGGTCGCGGATCCGGGTCGGTGCCTCCCGGATCCGGTCGGACTGGCCGACCAGCGTCGCGATCGCCTGGTCGGTACGCTCCCGCTGCTCGTCCAGCGCGGCACGGGAGCCGCGGGGCGAGGCCAGCAGCACGGCCGACAGGCTGCGTTCCCGCTGCAGCGCGAGCGCCGCGTCGGTGCCCATGGCCCCGGTCGACCGGCTGAGGCCGGTCTGGTCCCGCAGCCGCAGTCCCTCGGAGAACATCTGGATCGTCGTCACACCCCACATGGCGGTGAGGGTGACGCTGGGGACCAGGGCCAGGAGGATCAGCGAGAGACGTATGGAGCCGAGACGGCGGCGGGCGCCTGTCCGTGGAGACATCGTCGTCCTAGAGCGTTCAGCGGTGAGCAGGGGGCGCGGAGGAGCTGAGTGATCGGCGGGACGGGGGGAACAGTACGGTAAGTGACCGCGTGTCTGTTACACACAGCGGTGCGCAGGATGCTATCCGTACAAGTGACCGTACGCACCGTGAGTACCCCAAACCTTGTCACCGCCGTTATAAGACGACCGCCGTCCGGGCAGTTCCGTGAGGTGGTTCAGCGGGTCCCGCCGGCCGCGTACTTGGCCACCGAGGCGACGTTCTCCTTGGTGACGAACGCCGGTCCGGTGAGTACGGGCTTCTCCCCGCCGCCGCTGACGTTGCCGTTGGTCCCGTACAGCCAGAACGCGTCCACGGCCAGGTATCCCTGCAGGTAGGGCTGCTGGTCGACGGCGAACTGCACGTCCCCGCCCTGGACCGCCTTGACGATGTCGTCGTTGAGGTCGAACGTGGCGATCTCGGCCTTGCTGCCCGCGTCCTTCACCGACTTGACGGCCTCCAGGGCGAACTGGGCGCCGTTCATCACGACTTCGTCGATGGTCGGGTCCTGGCGCAGCGCGGCGGCGACGGAGTCGGTCAGGGCCTCCGAGTCGGTGCCGTCGACGTAGAGCAGGTCGGTTTGGCCGCCGAAGGTCTTCTTCACCCCGGCGCAGCGGGCCTCCACCGCCACGTTGCCCCGCTCGTGGATGACGCACAGGGCGTGCTTGGAGCGCAGCGCGTCCAGCTTGTCGCCGACGGCGCGGCCTGCGACGCTCTCGTCCTGGCCGAAGTACTGCAGCAGGCCGCTCTGTTTCCAGGCGTCGATGCCGGAGTTGAGGCCGACCACCGGGATGCCCGCCGCCCTGGCCGCGGCGACGGCGCCCTTCATCGCCTCCGGCTTGGCCAGGGTCACCGCGATGCCGTCGACCTTGTCGGCGACCGCTTCCCGCACCAGCTTCGCCTGGCCCGCGGCGTCGGGGTCACTCTTGTACGACAGATCGATGCCGTCCTTGCCGGCCGCCGCCTCGGCACCCTTGCGCACCCGCTCCCAGAACGCGTCGTCGGGCGCGCTGTGGGTGATCAGAGCGACCTTGATCCCGGCGCCGCCCGCCTTGGCGGCCGTGGTGGCGTCCGAGCCCGCGTCGTCGGAGCTCGTGCAGCCGGACGCGAGCAGGGACACGGCGGCGCAGGCGGCCAGGGCCGTGACGCGCGCGGATCTGCCGGGAACGGAGCTGGGGGGTGTGGGGTTCATGGGGAAACGGCACCTCGCTGTGCGGCCGACAAGCGGATGGAAGCGTGGAGTCGCATGACGGCCGGCGGGACGAGTGTGCCGACTGCCCGACTCTTCGTTGGCCGGAGCCAACCGTGTGTCACACCCGGTCGTCAAGTGAGTGCCCGCATGGCCGGAGTTGTACGCTTTTGATTTGAGGCGGCCCTGAGGTACGCGAGGCGCCCCCGGCGGGGCGCCCCGGCACCGGCGGAGCCGCAACCGTTACCCCTTGCGGGCGATCGCCCCGTACATGGCGATGTCCTCGTCCCGGACACCCTCCTCGCCCGTACCGTCCGGGTGCCACTTGTGCACCTGCACGATGCCGGGCTCGACGAGTTCGAGTCCCTCGAAGAACTCCTCCGCCTCACCCCTCGTCCGCAACCGCATCGGCATCCCGCGGGCCGCGTACTCGCGGGCGACCCGCCCCACCTCCTCGGGCGCGAACTCGGCGGTGCCGATGGTCATCGCCAGGTAGCTGCCCGAGGGCAGGGGGTCCAGGAGACGCCGGACGATGCCCACCGCGTCGTCCTCGTCCAGCACGAAGTGGACGATGGCGATGACGGTCAGCGCGACCGGCCGGTCCAGGTCCAGGGTCTCCCGGAACTCTGCGGAGCCGAGCACGGCCTCCGGCGACTGGAAGTCGGCCTCGATGTACGCCGTCCTGCCCTCGGGCGTGCTGGCGAGCAGTCCCTGGGACAGGGTGAGGACGATGGGGTCGTTGTCCACGTAGACCACCCGGGACCCGGGGGCCACCGACTGCGCGATCTCGTGGAGGTTGGGCGAGGTGGGGATGCCCGTCCCGATGTCCAGGAACTGGCGTATCCCCGCGCTCTCGGCGAGCCAGCGCACCGCGCGGTTCATCCAGTCGCGGTTGGCACGCATGTGCACGGGCATGGCGGGCCACTCCCGCACCATGGCGTCGCCCGCCTCCTTGTCGGCGGGGTAGTAGTCCTTGCCTCCGAGGATGTAGTCGTAGATGCGTGCCGAGTGCGCGCTCTCGGTGTCGATCCGGTCGGCAGGCCATCCGTCGTTGTCGGGCAACGCCGTTCTCCCATCATGTCGTCGGTCCACGGTGAACGCTCCCGCATCGGCAGGAGTTTCGGAACAGCGCGTCGGAGAACGGCGCGTCAGAGCAGGAAGTCGGCCCGGCCGGCCTTCACGCCCGCCAGGAAGCTCGTCATCTCGTGGGGGGTGAAGACCAGCGCGGGGCCGTCGGGGTCGGTGGACTGGCGCAGCGCGACCCGGCCGTCGCCGAGCTTCTTCGCCTCGACGCAGGCGCCGCCCGCGTCGTCGCTCCACGGCTTGTACCAGCCGCGGGTACCGAGATCGCGGGACGGCATGCCGTTGCGTATGGGGTGGTGCACGTCAGAGCTCCTTGCGGATCGCACCGAGGAGGGCCTCGGTCTTTCTGGCGGGCGCCGACTGGGCGCCCAGCCGGTCCAGGGCCTCGCGGTAGACCACGACGTCGTCGGCCTTGTCCAGGTACACAGCGCCCACCAGGCCGCTGAGATAGACGATGTCGGGCAGTTCGCGGGCCCGGAACCGGAAGAGGTGGAACGCGCCGGCCCGCATGGCCGGGTGCGGGCCGTTCCTGAACGGCATGATCTGCACGGTGACGTGCGGTAGCGAGTTGACCTCGATCAGATGGTCGATCTGGGCGCGCATCACCGCGGGACCGCCGACCGGCCAGCGCAGCACCGTCTCGTCCATCACGATCCACACGCGCGGCGGCGAGGGCCGGGAGAGCAGCTCCTGGCGCCGCATCCGCAGCGCCACCCTGCGGTCCGTCGCCTCCCGCGAGGCGTGCGGGTTGCCGGCGCCCAGCAGGGCGCGCGCGTACTCCTCGGTCTGCAGCAGTCCGTGCACGAACTGCGACTCGTAGGCGCGGATCTGCAGCGCCGCCTGCTCCAGGCTCAGATACGCGGCGAACCAGTCGGGCAGGACGTCACGGTACGTGTGCCACCAGCCGCGCTTGTTCGCCTCGCGGACCGACTTCAGGAAGGTGTCGATCTCCTGCTGGTCGGTGACGCCGTAGATCTGGAGCAGCTTCTCCGCGTCGGGGAGCCGCAGCCGGGCCACCTTGGCGGCCTCCATGCGGCGGATGGTGGAGTGGCTGACCCCGAGCGCCTCACCCGCCTGCTCGAACGTCAGTCCGGCGCGGGTGCGCAGTTCCTCCAGCTGTCTGCCGAGGATCATGCGCAGGACGGAGGGCGCCCCGCCCCAGTCTGTTTCCGCGGTCACGCCTTACCCCCTCGCAGCGGGCTTCGAGGTCGCAGTCTGTCACGATCACCCGTTCGACAGGCGAAGCATGCACGTGGCGAATTGCAATTTTCAACTTGCTGGTTGCGAGGTGATGTTGGCAGGTGCCACAGTAGGGCGTACCGTCCGGCGCGGTGAACGGCGTGACGAAGCGGCCCAGTTGGGGGAGAACGGGCTGCGGAGCGTCACTGTGCGCAACGAGGTGCTCTGCCTCGCGGCCCGGCCGATCCGTGCGGTACCGGCACCGGCCTGACCCCCGGTGCGAAGGCAGACGAAAGGCGAACGGCGATGGCTCCGCCCTCTCTCCCCAAGCCATGGGGCCGACTGCCCGCTGACGAGCCCCCGCAGCACAGATCAGGTGCGTTCGGCGTCCCCCCGATACCCGCCTCGGTGGGTCTGGCCCGCCGTAACGTGCGCGAGCTGCTCAGTGCCTGGGGCACCGACCCCGAAGCGTGTGACAACGCTGTCCTGGTGACCTCCGAGCTCGTCACCAACGCGCTCACCCACACGGCGAGCAAGTGGGTCGTGTGCCGCCTGCGCACCGACGGACACCGGCTCCACCTGGAGGTCGAGGACCAGAACCGCGGTCTGGCGATCCCCGCGCAGCGCACCGCCGGGCCCGACGACCAGGGCGGTCGCGGGCTCCTGCTGGTCGGCACGCTCAGCAGCGACTGGGGTGTGCGGGACACCGCGCACGGCTCCGGGCGTGTCGTCTGGGCCGTCCTGCCGGCGCGGCCCGTCCTGTCGCCTGCTCCGTCCGCGGTCCCGGCTCCGGCGGAGCCGCGGGACCTCGCCTCCACCGGGCTCACGCCCGCCGCCCGTCTGACCCGGCCCACCCCCCACTCGGCCGAAGGATCCCTGCCTCATGGAACTGCAGCACGTCCCTGACCCGTGGTCGCGCGACCACGCGACATCCCCCTCCGAGCGCCCGATGCGCCTGGTGATACCCGCGGAACTGCGCACCGGCCTGGGGTGCGACGTGGTGGGCACGTCCAGAGAGCACGGCGAACGCATCCTGGACTGTCTGCCCCGCGTCGGCTGTGTCTTCGCCGACGACTCCGCGGACGGCGAGCGCTGGTGGTGGATCGTCCCGGCCGGCTCCCACATCGGCGTCAGCTGGCCGCCCTCCGTCACCTACACCGCCGGCGCCCACCGCGCCGATCCGTCCTGGACCCGGATCCGCCGCGGCTTCCTCTCCGACCGGCCCCGGCTGATCCACAACCCCACGGGCGACTCGCCGTACACCCCGCCGATCCCCCTGTACTTCCTGGCGTGCCGCCTCGCGGGCAGCGTCCCGCGCTGGTCCCTGGCCGGAGGGGCCTGACCGCGCCCGCCCCGCGGGGGAACCCCTTCGACGCCGTCGGTCGCATCGGCGATACTTCGACGACCCCTGCCACTCCGGGACGCGAACCGGCCGGCGGACCGGACCCGGACCGGACCGGACCCGGACCGGACCGGACCCGGACCGGACCGGAGCGGAACCGACCGGAGCGGGAGGGAAGCCGATCGTCCGAGGGGGAGCCCCGTGCCGCAGTCCCAGCCGCCCGAACCGACAGCCACCCCGTCCTGGCGGCTGCTCCTCGCGTACGTACGCCCGTACCGCTGGACGCTGCTGCTCGGAGCCGTGCTGTCGCTGCTGACCGGCGCCGCGGGGCTCGCGCTGCCGCTGGTGGCCAGGTCGCTGATCGACGACCTGGGGCACGACCGGGCGATCACCGGCGCGCTGCTGGCCATGTCGGGGCTCGTCGTCGCCAACGCCGCGATCGGCGCGCTCGGTTCGTACGTGCTGCGGTACACCGCGGAGTCCGTCGTCCTGGGGGCGCGGCGCGCACTGGTCTCGCACCTGCTGAGGCTGCGGATAGCCGCCGTCGACCGCAGCGAGCCGGGCGACCTGATGGCCCGCATCACCTCGGACACCACTTTGCTGCGTGAGGTCACCACCGACTCGCTGGTGGGTTTCGGGACGGGCGGGCTCACCCTGGTGGCCACGCTCGCGTTGATGGGGTTCGTCGATCCGGTGCTGACCGCCGTCACCCTGGGCGTGGTCCTGGTGGCGGGCACGCTGATCGGTGTGATCGTGCCGCGCATCAACCGGGCCAGCCGCCAGGCGCAGGACGCGGTCGGGGCGATGGGCGCCTCGCTGGAGCGGACCCTCGGCGCGCTGCGGACCATCAAGGCGTCCGGCGCCGAGCACCGCGAGGAGCGGGCCGTGCACGCGGCGGCGGAGGAGTCGTGGCGGCAGAGCGTCCGGGCCGCCAAGTGGTCGGCGCTGGCCGGGAACACGGCCGGCCTGTCGATGCAGATCGCGTTCATCACCGTCCTCGCGGTGGGCGGCGCGCGCGTGGCGACGGGCGCTGTCGACATCGGCACCCTCGTCGCCTTCCTGCTGTACGTCTTCTACTTGATGTCGCCCATCCAGCAGGTCGTCGGGGCGGTCGCGCAGTACCAGACCGGCTCGGCCGCCCTGGCCCGTATCGAGGAGGCGCGCCGGCTGCCCGCCGAACCGGCCGCCGAGCCCGCGCCCCTGCCGGGACCCGGCGCCGAACCGGCCTCGCTCGTGTTCGAGGACGTCCGCTTCCGGTACGCCGAGGACCTGCCGTACATCCACCACGGCGTGACGTTCGCCGTGCCCCCGCGCGGCATGACCGCCTTCGTGGGTCCCTCGGGCGCGGGCAAGACCACCGTGTTCTCGCTCATCGAGCGGTTCTACGACCCCGACACGGGAACCATCGCGCTGGACGGCCGCGACCTCACCGACTGGGACGTGTCCGCGCTCCGGTCGGCCATCGGGTACGTGGAGCAGGACGCGCCGGTCCTCTCCGGCAGCCTGCGCGACAACCTCCTGCTCGGCAACCCCGACGCCGACGAGGACGAACTGCTTCGCGCCTTGCGGACCACCCGGCTCGACTCCCTCGTCGACCGGCTGCCCAAGGGCGTGGACACGCTCGTGGGCCACCGCGGCACCAAGCTCTCCGGTGGCGAACGGCAGCGCGTCGCCATCGCCCGCGCCCTCCTGCGGCGGCCCCGGCTGCTGCTCCTCGACGAGGCCACCAGCCAGCTCGACGCGGTCAACGAGGCCGCGCTGCGCGACACGGTCGCCGAGGTCGCCCGCACCACCACGGTCCTGGTCGTCGCCCACCGGCTGTCGACCGTGACGACGGCGGACCGCATCGTCGTCATGGACGCCGGGCGGGTACGGGCCGTGGGCACCCACCGCGAACTCGTCGCGGGCGACCCGCTGTACGCCGAACTGGCCGCCACGCAGTTCCTCGCGGCCGGCGAGACGATGGAGGAGATCGAGGAGCTGGAGAAGGCCGGGACAGCCGGGGACACCGAGGACGCCGGGGTGCCGTCGTAGGGTTCCGGACCCAGGGTTTCGGACCTAGGGTCCCGGGCCCCGGATCGAGGGTTTTCCCCGTATCCGGAGGACGGCGGCGCCCCTTATCGTCGAGCCACGAGCGAACCGCGGGTAACACCGCGACGACACCTCGCCACCCCCCACAGGGTGGGGCCGAAAGGCCCCGCGGGGGCGGCCGACGCGAGCGGGCGTCGGCCGCCCCCGCCTTTCTCGTCGCGCGACCGGATGCCTCCGACGCCGTTCCCCTGCCGTCGCGGGATGGTGCGAAGGGCGTCCCGCGCGACAGGATGCCGGTATGAAGGGTGATCTTTTCTCCAGCGAGTACATGGTGCAGCCGGCCGCCACGGCGGGCATGAGCGTGCAGAACTCCAAATCGATCAGGTATGCCGTCAACGGCGAGATGCTCGCCCGGCAGGGCGCGATGATCGCCTACCGCGGCAACCTGCAGTTCGAGCGCAAGGGCCAGGGCGTCGGCGGCATGCTCAAGCGGGCCGTCACCGGCGAGGGCCTGCCGCTCATGGCGGTGCGCGGGCAGGGGGAGGCCTGGTTCGCGCACGAGGCGCAGAACTGCTTCATCATCGACATCGACCCTGGCGACGTCTTCACCGTCAACGGCCGCAACGTCCTGTGCTTCGACGCCTCGTTGCAGTACGAGATCAAGACGGTGAAGGGCGCCGGGATCACCGGCGGCGGACTGTTCAACAGCGTCTTCACCGGGCAGGGCAGGCTCGGTCTCGTCTGCGAGGGCAATCCGCTGGTCATCCCGGTCTCACCGCAGTGGCCGGTGTACGTCGACACGGACGCGGTCGTCGGCTGGACGGCCAACCTGCAGACCTCGCTGCACCGTTCGCAGTCCATCGGCTCGATGATCCGCGGCGGCTCGGGCGAGGCGGTGCAACTGATGCTGCAGGGAGAGGGGTACGTCGTCGTGCGGCCCAGCGAGGCCACCCCGCAGAAGGCCCAGCAGCACTGACCCGGACCCACGGTCCCGTGACCCGGTCCCGTGACCCGGTCCCGTGACCCCGTGACCCCGTGACCCCGTGGTCGCGGGGTCACGGCCGCCGTTCGTCACCCGTCACCTGTCGGCCCCGGGCCCGGGCCCGCGGGCCCGAAACGGGCGCCCCTTTCCCCGAGCTGTCCTCACCTACTCGTCCGTTCACGCGATGGTGCGATCATGTCCCGCCCCGCGGATGCGGAAGGACACTCCCGGGTAGGGCCCGCCCCATGACGCAGCCGTTCGAACTTCCGCACTTCTACCTGCCGTACCCCGCGCGGCTGAACCCGCATGTCGAGGAGGCCCGCACCCACACCACCGAGTGGGCCCGCGGCATGGGCATGTTGGAGGGCTCCGGCATCTGGGAGCAGTCCGACCTGGACGCGCACGACTACGGACTGCTGTGCGCGTACACGCATCCCGAGTGCGACGGCCCCGCCCTCTCCCTCATCACCGACTGGTACGTGTGGGTCTTCTTCTTCGACGACCACTTCCTGGAGACCTTCAAGCGCAGCCAGGACCGCGCGGGCGGCAAGGCCTACCTGGACCGCCTCCCGCTCTTCATGCCGCTGGACCTCGCGACCCCCGTGCCCGAGCCGCACAACCCGGTCGAGGCCGGCCTCGCCGACCTGTGGGCGCGCACGGTCCCCTCGATGTCCCTGGACTGGCGCAGGCGCTTCGCCGAATCCACCGAGCACCTGCTGAACGAGTCGATGTGGGAGCTGTCCAACATCAACGAGGGACGGATCGCGAACCCCGTCGAGTACATCGAGATGCGCCGCAAGGTCGGCGGCGCCCCCTGGTCGGCGGGGCTCGTGGAGTACGCGACCGCGGAGGTCCCCGACAAGGTCGCCCGCTCCCGGCCGCTGCGCGTGCTGATGGAGACCTTCTCCGACGCGGTCCACCTGCGCAACGACCTCTTCTCGTACCAGCGGGAGGTCGAGGAGGAGGGCGAGCTGAGCAACGGGGTGCTCGTCCTGGAGACGTTCTTCGGCTGCACGACCCAGCAGGCCGCCGACACCGTCAACGACATCCTCTCCTCGCGCCTGTACCAGTTCGACCACACGGCGCTCACCGAGGTCCCCGCGCTGGCCCTGGAGAAGGGCCTCACGCCGGACGAGGTGCGGGCCGTCGCCGCGTACACACGGGGGCTGCAGGACTGGCAGTCGGGCGGCCACGAGTGGCACCTGCGGTCGAGCCGGTACATGAACGAGGGAGCGCTGAAGTCCTCGCCGCTGAACGGTCCCACCGGTCCGGGCACCTCCGCCGCCGACGTCGGCGCGCTGCTCGCCGCGGCCGGCGCCGAGCGGCTGCGCGCCTACACGCACGTGCCGTTCCAGAAGGTCGGCCCCTCCCTGCTCCCGGACTTCCACATGCCGTTCCAGGTCCGGCTGAACGCCGGCCTCGACGGGGCCCGGCGGCGCATCACCCCGTGGGCGCACAGCATGGGCATCCTGCAGGAGGGCGTCTGGGACGAGGACAAGCTCGCCGCCTACGACCTGCCGCTGTGCTCGGCGGGCCTCGACCCGGACGGCACCCCGGAGGCCCTGGACCTCAGCGCGCACTGGCTCGCCTGGGGGACGTACGGCGACGACTACTACCCGATGGTGTTCGGGCACCGCAGGGACCTGGCCGCCGCGAAGGCGTGCACCGCGCGGCTGTCCGCCTGCATGCCCGTCGAAGGGGAGGAGATCCCGCCCCCGGCCAACGCGATGGAGCGCGGCCTCGCCGATCTCTGGCGGCGCACGACGGCCACCATGTCGACGCAGGCGCGCCGCACCATGCGGGCCTCGGTGGAGGTCATGACCGAGAGCTGGGTGTGGGAGCTGTCCAACCAGCTGCAGAACCGCATCCCCGACCCCGTCGACTACCTGGAGATGCGCCGCGCCACCTTCGGCTCCGACCTCACCATGAGCCTGTGCCGCCTGGGCCACGGCCCCGCCGTGCCGCCCGAGGTCTACCGCAGCGGCCCGGTCCGCGCGCTGGAGAACGCGGCGATCGACTACGGGATGCTCGTCAACGACGTCTTCTCGTACCAGAAGGAGATCGAGTACGAGGGCGAGGTGCACAACGCGATCCTCGTCGTGCAGAACTTCTTCGGCTGCGACTACCCGAAGGCGCTCGGCATCGTGCACGACCTCATGACCCGGCGCATGGAGCAGTTCCAGCACGTCGCCGCCCATGAACTCCCGATCCTGTACGAGGACTTCGGGCTCTCCGCCGAGGCGCGGCAGGTCATGGAGGGCTATGTCGTCGAACTGCAGAACTGGCTGGCCGGCATCCTGAAGTGGCACTACGACTGCCGCCGTTACGGAGCCGCCGACCTGGCCCGGCGCGCCCACGGCTTCGTACCGGGACAGCCGCCGGAACTCCCGTTCGGCGATGTCTGGCGGCGGACCTCCCTGGCCGGGGCCCGCTGAGCCCGACGGGGAAACGGTGGGAAGGGCCGGAAGGGGCGGGCGGTATCACCCGTTCGGGGATCGCCCGGCTCCGGTCCTCCGGGAGGGCGGCGGGCGCCCGGGGCCGCGCACCGCGGCGCCGGCGTCCCGCCCGCGAGAAAGCAGCGGCAACCGGCTCGCGTCGGCCCCGCTGTACGGGCAGGATGCTGCCCGTAGCCCCTTGTGACCCCTGGAGGACCGGATGACCGGCACGCCCGTGCCCTTCACTGCCGACGACTACGAGGCACGGATGGAGCGCGCCGCGCGGGCCGCCGCCGAGGCCGGACTCGCCGGAGTGCTGGTCGCGCCCGGGCCCGACCTCGTCTGGCTCACCGGCTACGCACCGCCCGCGGCCACCGAACGGCTCACCCTCCTGGTCCTCACGCCCGGCCAGGACCCCGTGCTCGTCGTGCCCACCCTGGAGGCCCCGGACGCCGAGAGGGCCGCGGGCGCGTCCGCGCTGACGCTGCGCGACTGGACCGACGGCAAGGACCCGTACGCCGTCACGGCCCCGCTCCTCGACGGCCGCGGCCGGTTCGGCGTCGGCGACAACACCTGGGCGCTGCACCTGCTGGGCCTGCAGAAGGCACTGCCCGGCACCTCGTACGTCTCCCTCACCGAGGCGCTCCCGATGCTGCGGGCCGTCAAGGACGCCGCCGAACTGGAGCGGCTGGCGGCGGCGGGCGCGGCCGCCGACGCCACGTACGGGGAGATCCTGAAGGTCGCCTTCGCGGGCCGCCGCGAGTCGGACGTCGCCGCCGACCTGGCCGGTCTGCTGCGGCAGTTCGGGCACGAGCAGGTGGACTTCACGGTCGTCGGGTCGGGACCCAACGGCGCGAATCCGCACCACGAGGCGGGGGACCGCGTCATCGGGCACGGTGACACGGTCGTCCTCGACTTCGGCGGGCTCAAGCACGGCTACGGCTCCGACACCTCCCGCACCGTCCACGTGGGCGAGCCGGGCGCCGAGGAGCAGCGGGTCCACGACATCGTCCGCGCCGCCCAGCAGGCCGCCTTCGAGGCCGTGCGGCCCGGCGCCGCCTGCCAGGACGTCGACCGGGCCGCCCGCGCGTACATCACCGAGGCCGGGTACGGCGACCGGTTCATCCACCGCACCGGGCACGGCATCGGCGTCACCACCCACGAACCGCCGTACATGATCGAGGGCGAGGAACAGCCCCTCGTGCCGGGCATGTGCTTCTCCGTGGAGCCCGGTATCTATCTGCCGGGCCGCTTCGGGGTACGCATCGAGGACATCGTGACGGTCACCGGGGACGGCGGACACCGTCTCAACGACACCCCCAGGGAGATGGCCGTCGTGGAGTGAGCACCTCTCAGCAGATCCCGCACCCCGGACCCCGACGGCGGACGGCGCGACCATGACCCAGGCAGTGACACCCACCGCGGACACCGTACGACGGCTCGTCCGCTCCCTGCTCCCGGACGGCGGCGGGTCCAGGATCACGCCCGTCACCGGGGACGGCGAGCACTCCACCTGGTTCGTCGGCGCACGCCATGTGCTGCGGCTCGCCCCGGACCACGAGGCGGCCCGGCGCCAGCGGCGCGAACTGCGGCTGCGCGACCTGGTGCGTCCCCACATCGGGGTCGCCGTCCCCGTGAGCATCGCGCACGGCGAATGGGCGAGCGGACTGACGTACACGCTCGACACGCTGATCGGCGGCGGGTCGGGCGGGGCCGGGGGGACCGGCGGACCGCAGGACGTCTCCGCCGTCGGCGAGGCCGACCTGGCGGGACTGCTCGCCGGCCTGCGCGAGGTGCCGGCGCGCCAGGCCGAGGCGCTCGGTGTGCCCCGCGCCGCGCCCCGGTCCCTGGAGACGCTCCGGGCCGCCGCCGAACGTGCCGCCGCCCAGCTGGCGAAGGCCGACGAGTTCGACCCCGCCCGGCTCCACCAGCTCACCGCGCCCGCCGCCGCCCAGCTCGCGCCGCAGCCCGGCGCGGCCTTCCTCGTCCACCACGGCCTGGCGGACGACCACCTGGTGGTCAGCGCCGACGGACGGGTCCGCGGTGTCCTCGGCTGGACCGACGCGGTGGCCGGCGACCCCACCGAGGACATCGCGGGCCTCGCCCTGGCCGTCGGCGCCCCCGCGGCCGTCCGCGCGGCCACCCTCGCCGGCTACGGCGCCCGCCCCTGCCTGCGCGGCCTGTGGCTCGCCCGCTGCGACGTCCTGGTCCGCCTCGCCGACCGCCTCCGTCACCACGACGAGGGGCGGCTGCCGCCGCTGCGCGCCCAGCTGCTGCGCTCCTGGGAGCCGATTCTGCTGGAACGGGTCACGGACGAGACCTGGTGACGACCTGCGGCCCGGTGAGGGCCGTTCGCGCAGTTCCCCGCGCCCCTGAGAAGGGGCGCGGGGAACTGCGCGAACGGCCACGACGCGCCCGCAGGCCGTCACCGGGCCCCGGCGGAGCCCCCCCCCGGTCACCCTTGCAACAGCACCACGCACGACTCGCCCGGCAGGCCCAGCAACCCGTCCTCCCCCGGGGCCTCCACCGGCTCCCACGCGGCCAGCACCCGCGACCGCCGGGCCCCCAGGGGGATCGCGGCGCGCTCCTTGCCGAGGTTCACGGCCACCCGCACGTCACCGCGGCGGAAGGCCAGCCAGCGGGCGTTCTCGTCGTACGCGACCTTGACGTCCGCGAGGTCGGGGTCCGTGAGGTCGGGCTGGGCGTGCCGCAGTGCGACGAGTTCGCGGTACCAGGCCAGCACGCGCGCGTGGACCCCGTCCGCCGGCTCCGACCAGTCGAGGCAGGACCGGTCGCGGGTGGCGGGGTCCTGCGGGTCGGGGATGTCCTCCTCGGCCCACCCGTGCGCCCCGAACTCCCGCCGCCTGCCCTGCCGGACGGCCTCCGCGAGCTGCGGATCGGTGTGGTCCGTGAAGAACTGCCAGGGCGTGCCCGCCGCCCACTCCTCGCCCATGAACAGCATCGGTGTGAACGGCCCGGTCAGCGTCAGCGCGGCCGCGCAGGCCAGCAGGCCGGGGGAGAGGGAGGCCGAGAGCCGGTCGCCCAGGGCCCGGTTGCCGATCTGGTCGTGGGTCTGCGAGTAGCCGAGCAGGCGGTGTCCGGCGACCCGGGCGACGTCCAGCGGGCGGCCGTGCCGGCGGCCCCGGAAGGTCGAGTACGTGCCGTCGTGGAAGTAGCCCGCCGTCAGCGTCTTCGCGATCGCCGCGAGCGGGGAGCGGCCGAAGTCCGCGTAGTAGCCCTGCTTCTCGCCGGTCAGCGCGGTGTGCAGGGCATGGTGGAAGTCGTCGTTCCACTGCGCGTGCAGCCCCAGCCCGTTCTCCTTGCGGGGCGTGATCAGCCGCGGGTCGGCCAGGTCCGACTCGGCGACGAGGAACAGCGGCCTGCCCAGCTCCCCGGAGAGCCCGTCCACGGCGGCCGACAGCTCCTCCAGGAAGTGGCACGCGCGCGTGTCGTACAGCGCGTGCACCGCGTCCAGGCGCAGCCCGTCCAGCCGGTAGTCGCGCAGCCAGGAGAGCGCGCTGCCGAGGAGGAACGCGCGCACCTCGTCCGAACCGGGCGCGTCCAGGTTCACGGCCGAGCCCCACGGGGTGTGGTGGGTGTCCGTGAAGTAGGGCCCGAAGGCGGGCAGGTAGTTCCCGGACGGCCCCAGGTGGTTGTGCACGACGTCCAGGACGACGCCGAGCCCCAGCTCGTGCGCCCGGTCGACGAACCGCTTCAGGGCCTCGGGGTCGCCGTACGGCTCGTGCACGGCCCACAGCGACACCCCCTCGTACCCCCAGCCGTGCCGCCCCGGGAACGGGCACAGGGGCATCAACTCGACGTGGGTGATCCCCAGTTCGGCCAGGTGCTCCAGCCGTCCGGCCGCCGCGTCCAGCGTGCCCTCGCGGGTGTACGTGCCCACGTGCAGCTCGTACAGCACGGCGCCCGGCAGCCCGCGCCCCGCCCAGTCGGTCCGCCAGGCGTACCGCCCGTGGTCGACGACCGCGCTCAGGCCGTCCGGCCCGTCGGGCTGCCGGCGGGAGCGCGGGTCCGGCAGGACCGGGCCGTCGTCCACCGCGAACCCGTACCGCGTGCCGTCGACCGCCTCCGCCTCCCCCGTCCACCACCCCGCTCGCCCGGGGTCGGGCTCCATTGCGCGCGTGCTGTCCGCGCAATGGAGCGTCATGCGGTCGGCCTGTGGTGCCCACACCTCGAACTGCACGGACGGTTCTCCTTCGCCTGCTCACCGTGACCTCGCCGGTCCCATGGTGCGTCAAACGAGATCAATCCACCTTCGGATCCCCTCGATCGGACGACGGAAACGGCCTGATCCGCAGTGGGTGCCTGTCAGAAGTGCCGTGTTTTCTGGACACTCCGGCCGTGCTGCCAGACAATCGGCTCCGTGACGTCGTCCTTTGAGTTCCACACCTATCCCGCTCCCGTACGGCTGTCGGACGCCGAGCGTGACAGGACGCTGAAGGCGCTTCGGGAGGGTGCCGCCTCGGGGATGCTCTCGCACGACACGTTCGTCCTGCGCATGGAGCTCGCGTTCGCCGCCCGCACACCGGACGAGCTGGCCGCGCTCACCGCCGACCTGCGCACCGAGGGCCGCTTGTCCCGGCTGCTGTTCGGCACGGTCGAGGCGGCCTCCGGGTTCACCGTACGGCTGCGCCGGGCCTGGCAGGCCGAGCGGCTCCCCAAGCTGCTGCTGCCCCGGCCCGACAGCCCGTACCCGCTGCGGATAGGCCGCGACCCGGCCAGCGGTCTGCGGCTCAGCCACGAGACGGTGTCCCGGGTGCACGCCGAACTCACCCGCCAGAGCGGCCTGTGGGTGCTGCGCGACCTCGGTTCGACCAACGGCACCTCCGTGAACGGGCGCCGGGTGATCGGCGCCGCCGTCGTCCAGGTCGGCGACCAGGTCGGCTTCGGCCGGATGACGTTCCGCCTCGCCGCGGACTGACCCACGGCGCACCGGCCCCCGTGCCGTGGCCGCCCGGCCGCCCCCGTCGCGCGGCGGCGTGCATATTTCCACGTCCGCCGGTGTTGACGTACCTCCGCCGCCGTGACTCACTGTGCGTACACCATGCACACCAAGTGAATCGGCGGTCGTCGTCGCGGAGGTAAGACCCTGCCACCACTCCTCCGCTACCCCTCCGTCGACGAACTCGCCGTCCGGGCGGCCGCGCTCGTGGACCGCCGCCCGCGGGACGCCCGGCTGCGCCGGGTGGGCACGTCCCGGGCCGGGCTCCCGATGCGGCTGCTGTCCGTCGGACACGGCAGCCGGCAGGTCCTCGTCGTCGCCGGCCCGCACGCCAACGAGCCGGTGGGCGGCGCCACCGTCCTGCGGCTCGCCGAACGGGTGCTGGCCGACCCGCGGCTGTGCGACGGCGCCGACGTCACCTGGAACCTCCTGCTGTGCCTGGACCCCGACGGTTCCCGCCGCAACGAGGGCTGGCTGCCGGGCCCGTACACACTCGGCCACCACTTCCGGAACTTCTTCCGCCCCGGCTTCCGGGAACAGCCGGAGTGGCTGCCCGACGGCGCCGAGCGGGCCGCCCTGCCGGAGACCCGCGCCCTGCTCGCCCTCCAGGACGAACTGCGGCCCTTCTTCCAGTGCTCCCTGCACGGCGTCGACGTGGGCGGCGGCTTCGTCGAGCTGACCCGCGACCTGCCCGGTATGGCGCCCCGCCTCGCGCACATCGCGGCGCGCCTGGACATCCCGCTCGAACTCGGCCCGTACGACACGCTGTACTGGCCCACGCTCGGACCGGCGGTCTTCCGGATACCGCCGCCCCCGCCCCCGTCCCCGTCCTCGTCCGCCGGCCGCGGCGGCGGTCTGACCGCGGCCATCACGGAGGCGGCGGTCGGGTCCACCTGGTTCCACCCGCACCCGTACGGCACGGTGACCGCGGTCGTGGAGGCCCCCATGTGGGGCGTGGCGGCCGTACAGGACCCGGCGGCGCCCACCGGCACCGACGACGTGCTGCGGGAGGCCGCCGGGACCCTGCGCCGCGACACGGCCCTCCTGGAGGAGCTGCTGGCCCGCATCCGCCCGCACCTGGGCGCGGTCCGGGACGCGGACCGCCTCCTCGCGCCCGTCGACGACCATGTGCTGGTCTGCCCAGGCCTCGCCGACTCCTGGGACCCCGACACCGCTCCGGCCGCCGGCGCCGACGGGAGGGCCCGGCCGCTGCCGCCGCTGACCGCGGCCCGGCTCACCGCGCTGCGCATCTCCGCCCGCCGGATCGCGCTGCGCACGGCGGGGCTGCTGCACCAGCTGGTGACCGCCACCGGACAGGACCCGGACGGCGCGGGGGCGGAACTCGACCGGCTCATCGACCTGTGGTGCGCGGACTACCACGACGGCCTCGGGGCCCGCTTCATCCCGGTCGCACGGCAGGCCGAGTACCAGGCCCGCGTGGTGCTCGCCGCGTTCGACCTGGCCCGGCACCGGAGCCCCGCCCCGGGGCCCGCGCCCGGTGCCGGTACGCGTCCGTCCGCCAGGCCCGTGACGAGGACCGAGGTGCCGTTCGAGTGAGCCGGGTGGGCCCGGGGTCCCCGCGTGCCGATGCACAGGCAATGAAGGCAACGACGAACCACCGGAAAGTCACCGCGGCGCTACGGGCCTGTCTGCCGGCGGTCTGCGCACTCCTCATGGCGGGACCGGTGCCGGCCCGGGCGGCGGCGCTCCCGGACTCCCCCGCGGGCGACTGGCTCTACGTGACGCTCACCCGCGGCGACGCGCGTTCCGGCGACACCAGGGGCGCGCTGCTGCTCTGCGATCCGCCCCAGGGCCATCCGCAGGCGGCCCGCGCCTGCGGGGAACTGCGTGCCGCGCGCGGCGAGGTCGGCCGGATCCCGCTCCGGGACGCCTTCTGCCCGATGGTCCACGCACCGGTCACCGCCTCCGCACGCGGTGCGTGGGGCGGCCGGCCGGTCACGTACGAGGAGACGTTCGCCAACTCCTGCGTGCTGGCGGCACGGACGGGGGCGGTGTTCGCGCTGCCCCGGTGACGGCCGAGGTCCGAAAGGGCGCGAGGGGCGCGAGGGGCGCGGTGGCGGGTCCTACGCGGCCCCGCCCCGGGCGTGCCGTGCCGCTGTCACCACGGTGCGGCTCTGGTGCTCGACCTGGTGCTCCAGCGGCACCCAGCGGGCCCGGAAGCGTTCCGCGAAGGCGTCGCTCCAGGACACGACCAGGTGCTCCAGGCGGGGCGCGGCCGGGTCGCCGGCCTCCCGCAGCACCCGCAGGAGCATCGCCGCGGCCCGCAGCGGGAGCCGGCGGCCGAACGCGTCCACGCTGCCCACGTACGCCATCGTGGCGTCCGGGGGCGGCGGCCGGTCCCAGTCGCCGGCCAGTCCGGGGACCAGCTCCAGCGCCCACCGGGTGGCGCGCAGCAGCGGCCCGGGCGGTCCGGGCAGCCGCGGCAGCGCCTCGGCGAGGACCTCCTCGACCTGCCGCGCGTCCCGGCGGAGCCGGCGGGCCAGCCGGCCCATCGCCGCCGCCGGCGCGGGATGCGGCGCGGGGTCGTCCACCAGGTCGCTCGCCCACATCGGCACCTCGACGACCGCGGTCAGGCCGCCGTACCGGTGGGCGTGGTACCAGGTGCTCAGCCGGGCGTCGTCCGGCATGCTCGGGTACGCCGGCCGCGTGCCGGTCCCCGGCATCACGTGCACGCCGGGTCCGGAGGCGGGCCAGCCCGCGGCGTCCGAGGCACCCGTCTCGACCGGGATGTTCAGTTCCGCCGCCGACTTCGCGAACGGCTCGGCGAGTCCGGGCACGTCCCTGGTGAGCTGCACCCAGCTGCCGCCCAGGTCGGTGGCGTGCAGGCTCACCTGGAGGTAGGGGCGCAGCTCGTCGATGACCCGCAGGAGGGCGAGGGTCTCGGGCGGCAGCCGGTCGGGCGGCAGCACGGCGGGCGACCACTCGGGCTGCTCGGGCCCGGCGGGGCGGAAGAAGCCGAGGTGGTAGTCGAGCAGGGTGCGCGGCGCCGGCGTCACGTGGAGGCCGGCGCCGTCCGGGTCCGCGCAGAGCAGGAAGTGCCAGGAGGTGCCGTCCCGCAGCGGCCGCTCGCGCAGCACCCGCCGGGCCAGCGCCAGCAGGGTCGCGCCGCCGGTGGGCTCGTTGGCGTGGGCGCCCGCCACGACCAGCACCGCCCGTCCGCCGTGGCCCACGGACAGCAGGTGCAGGGGCCGGCCGGCGCGCGAGACGCCGACCTGCCGCAGAGAGCACAGCCCGGGCCGGTGGGCCGTCAGGGCCCGGGCGCAGCGGACGAGTTCGGTGACATTGGGGTAGCGCAGCTCCGGCAGGAGACTCACCCCCGACTTGTTCCGCTTGTCCGGCCCGGCGTCACCTCCGCAGTACTCCATGGCGCGGATGGCCTGTCAAGGACGCGTGGGGGCGCCCCGGGGGAGCGCCCGGCAGCACGTGCCGCAGGTCGGGGCGGCGGCGCACCCCGGCGGCGCGGGCGCGGGCCGGGCCCGGCGCCCCGGCGGCGCCGGTCAGCCGCGCGGCGCGGCGTCGTCCCCCACCCGCTCCAGCAGCGCCACCGGCAACCGTCCGAAAACTTCCTCCGCGCGCGCGTGCCCGGTGAACTCCCGTCCGGGCGTGAGCAGATCGGCCCACCGCCCCGCGGGCAGCGGCAGCTCCGTGCCGCGCCAGCCGCCCTCCTCCTCCAGACGCACCGGCAGCCGCGTGACGGCCGTGAGCACCTCACCGGAGCGCGTGAAGGCGAGACAGTGCGCCGCCCCCGGGCCCCGGGCGGCCAGCGGCTCGTACGTGGCGGCCCCGCCGAAGACCTCGGGGCGCCGCCGTCGCAGCCGCAGGGCCGCCGTCGTCAGCGCGGCCTTCTCGGCGGACAGGGCGTCCGGGTCCTTCGGCGGGAAGGGCGCGGGCCGCCGGTTGTCCGGGTCCACCAGAGCCCGGTACTCGGACTCCGTGCCCTGGTAGAGGTCCGGCACGCCCGGCATCGTCAGGTGCACCAGCGCGGCGCCGAGGACGTTCGCCCGCACGTACGGCTCCAGCGACCGCCTGAACGCGGCGACCCGCTGTCCCGGTGCCCCGCACGGCCCCGCCTTCAGGAACGCGGCCACCGCTTCCTCGTACGCGGCATCCTGCTCGGTCCACGACGTGGCGAGGCCCGCCTCCCTGACGTGCTTCAGGAGCGCGTCCCGGAGCCGTTCCCCGGCCGCGGGGCCGAGTCCGACGGCGGTCTGCCAGGCCGCCCAGGCCAGCTGCGGGTCCGGCGCGCCCACGCCCTCGGCGGCCGTCAGCCCGGTCACGTCGGCGAGGAGGTCCGCCCACCGCTCGGGCACCTGGGTGAGCACGGAGATCGCGGCCCGTACGTCGGCGCTGCGCTTCGTGTCGTGCGTGGACAGCACGGTGCCGGTGGCGGGCCAGTCGCGCTGCACGCGCGCGCAGTACGCGTGGAAGTCCCGCGGGCACACCGCGGGCGCCCCCGGTTCGCCGCCCACCTCGGTCGCCGACAGCAGCGGTACGTACCGGTAGAACGCCGTGTCCTCCACGGACTTGGCCCGCAGCGCGGAGGCGAGCTGGGCGAACCGGGCCCGGAAGGCCGCGTACCCGGGACCCTCCCCGAGGCGCCCCAGCACCAGGTCCCGTACGAGGTCGACGGCCCGCGCCTCCTCGGGGACCGTGAAGGCCCGCCTCGCCTCCCGGGCGGCCTCCTCGGTGACGACCGACGCGGCGTCCTGGGAGGTGTAGGGCCGGTAGACCTCCAGGCGTACGAGGAGTTCGCACAGCGCGGTGCGCAGGGCCCAGGGGGCGCAGTCGCGCAGCACCGGATCGGCCGACGTGCGGCACAGCCGGTCCGCCTCGCGGGTGAGCCGGTCGACCTCGGCGGCCAGCTCGTGGTGGACCACCTTGTACGCGGCCCGCCGCACGGTCGCCTCCCAGTCGCCCCCGCGGTCGGCCTGGGGGGCCGCGAACCGCAGGTACTGACCGAGGAGCTCCCCGGAGCCCGCCGGGTCCGTGAGGACACCGTCCACGTGCCGCAGCGCGTCGTAGCCGGTGGTGCCGGCGACCGGCCAGGCGGCCGGCAGCGGCTCGCCGTCCGCGAGGATCTTCTCGACCACGGTCCAGCGTCCGCCGGTCGCCCCGTTCAGCCGGCGCAGATACGCGTCCGGGTCGGCCAGGCCGTCCGGGTGGTCGATGCGCAGCCCGTCGACGACCCCCTCGTCCAGCAGCTGGAGGATCTTGGCGTGGGTCGCGTCGAAGACCTCCGGGTCCTCGACGCGCACCCCGATGAGCTCCGAGATGCTGAAGAACCGGCGGTAGTTGAGCTCGGTGCGGGCCAGGCGCCACCACGCCAGGCGGTACCACTGGGCGTCCAGCAGCTCGGGCAGCGGCAGCCCCTCGGTGCCGGCCCGCAGCGGGAACGCGTGGTCGTGGTAGCGCAGGACGCCCCCGTCGACCACGAGGGAGTCCGCCTCGGCGCCCATCGGCCCTCCGAGCACGGGCAGCAGGACGCGGCCGCCCTGGGCCTCCCAGTCGATGTCGAACCAGCGCGCGTACGGGGAGTCGGGGCCCTCGCGCAGCACCTCCCACAGGGGGCGGTTGTGGCGGGGGGACATGGCCATGTGGTTCGGCACGATGTCCACGACGAGGCCGAGGCCGTGCTCGCGGGCGGTGGCGGAGAGCCTCCGCAGGCCCTGTTCGCCGCCGAGCTCCTCCCGTACGCGCGCCGGGTCCACGACGTCGTAGCCGTGTCCCGAGCCGGGGACGGCCTCCAGGACGGGGGACAGGTGCAGGTGGGAGATCCCGAGCCCGGCCAGGTACGGGACCGCCTGCTCGGCCGCGCCGAAGGGGAACTCGGGCTGGAGCTGGAGACGGTAGGTGGCGGTGGGGCCGGGGTGCGCAGGTGTCATGGGAACTTACGTACCCGGCCGGGGGCGTTTCGTGCCGGTGGCGCTCCGTGGGGGTGCGCCGTTTTCGGCCGCGGGTCCGGTGAGGGCTCGTCGCGCGGTTGCCCGCGCCCCTGGAAAGGGGCGCGGGCAACCGCGCGATCTCCTGCCCGCAGTCGACCGCGTACGGTCACGCAGGCCGCTGCAGCACCACCATGCTCCTGTCGACCATGGTCAGGCTTTCGCCCGCGTTCACCTTCTCCCCGGCCCCGGCGGGAACCCCGCCGGGCCGCCCCGTGTCCACGATCACCTGCCACTGCCGCCCGTGGCCCACCGGGACCACGAAGTCCAGCGTCTTCGGCGAGGCGTTGAACAGCAGCAGGAACGAGTCGTCGGTGATCCGCTCCCCGCGGGGGCCCGGCTCCGAGATGGCGTTGCCGTTGAGGAACACCGACAGCGCCCGTGACTGCGTGGAACCCCAGTCCTCGTCGGTCATCTCCTTGCCGGCGGGGGTGAACCAGGCGATGTCCGACAGGTCGTCGTGGGTGCCCTCCACGGGCCGCCCGTGGAAGAACCGGCGCCGCCGGAACACCGGGTGCTCACGGCGCAGCCACACCATCGCGCGCGTGAACTCCAGCAGCTCGCTGCCGTCCTCCGGCCACGGCACCCAGGCCAGCTCGGTGTCCTGGCAGTACGCGTTGTTGTTGCCGCCCTGCGTACGCGCGAACTCGTCGCCGTGACTGAGCATCGGCACGCCCTGCGAGAGCAGCAGGGTCGCGGTGAAGTTGCGGTGCTGGCGGGCCCGCAGCTCCAGGACCTCCGGGTCGTCGGTCTCGCCCTCGGCCCCGCAGTTCCACGACCGGTTGTGGCTCTCGCCGTCGCGGTTGTCCTCGCCGTTCGCGTCGTTGTGCTTCTCGTTGTACGACACCAGGTCGTGCATCGTGAAGCCGTCGTGGCAGGTGACGAAGTTGATCGAGGCCAGCGGGCGCCGCCCGTCGTCCTGGTAGAGGTCCGAGGACCCCGTCAGCCGGGACGCGAACTCCGCGAGCGTCTGCGGTTCGCCGCGCCACATGTCCCGGACCGTGTCGCGGTACTTGCCGTTCCACTCGGTCCACAGCGGCGGGAAATTGCCCACCTGGTAGCCGCCCTCGCCGACGTCCCAGGGCTCGGCGATCAGCTTCACCTGGGAGACCACCGGGTCCTGCTGGACCAGGTCGAAGAACGACGACAGCCGGTCCACCTCGTGGAACTGCCGGGCCAGGGTCGCCGCCAGGTCGAAGCGGAACCCGTCGACGTGCATCTCGGTGACCCAGTACCGCAGCGAGTCCATGATCAGCTGGAGCACGTGCGGGGAGCGCATGAGCAGGGAGTTCCCCGTGCCCGTGGTGTCCATGTAGTAGGTGGGGTCGTCCGTCAGCCGGTAGTACGAGGCGTTGTCGAGCCCCTTGAAGGACAGCGTCGGGCCCAGGTGGTTGCCCTCGGCGGTGTGGTTGTAGACCACGTCGAGGATGACCTCGATACCCGCCTCGTGCAGCGCCCGGACGGCCGACTTGAACTCCAGGACCTGCTGTCCGCGGTCGCCCCAGGAGGCGTACGCGTTGTGCGGGGCGAAGAAGCCGATCGTGTTGTAGCCCCAGTAGTTGTTGAGGCCCATGTCGACCAGACGGTGGTCGTTCACGAACTGGTGGACCGGCATCAGTTCGAGCGCCGTCACGCCCAGCTCGGTCAGGTGTTCGATGACGGCCGGATGGGCGAGCGCCGCGTACGTGCCGCGCAGCTCGTCCGGCAGCCCGGGGTGCAGCATCGTGAGGCCCTTCACATGGGCCTCGTAGAGCACGGTGTGGTGGTACTCGGTGCGCGGGAGGCGGTCGTCGCCCCAGTCGAAGTACGGGTTGACCACCACGGAGCTCATCGTGTGCGGCGCGGAGTCCAGGTCGTTGCGCTCGTCGGGCGCCCCGAAGTGGTAGCCGTACACCTCCTCGCCCCATTCGATGCTGCCGCTTATGGCCTTCGCGTAGGGGTCGAGCAGCAGCTTCGCGGAGTTGCAGCGCTGCCCCCGCTCCGGTTCGTAGGGACCGTGCACGCGGAACCCGTACCGCTGGCCCGGCATGATGCCGGGCAGGTACGCGTGCCGCACGAACGCGTCGGTTTCGCGCAGCTCTATCGCGGTCTCGGAGCCGTCGTCGTGCAGAAGACACAGCTCGATCCGGTCCGCGGCTTCGGAGAAGACCGCGAAATTCGTGCCGGCGCCGTCGTACGTGGCACCGAGTGGGTACGCCTGTCCAGGCCAGACCTGCATGGATGCAACTCTTCCAGTTGTGCGACGCCGCGGAGGGCGACTCCTGCCCGAGTGTCCCCGAAACTCATGGAACCACCTATGACTTACCTCCCTCTTACCTCTCGACCAGTGCATACGCGGTATGCCGAACCAGTGGGACTCGAGCGACCCCTGGACATACAGGGGAAGTAGGGGGAAATGTGCGCACAATAGTGCACCGCCATCTGGGCAAAGTGGTGGCGGGCGCGGCGATAGCGGTCGCGGGGACGGCAGTGATGGTCGGAATCACCCTGCCGGGCTCGGCGGGGGCCGACGACTCCGGCGGCCAGGGGGGCGGACAGAGCGCCCAGCAGGCGGGGCAGGCGGGCACGGCCGGGGAGCAGGCGCAGGGCGCCGTGCAGCCGGGCGTGGTCGAGCGGGCTCCGGCCGAGGGCGACAAGGGCAAGGGGCGCGACCCGCTCACCGACGACGAGACCGAGCGTGTCGCGGATCTCGCCCTGGACCGGCAGCTCCTGCGCAGCAGCGAGAACGTCGAGGGCGACCGGGGGCCGCAGCGCATCACCGTCGACCTCGCCGAACCCGAGCTGAACGAACTGGACGACCCGGGCGCGCCGCGCCGCGCGGAGGTGTCGTTCTACGACTACAAGGACGACGCGCTCGTCACGAGGACCGTCAACCTCGACACCGGGAAGGTCGAGGCGACCGACACGCAGCACGGCGTCCAGCCGCCGCTCAGCCGTGCCGAGACCGTCGAGGCCGCGCAGCTCCTGATCGCCGACCCGCTCGGCGCCGGTCTGAAGGCCGACTACAAGGACGCGACCGGCAGGAAACTGACCACCGCCGGCCAGCTGATGCTCAACAGCATGGTCTTCCGCGCGAACCCCGGCGCGCCGGCCGCGCTCGCCGACTGCGGCGAGCACCGCTGCCTGCGCCTCTTCGTGAAGGTGAAGAACGGGCCCTGGATCGACAGCCGTGACCTGGTGGTCGACCTCAGTGCCCGCAAGGTCGCCAAGATCGGCTGAGTGCTCCCGGTCCACCGGTCCTCCCTCCTTCGACCTCACCGCACCACTTCACCTTTCCCACTTTCCTGCACATGCAAGGGAGTCAATTTTTCATGCGCGAGAACAGAGTCAGCCGTGCCCGCAGGCGGACGGCGGTGGGCCTCTCGGTGGCCGCCCTGACCGTCGGCGCCGCGACGGCCGCGGGACCGGCCGTCGCCGAGAGCAAGGCCGCGCCCGCCGCGGCCGCCGACTGCAGCGCGGCGTACAAGATCGAGCAGAAGCTCGCCACCGGCACCACCTGGACGATGTGCTGGCACTACGAGAGCGAGGCCGGGCTCGTCCTGGAGAACGTCTCGTACCAGCCCAAGGGCGAAGCCGCCCCCATCCGCGTCCTGACGAGCGCGAAGCTCGCCCAGATCCACGTCCCCTACGACGACGGATCGGTCGAGTACGACGACCTCACGGGCGCCGGCTTCGGCCAGGGCCTGATGGAGATGGCTCCCGGCGAGTGTCCCGGCGGCACCATCAAGACCGTCAAGGTCCCGGACGCCTGGGACCCGGAGCACCCCACCGTCAAGGGGCTGTGCACCACCACCCGCTCCCGCGGCCACGCCTACCGCATGCAGGGCGACACGGCGGGCAAGGTCTTCCAGCAGCAGGGCAAGGACCTTCTCGTCTACACGGTCAACCAGGTCGGCTGGTACGAGTACATCACCGAGTGGCGCTTCCAGGACGACGGCGCCATCAGCATGAACGTCGGCGCCACCGGCAGCCTCTCGCCCGGCGACTACGACGCCGGTGACGGCCGCGGCTGGCCGCTCGGCGAGGGCGCCACGTCGTACGCCACCAGCCACAGCCACAACGTCTTCTGGCGGCTCAACTTCGGTCTCGACGGCAACTCCAAGAACAAGGTCGAGCAGTACGACTCCGTGGTCAGCCCGCCGGCCCAGGGCGGCGAGGCCCCGCGCAACAAGACCACCCGCACCAAGGTCACCAAGGAACTCGCCGGTGACGCCAAGAACATGCGCTGGTGGCGCGTCGTCAGCACGACCGGCAAGAACAAGGACCAGCACGCCCGTTCGTACGAGTTCGTCCCGGGCGCCACGTCCAAGTACCCCGGCCGCAGCTTCACCAAGCACGACGTCTACTTCACCCAGTACAAGAAGTGTGAGCAGTTCGCCAGCAACAACCTGCGCAACTGCGGTACCGGAGCCGGCAAGTCCGTCGACAAGTGGGTCGACGGACAGGCCCTCACCCACCCCGTGGGCTGGGTGAACATCGGTTTCCACCACGTCGCCCGCGACGAGGACCAGCAGCCCATGCCGGTCCACTGGCAGGGCTTCTCGCTCGCCCCGCGCGATGTCACCGCTATGAATCCGCTCACTCCGCCGGAGCTGGCCGACCAGAACGGGCGCCCGCAAAACGGTAGTTGAGAAACGACCTGTCCATCCGGCTGCACCGCCCGCCGCTCCCGGAGTACCCTTCCTTGATCGTTGGCCGGGGGAGTGCTCGGGGGAGCGGAAGGCGGTGTGCGGGTGGGGTCCGGAGGGCTGGAGCTGCCCCCTGGTGACGGCGGTCACGAGGGGGGCTCCGCAGACGCCCCGCCCGGAGCGGTGTCCCTCGCCCGTCCGATGGAGATCGGGGCGGAGCTGGACTGGGACGCCGACGCCTGGAGCGAGGTGCGTACGCGCGCCCAGCGGGCCGGACGCGCCTACATCTGGCTGAACCTGGTCGAGCAGCGGCTGCGCGCGGTCGTGGCCGCTGTTCTGCGCCCCATCTACGAACCCGTGCACGGCGAGGACGACTGGGTGGTCGCCGCCGCCGGACCCGCCGGCCAGGAATGGGTGCAGCGCGCCGTCGCGGTCCGCGAAGTCAGCCGCCGCAAGGGCTATCTGCTCGACCCGGCCGACGACAACGTGCTGAGCTTCCTGACGCTGCCGCAGCTGCGCGAGCTGATGGTGCAGCACTGGCCGTGCTTCGAGCCGTACTTCGACGAGCGCCGGGACGTCGAACTCGCCCTGGACGAACTGGAAGTGACCCGCAACGTCGTCTCGCGGAACAGGGCCCTGTCCGAGGCCGTCCTGGCCCAGGCCGAGCGCGCCTCCGCGAAACTCCTGGAGATCCTGGGCGCCGGCAGCGACGTGCCGTCCGGGCGCCGGCTGCCCGTCGACGCCGTGGAGAACCTGGTCGGCGACCGGTACGCGGACGTGGTGGCGGTGCACTCCGACCGGGTGCGGCTGCTGCGGCGGTTCCCCGCCGAGGACCTCTTCGGCGGCGCCCGCCGCCTCGACGTCATCGGCATCGGCCTGAACCTCCTCGTGCAGAACTTCTCGGGGCGGCGGCTGGTGCGCCTGGCCGAGTCCGGCTGCCGGGTGCGGCTGCTCTTCCTGAACCCCGCGTCCAGCGCGGTGAAGCGGCGCGAGCGCGAACTGGGCATCAAGCGGGGCGAGCTGAGCCGCTCCGTCGAGATGAACATCATGCACATGCGCCGGGTCAGGGCCCGGTTGCGCGACCCCGGCGCCTTCGAGATCCAGGTCCACGACGAGACGCCCCGCTTCACGGCGTACCTCGTCGACGGGGACGGGGCGGACGGCGTGGCGGTCGTGCAGTCGTACCTGCGGCGCACCCGCGGCATGGAGGCGCCCGTGTTCGTGCTGCGCGGCGGGGGGCGGGTGCTCAAGCCGGACGAGGAAGGCGAGGACGGCCTCTTCGGGACGTACCGTGAGGAGTTCGAGGCGGCCTGGGCGGATTCGCGGCCTGTGTCCTGACAGGTCCCGGTTCCCCGGGACGGCCCGGCGGCCGGCAAGCGGAACGCGGTCCTCGGATTGTCAGTGGCCCATGTCATGGTGGGAATCACCGGGGGAACGCACCACGAGGAAGGGAGCCGGCATGGGTTGGCACGGGGAGCTGCTGATCGGCTTCGACCTGGAGACGACCGGGACCGATCCGCGCGAGGCGCGCATCGTCACCGGGGCGGTGATAGAGGTCCGCGACGGGGAGCCGGTCCGGCACCGGGAGTGGCTGGCCGACCCGGGGGTCGAGATCCCCGCGGACGCGGTCGCGGTGCACGGGATCAGCAACGAGAGAGCGGCGGCCGAGGGCAGGCCCGCCGACGAGGTCACCGACGAGATCGCCGCGGCGCTCGTCTCGTACTGGCGCACGGGCGTCCCGGTCGTGGCGTACAACGCGGCCTTCGACCTGACCCTGCTCACCGCCGAACTGCGGCGGTACGGGCTGCCGTCACTGCGCGAGCGGCTCGGCGGGCCCGACCCCGCGCCGGTCATCGACCCGTACACGATCGACCGCTCCGTGGACCGCTACCGCCGCGGCAAGCGGAACCTCGAAGCGGTCTGCGTGGAGTACGGGGTCGGGCTCGACGCCGCCCACGACGCCTCGGCGGACGCGCTGGCCGCGGCCCGGCTGGCCACCGCGATAGCCGTCCGCCACCCCGAGGTGGCCGCGCTCGGTCCGGCGGAGCTGCACCGCCGCCAGATCGAGTGGTACGCGCGGTGGGCGGCCGACTTCCAGAGCTTCCTGCGCCGCAAGGGGGACGCGGAGGCCGTCGTCGACGGAACCTGGCCGGTACGGGACCTGGCGGACGAGCGGGTCTGAGACCGGGGCGCCCCCACCTCCACCGCTGCCTCCGTCTCCGGCTGCCTCCGTCTGCGCCCCGCTTCCGCGTCAGCCGGCGGCGGGGCCTGCGATGCGCTCGATGCGCGGCCGGGCCAGCTCCGCGTAGTCGGCGCCGGACATGACCAGGGAGCGGTCCAGGCGGGCCGCGTTGAAGTAGAGGCGCGGCCGGGCCACGACGGCCGGGTCGGCGACGACCTCCAGATCCGCGTCGAAGCTGAAGGGGAGGACCGTGCCCGGGACCGAGCGGGCCAGCCGCTCGGCGGTCTCCGCGTCGCTGAAACCGACATAGCGGGCCGTGTAGAGGGTCTTGACCGCGCCCAGGTCCACACGGCGGTCCCCGGGGACGACCGCGAGGACGTTGCGGGTCGTCCTCCTGTCCACCTTGACGCGCAGGACGATGCACTTGGCGGCCTCGGACACGGGGTGGCCGCGCAGGGCGCAGACGGCCTCGGTCACTCCCTCCGGTTCGTGGTCGAGCAGTTCGTAGGGGACGGAGGCGGTGTCGAGGAGGGCGATCAGACGGGCGTAGGTGTCGTGGGCGGTGGGGGCGGACATGCGGTGGCCTCCTGGGGGTCGGTCTTCGGCTGCGGGCGGGTGAGGGCGGGTGGCGCAGCTCCCCGCGCCCCCGAAGGCGCGCTTCGCGCGGCCTTCGTGGCGCGGTGGGCGCGTTCTGTCGACTGGCCCCAGTACGTTCCTGTGACCATCAGGGCCGCGCCCAGCGCCGTGAGCGGGGTGAAGTGGTCGCCCGCCAGGGCGATCCCCACGGCCGCGGCCCAGATCGGCTCGGTGCCCAGGAGGAGGCTGGCCCGGCTGGCCGAGGTGCGCTGGACCGCCCAGGTCTGCGCGAGGAACGCGAACACGCTGCAGAACAGGGCGAGATAGAGCAGCTGGGCCCAGCCCGCCGCGCCGACGTGGACCAGGGTGGACAGGTCGCCGGACGCGGGCACCAGGAAGAGCGCCGTGCCGACGAGGATCTGCACGGTGGTCAGCCGCAGCGGCCGGATCGCGCGGCCCGCCGTGAGCCGGCCGACCAGCGCGACGTGCCCCGCCCGGATCACCGCGGCGCCGAGCATCAGCAGGTCACCGAGGCGGGGCTCGTGGAAGCCGTCGCCCGACATGAGGAGGCCGACGGCCAGCAGGCACACGCCGGCCGCCGCGTAGAAGGCCGGCGGGAGACCCCCGCCGCGGCCGGTGCGGTCCAGGAGCGGGGTGATCACGATGGTCAGGCTGATGATGAGACCCGCGTTGGCGGCGCTCGTGTGCGCGACGCCGTACGTCTCCACCACCAGGACGGCCGCCTGCGTCACTCCGAGCGGCAGGCCGATCCGGATCTCGTCGCGGGTCCACGGGCCGGACCCGCGGCCGGCGGCGACCAGCCCGAGACAGGCGAGCGCGGACAGGGCGTACCGCGCGAACAGCACCACCAGGACGGGCAGCACGGCGGTCGCCGTCTGGGCGGAGAGGTAGCTGGAGCCCCAGACGAGGGCGACGAGGAGGAGTACCGCATCGGTACGGCGGGCATCGGGCACGCGCTCACCCTGCCCTGCCGCCTCCCTGAAGCAAAGGGCCAACTTCTTAAATGATCCTTTAGCATCACTACATCGGCAGGAAGGCCGGGGCATGGACGAACGACAGCTCAGGATCCTGCGTGAGCTGGGCGAACTCGGCAGCGTGACAGCGGTCGCCGAGGCGCTGCTGGTCACGCCCTCGGCGATCTCCCAGCAGCTGCGGCTGCTGCAGCGCGCGATCCCCGTGCCGCTCACCGAGCGCCAGGGGCGGCGGCTGGTCCTCACCGACGCGGGGCAGGCCCTGGCCGGCGCGGCCATCGAGGTGGAGACGGCGCTGGAGCGCGCCCGGCACACCGTGGAGGAGTTCGTCGACCGGCCGGACGGCGAGGTGTCGGTGGCCGCCTTCCACAGCGCGGCGTCGGCGTTCTTCCCCCTGCTGCTGCGGGCCCTCGCCGCACCCGGCGGGCCCCGGCTGTCCCTCGCCGACGCGGACGTCACCCAGGACGACTTCCCGCCGCTGACCCGGGAGTACGACCTCGTGCTCGCCCACCGTCTCGAACACACCCCGGGCTGGCCGCACACCGTCACCGCCACGACACTGCTGCGCGAACCGCTCGACGTGGCCATGCCCGCCGACCACCCCCTCGCGGTGAAGCGGCGGCTGACCCCGCGCGATGTGGCCGACCAGACCTGGATCACGGCCCACGACGGCTTCCCGGTCGTGGCCACCATCGACGCCATCGCCACGGCGGCGGGCCGCCCGCTGCGCCTCGCCCACCGCATCAACGAGTTCGCGGTGGTCGCCGAGGCCGTCGCGGCCGGCGGCGGGCTCGCCCTGATGCCCCGCTGGACGATGCGCCCGCACCCCGCCCTGGTCCTCAGACCGCTCAGCGGCGTCCGCGCCCGCCGCCACATCGACGCCCTCCACCGCCCCGAGCGCACGGCACGCAAGGCGGTACGCACGGTCCTGGCCGAGCTGCACCGGGCAGCGGGGACGATCCGCGGCTGACGGTGCCCCGAAGGGGCGCGGGGAACCGCGCGACCGGCCACGACGCTCCCGCGGACAACGCACCGGCCGCGCAGCGGAACGCTCAGGTCAGAACGGATACCACCGCACCGTCTCGTCGCCGTCCCGCAAGGACGCCACCCGCCGCCGGAACTCCGCCAGCGCCTTCGGACTGCTCGGCGCGTGCTGCGCGACCCACGCACAGCTCGCCGTCTCACGCGCCCCGCGCAGCACCGTGCACCCCTCCCACTCGCGCACGTCCCAGCCGTACGTCCCGGTGAACGTGTCGTACGCCTCGGCGGACAGCCCGTACCGGTCGCGGGACAGGGCGAGCACGACCAGGTCGTGCTCGCGCAGGTCGGCGGAGAACGTCTCCAGGTCGACCAGGACCGGTCCGTCGGGACCGACGTGCACGTTGCGGGGCAGGGCGTCGCCGTGGATGGGGCCAGGCGGCAGTGCCGGCGTGAGCGCGGCGGACGCCTCGGCGAAGCCGTCCCGCCGGCCGCGCAGGTACGCCGCGTCCGCCGGGTCGATCACGTCGCCCGCGAGCCGCAGCCACCGTTCCACCCCGCCCAGCAGTTCCCGGCGCGGCAGCGCGAAGCCGGGCGCGGGCAGGGCGTGCACCACCCGCAGCAGGCCGGCCAGATCGGCCGGCCCGGCCGGGCGCACGGGGTCGGGCAGCCGGTGCCACAGTGTCACCGGGTGTCCGGCCACGGACCGGGCCTCGGGATCGGCGGCCCGCACCGCCGGGACGCCCGCCTCCGCGAGCCAGAGCGCGACGGCCAGTTCACGCCGCGCACGGTCGAGGAGCTCGCTGTCGCGACCCACCTTGACCACCAGGTCACCGGTGGCGAACACGGCGTTCTCGCCCAGGGCGAGCAGCACCGCGTCCCGGCCGTCCCGGCCCAGATCCGCCTCGGCGAGCACGTTCCGCGCCTGTGTCTCGTCCATCACTCGCCTCCCGTGGAGCACCCGGCTCCCGCCGTCACCGCGTACCGCGTCGCACGCCATTCTGCCCCTCGCCGCGGACACCGGGATCACGCCGTACGTCGCCGGGTGCCGCGTTCGCACTGGTAGGAGCCGCCGGCAGGGCGTGCGTGCTGTCTTGACGCGGTGCCGGGGGATCACGACGATGACGGGGGCCACCGGGACGGCCGGACCGGCGTGGACCGCTCGAAGGAGCCGAATCCGTGACATGGGCGACCGCGGGGAAGCGGCCAGGGAAACCCGCGCCGGGACCCGGCGGACCGGGGCGCCCCGTCGACCACGGCGCCTGGTTCCTGGTGCTGCCCGCGCTCATCCCGATCCTGGTGCTGAGCGTCGGGCCGCTCCTCTACGGCATCGCCCTGGCGTTCACCGACGCGCAGTCGGGCCGGACGGAGCCCACGCAGTGGATCGGCACCCTCAACTTCCAGGACCTGCTGCACGACACCCTGTTCTGGGACTCGTTCCGGATCGGCCTGCTGTGGGCGGTGGGGGTGACCGTCCCGCAGTTCCTGCTCGCGCTGGGGCTCGCCCTGCTGCTCAACGAGGAGCTGCGGCTGCGCTGGCTGGCACGGGCCCTCGCGATCATTCCGTGGGCGATGCCCGAGGTGGTCGTCGGCATCATGTGGCGGCTCGTCTACAACCCGGACGCGGGCATCCTCAACGAGACGATCCGCGACCTGGGCCTGGGCGACGGGCGGGACTGGCTGTCGGGCCTCGCGACCGCGCTGCCCGCGGTGATCGTCGTCGGGATCTGGGCGGGCATGCCCCAGACGACGGTCGCCCTGCTCGCCGGACTGCAGAACACCCCGCGCGAACTGCACGAGGCGGCCGCCATGGACGGCGCCGGGGCCTGGCGGCGCTTCCGCACGGTCACCTGGCCCGCCCTGAAACCGGTCGCGCTCGCCATCACGGCGCTCAACTTCATCTGGAACTTCAACTCGTTCGCCCTGGTCTACGTGCTGACCAGTGGCGGCCCGGGCGGCCGGACCCGGCTGCCGATGCTGTTCGCCTACGAAGAGGCCTTCCGCTACGGGCAGTTCGGCTACGCGGCGGCGATGGGATGCGTGATGGTCGCGGTGATCTCGGTGATCCTCGCCCTGCAACTGGTCGGCCGGCTGCGCGGGGAGGGGCAGACGTGAGGACGAGCGGAAGGACCCGCGCCGGCCAGTACGCCGCGCTCTTCGCGTACCTGGTCTTCCTCGCCTTCCCGTTCCTGTGGCTGGTCTCCACCGCCTTCAAGCCGCCGCGCGAGCTGGGCAGCCTGCACCCGGCCTGGCTGCCCCAGGACCCGACCCTCGACAACTTCCGCCAGGCCTTCGACGAACAGCCGCTGCTGCGGGCCGCGGCGAACTCCCTGGTCGCGGCGCTCGGGGCGGCGGTGATCGCCGTACTGATCGCCACCCCGATGGCGTACGTCATGGCCCGGCACCGCACCCGGCTCGCGAAGGCGGCGACCGGCTGGGTCGTGGTCAGCCAGGCGTTCCCGTTCGTGCTGGTGATCATCCCGCTGTTCCTCGTCCTGAAGAACCTGCGGCTGATCGACTCCGTGGGCGGGCTGGTCATGGTCTACGTGGTGTGGGCCCTGCCGTTCGCGCTGTGGATGCTCGTGGGGTACGTGCGGGCGGTGCCGGCCGAGCTGGAGGAGGCCGCGGCGGTGGACGGCGCGGGCCGGGTGCGCACGCTCGTCTCGATCACCGCGCCGCTCCTCGCGCCCGGCATCGTGGCCACGGGCCTGTTCGCGTTCATCAGCGCCTGGAACGAGTTCTTCTTCGCGCTGGTGCTCCTCAAGAGCCCGGAGAAACAGACCCTGCCCGTCGTCCTCACCCATTTCCTCGGCGCGGAGGGCGTGGCGGACCTCGGCCCGCTCGCCGCCGCCGCGTTCCTGGCGACCGTTCCGTCACTGGTGGTCTTCGCGCTCATCCAGAAACGGCTCACGGGCGGGATGTTCGCGGGCGCGGTGAAGAACTGATGCGGAGGCGGACGCGGATGCGCGCACGATGGCCGGCCGTGGTGGCCGTGGGACTGCTGCTCGTCGCGGGCTCCGGCTGTTCCGACGGCGGGAACGGCTCGCAGGACGGGCGGATCACGCTCCGGTTCCAGTCCCTGGCCTGGCAGAAGGAGTCCGTCGACGTCAACAGGGAACTGGTGCGGGAGTGGAACGCCGCGCATCCGGACATCGAGGTCGAGTACGTGCAGGGCTCCTGGGACAGCGTCCACGACCAGCTGCTCACCTCCTTCGAGGGCGGTGAGGCGCCGGACATCATCCACGACGCCTCGGACGACCTGGCGGACTTCGCGTACGGCGGGTATCTCGCGGATCTGAGCGGTCTGCTGTCCGACCGGCTCACGTCCGACATCCCGGAGCGCAGCTGGGAGACGACGACCTTCGGGGACGGGGTCTACGGCGTGCCGTTCCTCCAGGAACCGCGCGTCCTGATCGCCAACGCCGAGTGGCTGGAGAGGTCGGGGGTACGGATCCCGACCCCCGAGAAGCCGTGGAGCTGGAGCGAGTTCCGGACCGTCACCGACGAACTGGGCGGCGGCGGGGACGGGAAGGGGGACGGGGACGGGGACGGGAAGTACGGGGTGGCCTGGCCGCTCAAGGAGCCCGTGTCGGCCACGCTCAACCTGTCCCTGTCGGCCGGCGGGCGGCTGTTCCACCGCGGGGACGACGGAAAGGTGCGGATCCGGTTCGACGAGGGGGACGCGGTGGTGCCGCGCACCATCCACGACCAGGTCGACACCGACGGCAGCGCGCCGCGTTCGACGCTCGGCAGCGGGGGGTCCGACACGCTTCCGGGGTTCTTCGGCGGGAAGTACGCGATGGTTCCGCTCGGGTTCTCCTACCGGCAGCAGATCGTGCAGCAGGCGCCGAAGGGGTTCGAATGGCGGGTGCTGCCCGCTCCCGCGGGGGCGGACGGGCTCGTTCAGGGGGTGAGCCCGCAGACGCTGTCCGTCGCCGCGGACAGTCCGCACCAGGAGGAGGCCGCGGCCTTCATCGACTTCCTGCTGCGGCCGCGGAACATGGTGCGGCTCGCCCTGGGGGACTGGATGCTGCCGACCGGGACGGCGGCGTTGCGGGCGCCGGCGCTGCGGGGCGAGGCCGACGGGTGGGCGACCGGGGTCGCGTTGGCGGGGCGGCTGCGGTCGGCTCCGGCGCAGTCCGTGCGGGGGTATCCGGAGTGGAAGGACAAGGTGGCCACGCCCGCGCTCCAGGAGTACTACAGCGGGGCGATCGGGCTGGGGGAACTGCGGCGGCGCCTGGTGACGGACGGCAACCTGGTCCTGAACCGCTACCAGCGGTGACGGTTCGCCCGCGGCGGGCCCGCGGGGCCGGGTCGTTCGTCGGGTGCGGGCCGGCGGGGGCCGATCGCGCAGTTCCCCGCGCCCCTGAAAGCAGGCGGCTTCCCGCGCCCGCACCCGCACCCGCGCCTGCACCCGCACCCCACGAACGACCCGGCCCCGGATAATCGGTTGTACGAGACGTCTCGTCTCGCCTAAGGTCCCCGCATGACCACCCCACGCCTCACCCCCACCCCCGCCCACATCGCCATGTTCTCCATCGCCGCCCACGGGCACGTGAACCCGAGCCTGGAGGTGATCCGGGAGCTCGTCGCCCGGGGGCACCGGGTCACGTACGCGATCCCGCCCGCCTTCGCCGGCAAGGTCGCCGAGACGGGCGCCGAGCCGAAGCTGTGGAAGTCGACGCTGCCGGCACCCGACGACGACCCCGCGGCCTGGGGAACCACGCTCCTGGACAACGTGGAGCCCTTCCTGGCGGACGCCGTCCAGGCGCTCCCGCAGCTCGTCGCGGCGTACGAGGGCGACGAGCCGGACCTCGTACTGCACGACATCACCTCGTACCCGGCCCGCGTCCTCGCCCACCGCTGGGGCGTCCCGGCCGTCTCGCTCTCGCCGAACCTCGTCGCCTGGGAGGGGTACGAGGAGGAGGTCGCCGCACCCATGTGGGCGGAGCCGAAGCGGACCGAGCGGGGCCGCGCGTACTACGCCCGCTTCCAGGCCTGGCTGGACGAGAACGGGGTCGGTCTGGACCCCGACTCGTTCGGCGGCCGCCCCGACCGCTCCCTGGTCCTGATCCCGAAGGCGCTCCAGCCGAACGCCGACCGGGTCGACGAGTCCGTGTACACGTTCGTCGGCGCCTGCCAGGGCGACCGCACCGCCCAGGGCGCATGGCGGCGGCCCGACGGCGCCGAACGCGTCGTCCTCGTGTCGCTGGGCTCCAGCTTCACCAAGCAGCCCGCCTTCTACCGTGCGTGCGTGAAGGCGTTCGGCGACCTGCCCGGCTGGCACCTCGTGCTGCAGATCGGCAAGCACGTCGACCCGGCCGAACTCGGCGAGCTCCCGGCGAACGTGGAGGTCCACGACTGGGTCCCGCAGCTCGCGATCCTCAAGCAGGCCGACGCCTTCGTCACGCACGCCGGAGCCGGCGGCAGCCAGGAGGGCATGGCGACCGCCACGCCCATGGTCTGCGTACCCCAGGCCGTCGACCAGTTCGGCAACGCGGACGTGCTCCGGTCGCTCGGCGTCGCCCGGTACCTGCCGATGGAGGAGGCGACCGCCGACGCCCTGCGCGAGGCCGTCCTCGCGATCGCCGACGACCCGGAGGCCGCGCGGAACCTCAAGAGGATCCAGGCGGAGATGGCGGCCGAAGGCGGCACCTCGCGCGCCGCGGACCTCATCGAGGCGGAAATTCCCCGAGGGCGCCGATGAGCCTTCGAGGGGCTGACCGGGACCTGATCCGGTGACCGTCAGCGAACCCGGAAATCCCCCGGGTCACGGTTGCGCGGAATTGGTGAAGCCATGGCGCACTTTGGATAACGGGAAGGTCATTCGATAACGACCGGATAACGCAGGGTCCATCCTGTCAGGTCAGGGACCAGGTTATTGAGTACGACGGCCGACCTCCGCAGAAGGTTGCGCTGGCCTCTTCTTGTTCTTTCTCCGAACACCTTTCTAGCGTGAGGTGAACTCGAAACGAACATTGGGAAGTTGACCTATGCGCCGTGACATACCGCCCCTCGCAGAGGTGCGCCGCATCACCGAGAAGAAGCGGGACGCCTGGTGGACCGTGCTTCTCGTCGACCCGGTCGCCACCCCGCTGGTGCGGCTCACCGCGAAGTACACGCGGATCACACCGAACCAGATCACCTGGGGCGCGTTCCTCCTCGGCCTGGTCTCGGCGGCGTTCTTCGCGTTCGGTGACTGGCGGTGGCTGGTCGCCGGCGCGTTCGTCTATCACCTGAGTTTCATCCTGGACTGCATGGACGGGAAGGTGGCCCGTCTCACCGGCCAGGGGTCCGTCTTCGGCGCCTGGCTGGACTTCGTCTTCGACCGCATCCGGGTGGCGGTGTGCGGAGTCGCGCTGATGGCCGGGCAGTACGACCGCACCGGCGAGACGATCTACATCTGGCTGGCCGCGGCCGTCGTCTTCCTCGACACGCTGCGCTACATCAACGGCCTGGAGATCTTCAAGATCCGCCACACCATGCGCAAGCAGATCAAGTCGCGGGTGCGGGAGGCCCGGCGCGCGGAGAACTCCGCGGAACTCGCCTTCATGGAGGACCTGCTCCGCAACAACCCCGAGGCGGACATCGAACAGGACATCCGCCAGGCGGCGACGGCCGCACCGGCAGCGGCGGCCGTGGCGGCGGCGACCGAGGAGACGACGGCGGCGGAAGCGGGAACGACGGCAGGAGCGGCAACGGAGGCGGAGACCGAGGCACAGACGCAGGCGAGGACGCCAGCCCGGGTGATCGACCTCCACCAGGAGTTCCGGCACCGCTTCCCGGTCTATCTCCGCGCCCGCTCCTTCTTCCTGCGCCACCGCATCCGTACCCACCTGGTGAGCGGTATCGAGTTCCAGATGGGTGTCTTCATCCTCGGCCCGCTGTTCGACTCGGTCATCGAGGCGACCGTCGTCTCCGGAGCTCTGCTCCTCGTCTTCGAACTCGCCATCATCTACAAACTGCTGCTCTCCACCCGCGACTTCACGCGCACGATCGACTCCTTCGACCGTGAGGAGGTCGCCACCGCGGCCTGACCGACGGGGGACTGCCGGGGGCCGACGGGGGAGGCCGACGGGGGAACCGGCGGGGAACGGCCGTGGGACCGGAGCGGGTGCTCCGGCCCCACGGCCGTTCTGCCGTTCCGTGCGGAACGGCCGGTCAGACGCTCACCTTCTCCCCCGCGACCGCCGGCGGCGACGGCGGCTCCTCGAACGACTCGTCGTGGCTGAGGTCCGGCAGGCGGTTCAGCCACTTCGGGAAGTACCAGTTGCGTTCGCCGAGCAGGGCCATGACCGCCGGGAGCAGCACACCGCGGATGATCGTCGCGTCGATCAGGACCGCCGCGGCGAGGCCCACGCCCATCTGCTTCATGGACTGCATGGACAGCGTGCCGAAGATCGCGAAGACGGCGACCATGATGACGGCGGCGCTGGTGATGACACCGGCCGTGGTGACCACCCCGTGCTGGATGGCGTCCCGCGTCGTCAGCCCCCGCAGCCGCGCCTCACGGATCCGCGAGACCACGAACACGTGGTAGTCCATCGAGAGCCCGAAGAGGATCACGAAGAGGAACAGCGGCAGCCAGGTGATGATCGCGCCGACCCCCTCGGCGCCCACCAGCGACGCGCCCCAGCCGTGCTGGAAGACGGCGACCAGGATGCCGTACGCCGCACCGACCGACAGCAGGTTGAGGACGATCGAGGTGATCGCGATCGTCAGCGAGCGGAACGACAGCAGCATCAGCAGGAAGGCGAAGACCACGACGAAGACGAAGACCGGGGCCACCGCGCTGCCGAGTTGGTCGTTGAAGTCCTTCGACCCCGCGACCTGGCCGGAGACCGGCGCCTGTACTCCGTCGACCTTGCCGAGCGTCGCGGGACGGACCTCGTCGCGGATGATCGTCAGGCTCTTCTCGGCCTTGTCGAGGTCGGAGCCGCCCACCAACGGCACGTACACGAAGGCGATGTTCTGCGCGTCGTGCACCTTGACGTCGACCGGACCGCGCGAGGCACCCGAACTGACCGCCCGCTCGCGGAAGTCGGCGATGGCGGACTTCACCTCGGCGGAGTTGATGTCGTCGGCCTTGACGACCACCTCGGCCGGGTCGGAACCGCCGGGGAAGGCATCGTTCACCCGCTGGTACGTCGCCACGATCGGCAGCGAGTCGCCGAACTCCTGGTCCAGCGTGAGGTTCTGGGTCTTCATGCCGAGCGCGGGGGCCGCGATGGCGAGCAGTACGCCTCCCGCGACGGCCAGCGAGACCGCCGGCCTGGCCAGCACCACGCGCAGGACGCTCGTCCAGAAGCGGCTGCCGCCCTCGGACCCGTTGCCGGAGCCCTGCTTGTTCCTGCGGCGCTTGTCCGGGTGCAGGAACGGGATGCGGCCCTTCTCGACCCGCGTGCCGAGCAGCGAGAGCACCGCCGGCAGCACGGTCACCGAACCGACCATGGCGACCGCCACGACCATCAGCGAGGCGAGGCCCATGGCCTTGAAGGTGGCGATGCCGGTGAACAGCATGCCCGCCATCGCGACGCACACCGTGACGCCGGAGACGATGATGGCCCGGCCGCTGGTCGCCGCGGCGATGCGCAGCGCGGTCTCGGGGTCCCGGCCCGCCGCGCGTTCCTCGCGCTCGCGCCGCAGGTAGAACAGGCAGTAGTCGACGCCGACCGCGAGCCCGACGAGCAGCATCACGGAACTGGACGTGTCGTCCATCGGCTGGACATGGCTGACGATCATCATCAGGCCCATCGTGGCCATGATCGCGGTGATCGCCAGCAGTACCGGCACCAGGGCCGCCACCAGCGCGCCGAACGCGACGAGCAGGATGCCGAGGGCCACCGGCACGGCGGAGAACTCGGCCTGCTGGAAGTCGTCGCCGAACGCGTCGTCGAACGTCTTGTTCATGCTGGCGCCGCCGATCTCCTCGATCCGCAGCGCCTCATGGTCCTTCTGGACCTTCTCGACGGCCTTCAGCACGGGCTCCACCCGCTCGCCCGCCGTGTCCGCGTCGCCGCGCATGTCGAACTGCACCAGCGCGCTGCGGCCGTCCTTCGAGATCGTCCTCGTCTCGTAGGGCGAGGTCACGTCGGTCACCCTGCCGGTGCCCTCGACCGCCTCGATCACGGCCGCGACGGCGGCGCGGAACTCGGTGTCGGTCGCCTTCAGGCCCGCGTCCCGGCCCTGGAGGAGCACGGTCTCCCCGGCCGGCTCGTCGACCCCCGCCCGCTCCGAGATGGCCGCGGCCTGTCCCGTCTCGCCCCCGAGCTGTTCGCTGTCCTTGAGCTCGACCGTGCCCGCCGCCGAGCCGAGCCCCATCGCCAGAACGACGAACAGCACCCAGATCCCGACGGCTGCCCAGCGGTGCCGGGCGCTCCAGCCGCCGGCCCGGGCCGCTATGCCCCGTACCCGCGTGTCTCCGTTCCCCATGACGGGCTTTCCCCCTTGTTCCGGGTGCCGGCCTCACGCCGACACCTCCTGTCAAGAACGTATGGCGTGGATAAAGGGGTCTCCTCGTGCGTTCTGCTGAAGTCCGGCCCCGCGGCCTCCTCCCCCCGGACCCCACGGCCTCCGCACTGAGGAGGATGGCCGCCCCCTACATGTAAAACGGCTCCTCGGGGGTCGCGGACAGGCCGACCGGTCGGTAACCTGCGTTGCCGGGGCGGCCCACGGCCGCGGCCGTCGTGCCCACCCCCACGGGGCACGACGGCCGCTCTCGGGGTGGCCGGACGAGCGAGGGGACGACGGTGGGGACCACGGGCACGACCAGGTACGCGGCGCTGCTGCGCGGAATCAACGTGGGCGGCAGCAGGAAAGTGCCGATGGCCGAGCTGCGCACCCTGCTCCAGGATCTCGGGTACGCCGACGTGGGCACGTACCTGCAGAGCGGGAACGCCGTCTTCTCCAGCGGCCACGGCGACGCGGACTCGCTCGCCGCGCAGGTGTCGGCGGCCCTCGCCGAGCACTTCGGGTTCCCGGTCGACGTGCTCGTGCGCGACCACGCGTACCTGCGGGCCGTCCTCGACGCCTGCCCGTTCCCGGCCGCCGAACTGGAGGCCAGGCAGCTGCACGCGACGTACTTCTCGGCGCCCGTCGCACCCGACCGCTTCGGGTCGCTCGACCAGCAGGCCTTCCGGCCCGAGGAGTTCCGCCTGGGCGACCGCGTCCTCTACCTGTACGCGCCCGACGGGCTCGGCCGCTCCGAACTGGCGCAGGCCCTGTCGCGGCCCCGGCTGACGAAGGGCGTCGTCGCCACCACGCGCAACTGGAACACCGTCGTCAAACTCGTCGAGCTGACCGGCGGCTGACCGGCGGCCGGCCGCCGGGCGTCCGCGCGCCTGTGGCAGGCTCGGACCCATGCGCTACATCATCATCGGAGCAGGGGCCGTGGGCGGGGCGGTCGGCGGCCGGCTCGCCGAGTCGGGGCACGACGTGGTGCTGGTCGCGCGCGGCGCCCAGTACGAGGCGCTGCGCGAGCGCGGACTGCGGCTCGTGACGCCCGAGGGGCCGCGCACCCACCGGCTGCCCACCGTCGACGGTCCCGGCGCCCTCGGCGAACTGCGCGCGGACGACGTCCTCGTGCTCGCCGTCAAGACGCAGGACAGCGTGGCGGCGCTGGACGCGTGGGCACCCGCACCCGTCGCGGGCGGCGGTACGGCGGCCGCAAGGCTGCCGTTGTTCTGCGCCCAGAACGGCGTGGAGAGCCAGCGGCTCGCACTGCGCCGTTTCCGGCGGGTGTACGGCGTGTGCGTGTGGCTGCCCGCCACCTTCGTCGAGCCGGGTGAGGTGTCGGCGGCCGGCACGCCCCTCACCGGCATCCTGCACCTGGGCCGCTTCCCGCACGGCACGGACGACACCGCGCGGGCCGTCGCCGCCGACCTGGCCACCTCCCGCTTCGAGGCGCCGGTGGTGGCCGACGTGACGCGCTGGCAGTACGCCAAACTGCTCGCCAACCTCGCCAACGCCGTCGAGGCGGTCAGCGGCGTGACCGGCGGCGAGGAGTCCGCCGCGCTCAACCGCCGGGTACGCGCGGAGGGCGAGGCCGTGCTCACCGCCGCCGGCATCCCGTACGCCTCGGCCGCGGAGCAGAAGGAGGCCCGCGCCGACAAGATGCGCCTCGTGCCCCTCGACGGCGGCCCGGAGCGGGGCGGCGGCTCGTCCTGGCAGTCGCTCGACCGGGGCACCGGCACCATCGAGGCCGACTACCTCAACGGGGAGATCGCCCTCCTCGGCCGGTTGCACGGCGTACCGACCCCGCTCAACGAACTCCTGCAGCGCCTCGCCGGCGACTTCGCGCGCGAACGGCGGGCGGCCGGCTCGATGCCGGTGACCGAGCTGGTCCGGCTGGCCGGCGACGCCGCCGCATCCGCCAACTCCGGGACAGACGGCCCCCCGTGTCCATAGGGTGATGGGGCGATTACGGGGTGGGGGGGGGACCGGGATGGCCGCAAGACAGTTGCCGGCGTTGCCGCAGATGCGCAAGGACGCGGTCACACGACGGCTGTGCGCGTCCGTACATCTCGACACGGACTTCGCCCACGAGGCCGACCACCGGCTCACCGGGGACGGCCTGAACGCCATGGGCCCGCCCCTCGGCGTCAACCTCGTCGCGCTCGCCCGGCACGCGCGCGTGGCCGTCCGCAGCCGTGCCGCGCTCGACCGCCGGCTCGCCCGGCTCCTCCTCGCGGGCTGGGCCGCCCTGCTCTTCGGCGTGGGCGCCCTCGTCAAGGGGTACGGATCACTCGCGGCGACCGCCGTGTACGGACCCCTCGCGGTCCTGGCCGCCGCCTGGTGGCTGGTCCACCGCCACGAGGCACGGGCCTGGGCCGCGGCCCAGGGCGTCTACCGCACCCTGACCAGGGCCGAGGACCTCGCCCCGGCCGTCGAACCGGAGGCCGAGGACCGGCTGCGCGAGCTCAGGAAGGCCAACGTCGTCCCGTACACCGACTCCGCGGAGCGCACCAACCCGTTCGTCGGCAGCGGCGACAAGATCAAGGAGACGCTCTGGCAGCCGATCGACGTCAGCAGGCCCGCGGACTCGCCCACCGGCGGCAAACTCACCGTCCGCCCCTTCGACGCCGTCGACCTGCACACCTACGTCGCCCGTGAGATGGAGGGCGTCTCGGGCCTCGAAGGGCTGCGCGCCAGGAACCGCCTCTACGTGATCGGCAGCAACGTCCTCCACCTGCCCGATCTGCTGCCCGACCGCGCCGGCCGCCCCCGCGCCCAGATTCCCCGGCAGCTCGTCCAGGCCGGTCTGCAGAACCCCGGCGCCGGCATGCGCACGTACCTCTGCCTCGAACGCGTCGGCGAGGGCGGCCGGACCATCGTCTCCATGTACCTGCGGGCGCGCCTGCACCGGCCCAGCCTCACCTGGGAGGTCGCCGCGTACGCGATCCCGCCGCTGCACGGCCGCTTCCACCGGGTGGACGCCCTGCCCGTGGCCCGCGCGGAACGCTGGTGGAACCTTCTCACGTACGCCACCACGCACGTCTGGCCCGAACTCAGCGGCGCCGTCCGGCGCCTGCGGACCCGGCGCCGCCACCGGCGCGAGGCGGACCGTGCCCTGGCGAGGACCCGCCGCGAGATCAGGGAACACCACGCCGTGTACGACTACGGGGCGTCCGACAGCCTGCGCGAGAGGTACGGCGACTGGTCGCAGGCCGGCTACTCGGAGAAGACCGACGCGCAGGACTTCCTGTTCCGCCTCCAGCAGGGCGTGCTGGTCGCGACCGAGCGCTTCCTCCAGGACCACAACGTCGACACCGGCTCGTTCGACAAGGCACAGCAGATCATCAGCACCCAGACGTACAACATCTCCGGGGACATCAACGGCCCCAGCAACATCGGCAACCAGGGCCAGATCACCATGGCGGGCGGCCAGCAGCAGGGTCAGGGCGGCGGCCAGCAGGGGACGGGGCCGTGACCCCCGCCGCCCGGCGCACTCCGCCCGCCCGGTCCGCGCGTACGGCGACCAGCACCTCGACCAGGAGCCAGACATGAGCACCTTCAACATCCACGGCAACGTCAACGGCCCCGCCAACCTCGGCGACCACGGCCGCATCGAGATCAACCAGGGGGCGGACGCGGCCCAGTCGCTGCGCCTGGCCGCCGAACTCGTCGAGCGCCTGCGCACCGAGAACCCGCCGCTCGTCGCCCAGGCCGAGGTCGTACGCGGCGAACTGGCCCGCGCCGGGCAGGACGGCGCCGCACCCGACCGCGGACGCGTCCGCTCCGCCCTGGAGACGATCTCCGTGGGCGTCGCGGCAGGCAGCGGCGGACTGGCACTGGCGCAGGAGCTGAGCCGGGTCCTCGGCCTGTGAACCCGGCCCGCCCGTGAACCCCGGGTCACAGGCGGCCCGGGGTTTACGGACGGCCCGGGGCGGTCACTTGGCCCGTACGACCGCCCTGACCCCGCCGCCCAGCTCCAGCTCCAGCCCCGAGCGCAGCGGCACCGTCTGATCGGGGCCGACCTGCTGGGACGTGCCGTCCGAGCGGGTGCCCGTCCAGGTGTCCCGGGTGCGGTTCGCGATACCGAAACGGCCCGGCTTCGCGGGGTGTTCCACCAGCTCGGCCACGAGGGTCGCGTCCGAGTAGTCGTGCCGGGCGGGCTCGGCCAGCAGATGGTGGGCGTGCACGCGGGCCGCGCGCGGCAGCCGGACGTGGCGTTCGGTGCGCGGCGGGGGAGTGGTCACCGTCAGGCGCGGCGGCAGCACCAGCCGGGAGCCGCAGCCCCAGCACGGGCGGGGCGCCGGGTGCCGGTGCTCGTCCGGCTCCGTCATGTTCTGCCGCCCGCAGGACGCGCACTCCACCACCGAGTCCCGTACGGCGCGCAGCGCGTCGCGCCACTGCGACTCCCGTACCCGGACCGCCGGATCGTGCAGTCCGGCCGTGAAGCTGCGCCGGAACAGTTCCTGCAGCGTGCCCGCGGCGGCGTCCCAGGTGGCCAGCACCGTCGCGTGTTCCATCGGGTCCGGCTCGTTGGAGTCGTCCGCCGGGTCGAAGACGAACAGCGGGCTCTTCCCGTACAGCTTCCGCTCGGCCGCCTCGTCCAGGCAGTGGATCGTCAGCTCCGCCTTCCCCTTCAGCGGATGGTGGTTCATCAGGAACATGAACAGCAGGACGGCCAGCGAGTGCAGGTCGGACTGGGTACCGGGACGGGCCCCGGGATCGGCGCGCACCAGCTCGGGCGCCATGAACTCCATCGTCCCGGAGATGCCGCTCACGTCGCCCTCCACCACCGCGTTGTCGTTGTCGCAGACGAGGATGTCGCCGGTGTCCGGGTCGAAGAAGACGTTGCCCCAGGAGATGTCCCGGTAGGCGATGCCGCGCGAGTGGAGCGCCTGGTACGCCTCCACGGTGTAGAGGCAGGCCGTCAGCAACGCGCGCGTACTGGTGCGCAGCCGGCGGCGGAACAGGTCGGGCAGTCCCTTGAACCGCTCGGGCCGCAGCCCCATCAGGTACCCGAACGACCCGCGGTGCCACGGCATGTACGTCTCGGGCCACAGGAAGCGGTCGTCGTCGAAATCGCGGTCCACCAGCTCCCGCACGATCCCGTCCTGCCCGGGGGTCGCGCAGGTCGGGTAGTACCACTTGAGGGCCTTCTCACCGGCGGACGTCCGCACCCGGTAGACCTCGCCCTGGCCGCCCGCCCCCAACATGCCGACGACCTGGACCTCCTCACCGGTGTCCGCGGTCAGGCGGGTTCCGCTGTCGAGCATGCCGGTCATCTACTTCTCCGTCTTCCGTTCGGTCCTGGTGTCTGTCGCGGTGTCCGCCGCGTACGGGTGCAGGAGGGCCGCCGCCAGCGTGGTGTCGTCGCCCGAGTGGCGGGAGGCGTGCCGCAGCCAGTCCGGCAGCGCGGTCCGCACGCCTTCGACGCCCTCGGTCGCGAGCCGTCCGTCCAGGTCCCCGACGAACTCCGTGAAGCCGTCGCCCCGGGCGAAGCTCTTCGACAGACCGTCCGTGGACAGCACCACCAGACGCGGCACCCGCGCCTCCTCGAACACGGGCGCCCAGTGCGTGCGCACCGCGCGCCACGCCTGCGGCCCGCACAGCGACTCGGTCTCGTCGCCCAGGTCGGCCAGGTCGTCCTCGGCCGGGGCCAGCGGGCGGCCCACCGAGCCGTCGTGGCCCACCACCGCCAGGTCGCCGTCGCCGATCTGCCAGGCCGTCAGGAGCCCCGGCAGCACGACCGCGCCGATCAGGGTGGTCCCGTACAGCTTCAGCTTCTCGTCGGGGCCGGGTTCGGGCAGCCCCAGGTCGGCCACCGGGCGGTGCCGCGACCAGTGCCCGAGGGCCTCCTCGCGCCAGGCCTGGACGAGGGCGCGCGGGAAGTCGTTGCGGGCGTGGTTCATCAGCCGGGTGAGCCGGCCCGGCTCCCGGCAGCCGCCGGCCGCCCGGCCGAACTCCGCCGCGAGCACGACGAACCGGTCCACGGCGAACCGTGCACCGAGCGCGCTGCGCGGGTACGCGGCCGAACCGTGGCCGTCCGCCACCGCGAGGACGAGGGGGTCGGCGCCGGAACCGCTGCCGGTGCACGCGTACCAGTCCTGGTTCTGCCGTTTGCCGAACCCCTGGATGCTTTCGGCGAGGATGTCCCAGCGCCGTGCGAGCGCCGTCACCACACGTCGTCGTCATCGTCGTCGTCGAGGACCGGCGGCGCGAACGGCTGCTTCGCCAGCGGGTCCGCGGAGCCGGCGACCGGCTGCGAGGCCGCCTTGACCGCCGCCGTGGAGGCCCACCGGATCGCCGCCGCGAGCTGCTTGGGGCTGTTGGCGTCCAGCGGCTGGAGCTCCGGGTTGGCGAGGAACTCCTGCAGCACGGAGCGGTCCGCGTCGTGGCCGACGGCGATCGCGACCCGGACCGCCTTGCGCCCCCAGGGCGTCGCGTCGATCGCCTTGAGGCCCGCCTTCCAGTCGTCGGTCGGCACACCGTCCGAGACCAGCGCGAGGACCGGCTTCAGGGCCCGCTGCGGCATCGGCGGGCTCTGCAGCTCGCGCGAGACCAGGCTCAGCGCCTCGCCCAGGTTGGTCATCCCGTCCACCTCGACGTCCTGCCAGGTGAAGTCGTCGACGGGGACGGGCGTCTGGTGGTGCCACGTGGCCGTCGTGGAGAACGTGACCGTACGCAGCAGCAGTTGGGCCGCCGGGTTGTCGTGGGCCACCGCGCGCATCTCCGGGACGGCCTCCCGGATCGCGTAGTTGAGCCGGGCGATCTTCTCGCCCTGCATCGAGTACGAGCAGTCGAGCAGCCAGATGAAGTGGACCGGACGGCTCGCCATGGGCCCGCCGGGAATGTCACTCACTGCGTGTCCTTCCTTGGTGTGTCGGTCGGTTCCCGACCTGGGTCAGTGCGTCGCGTACAGGACGACGGCCGCGACGAGGGACGCGCCCGTCAGGACCAGGGAGCCGATGAACAGACCGAGGGCCGTGCGACGCCCCCGCCCGATCTGTCGCGTCACGGTACTCATGCGGTGTCGGACCTCTCCTCGTCGTCGGACGTGTCCGGGCTGCCGGAGCCACCCGGGCCGCCGGAACCGACCGGGGCGACCGGGGCGACCGCGCTGTCCGCCGTGCCGGTTCCGGGACCGCCGGTCCGGGGGCCGCCGACGCGGGGACCGCCGATCCGGAGTCCGCCCACCCGGGGACCGCCGATCCGGGACTTCCCGGTCCGCGACTTCCCGGTCCGGGGGCCGCCGGACGGGCGGTCACCGGACCCGCCGGTCCCGCCGGCGCCGCGGGCCGGGTCGGGGCCGATCAGGGCGCCCGTGCGCAGGCCCGAGCCGGCCAGCAGCCACAGCACGGGCTCGGCGGCCCGGCGCTGCTCGCTCTCCAGCGGGCCCGTACCGGTGGCCGCGTGCGCGCTGACCGCCCAGTAGCGGTCGGCCCTGAAGTCGTGGCCGAGGGCGCGGACGAGCCTGCCGAGGCCGATCTCCGTCAGCCAGGTGTCGATCCGGGCACCCGCCACCGGCAGCGAGTCGAGCCGGTCGAGGACGTCCCGCTTGGTGACGACCGTGGCCACGGACAGTTTGCCGCGCCGCCCGGTGAGCGCCGACAGCTCGCCCGCCAGCCGCTGGTACGTCTCCCACGGACCCTGCGGCGAGGGCCGTGCGGCGGTGGCCCGCTCGGCGTCGGCGCCGCTCAGTCCCGTCCGTACCGTCGGCTCGGCGAGTACGTCCGCGACCAGGACGACCCCGTCGGTGTGCGCGAGGTAGTGCTGGGCGCGCACCCGCTCGGCGTCCGCGAGGGACTCGCCCATCGGGTCGTAGAGGTAGAGCAGCCGGCGGCGCCGCTTCAGCGTGACCAGCAGCATGAAGGCGCGGGGCTGCCCGCCCGTCGTGGCATGGGCCCAGGTGGCCTGTGCCAGCTGCCGGCCGAGGGAGACCGCGGCCTGCCGGTCGTCCTTCGACGCGTACTCGACGCGCAGGCCGCTCCGCTGCGACCAGGCCTGCAGCCCCTCGACCATGGCGGCCATCAGCATCGTCTTGCCCGACGAGGTGCCGCCGATCAGCGGCGCGTGCACGACCCGGGTGGTGCCCACCGCGTTCGGCAGCACCTGGTCGCAGTGCGGGCACAGGGCGGTGAGACGGCTGCGTTTGACGAGGCGGGCCGCCCCGAGCCGCTGCCCGCAGGAGCACGTGTGCCACAGCGCGCCGTACCGGCCGGGGCGCAGCCGGGCGTGCGGTGCCCGGCACCCGGGGCAGCGGTGCACCGCGAGGGGCACCGGCCGGTAGCAGCCCGGGTACGGGCACTTGACGCGGATGTGCCGGACCGTCACCCAGCCGCGGTCCGCGCCGCGCAGCACCAGCGCGGTGCCGGCGGCGCCCAGCCACACGAGTGCGAGCAGCAGGGCGAAGACCACCAGCGCCAGGGAGAGGAGCACGGTGGCGAGCGAGGCGCCGGCGAGCGCGCCGAGGAAGGTGCCGGGCGCGAGGAGCCACATCACCGTCCGCACGAACGAGTTGCGCTCGACGCGCCCCGTGGAGCGGACCCCCCGGAACAGGTTCGCGGTCGTGCGGCGCATCCATCGGTGGGTGAACTGGGCCCAGACGATCTGGATGCCGAAGTTGCCCGCCGTGGTCGCGTCCACCCACATCTGCCGCCACCAGTAGGCGAGTTCGGCCGGTTCGCCGGCACCGGCGCCCGGCACGCGGCTGTCGGTGCGGCCCTCGTGCCACGGACCCAGGGCACGGCACACCGCCGTCACGCCCTGGGCGAGGAGCTGCCACAGGGCGTTGCAGAGACAGACGACGCCCGCGACCAGCGCCACGAAGCCGAGGACGCACTGCACGAGGAGGTTCACCGGCGTTCCCCGCCGTCGTACGGGGGTGCCACGTCCCCGTACCGCGAGGACGGATCGTCGTGCCTGCCACTGCCACTGCCACTGCCCGTGCCACTGCCCGTGCCACTGTCCGCGCCGCCGTCCGTGCCGTCGCCCCTGCCACGTCCGCGACCGGTGAACCGGCCCGCGAGGCGGCCGAGCGCGCCGGGCCGGTTCCAGGACCGGAAGGCGTCGAGCTTGCCGCGGCCGGCCCGGGCGAGGTCCGCCTCGACCTGCGTCAGGTTCTCGGCGGGCAGCGCCCGCACGATCGGCCGCAGCACCTTGGCCAGCAGCACGGCACACGTCTCGTCCCACGCCGGGTGCGTACCCGCGTGCGAACTCCAGTCGCAGAAACACTCGGCGACGTAGTGCGGGACGGTGCGCAGCCGGTCGCCCACCGGGGCGGACCGGGCCGCCCGCTCGTACGCCGCGAGCAGGGCGGGGTCGCCGGAGAGGGCCAGCGCGTACAGCTCACCGGGCGGCACCGCGCCGGACAGCAGGCGGCGCGCCAGGGCACGGTGCACCCGTTCGAGGACCGGCGCGGGCAGGGAGCGGGCGTTCACGGTGAGCGCCGCCGCGCGCCGTACCCAGTCCAGCCCCTCGCCCTCGGTGCCGAGCAGGCCCGCGAACTCCAGCAGCAGGAGCGCGGCGCGCCGCTCCGGTTCCAGTTCCGTGGTGAAGCAGCGCAGCAGGTCGGCGGCGAGCACCGGGACGTCGCGGTCGTCGGCCGGTGCCGCGAGGGCGGCGTCGATCAGCAGGTCCCGGGTGCCGGCGGCGCGGTGCAGGTCGGAGCCGAGCTGGTTGAGCAGCAGGCTCGCCTCCTGCCCCGTGGGCAGTTCACCGGGCCACACCAGGCCGAGCGCGGTCCGCAGGACGGCCGGCTCGGCGTGCGCCGAGACCCCCGCGGTACGCACCACGCCGTGGAACGCCGTGAGCCGGTCGCCCACCCCCGTGGGCAGCGCGTTCGACGCGCACATCCGCAGGTGCGGGAACCCCGGGTGGCCCCGTACGGGCAGGTCCGCGACGGCCAGCATCCGCGCGGCGGCCACCGGCCGGGCGGCGGCGACGGCGTCGAGCGCGCCGAAGAGGGCGATCCGGAGGGTGGGGTGCTCGGCGACGGCGTCACGCAGCGCGGCGAGATCCTGCCGGTCGACGGGCCCACCGCCACCCTGCCCACCGTCGTCACCGTGCCCGCTGCCGGCCCCGTTCCCGGTGCCGGTGCCTGCCGCCGTGGGGTCCGAGCGGGTGCTCCACCAGGGGGTCGCGCCGTCGCGGCCGGCGGTCGCGGCCGGGGCGGTCCGGCTCGCCCATCCCCCGTCCGTACGCGGGCCCGTGTACGCGCCCGTACGTGCGTCCGGGCCCGCCGCGGAGACGGGTACCCGGGCCTCCGGGAGGTCCATCAGGGACCGGGCCAGCCGTGCCGCGAGTTCCGGGAGGAGGTCGGTGCAGTCGACGTCCAGCAGGTCGGCGACCCGCAGCAGGCCGAGCGGTCGCCCGGCCGGGGGCCGCGCCGGGTCGGCGACGCCCGCGCGGACCGCGTGCCCCAGCTCCTTGCCGAGCCGCATCCGCACCTGGGGCGTGAACGAGGCGCCGTGGACGACGGGGACGGGCCCGTCGCCGCGCACCGCCGCGTCCAGCACCCGCGCGGCGAGCGGCGCGGTGACGGCGGCGGGCACCTGCCCGTCGAGGCGTGCGAACAGCGCGCCCAGCCCGTCGGCGAAACCGTCCGCAGACGCCGCGTCGGACGCCGTCCCGGCTTCCGCGCCGGACGGCACGGCTTCCGTGCCGGATGCCGTGCCGTCCGGCGGCCGTACCTCGCACAGCGCGGTGACGAACCGCGCCAGTTCCTCCTCGGGCAGGCTGCCCGCACGGTCGCGGACCCAGTGCGTGGCGGCCGCGAGGGCCGCCGCGGGCAGCGCGATCCCGGCGGTGAGCGCCGCCGCGGCCAGCGAACCGAGGTCGGGCCCGTGATGCCGGAACAGGTCGGGCCGGCCCGCCCGCCACACCAGGGCGCACACCTGCGCCCACGGGTCCGGGTCCCCCGCGTCGGCCGGCGCGGGGGGCCGGGTGCAGTCGTGGACCCGGTGCCGGTGGCCGTACGCCACGGTCTCGGACGACGGCAGCGCGCCGACGACCTGCTGCCTGGCCTGCGCCGGCCGTCGCGTGTACGTCGTGAAGGTCAGCCGGTGCGCCTGCTCGCGCGGCAGCGCCGCGCAGGCCAGCGCGATCCACTGGGCCACGGCCGCGCTGTCCCGCTCCACCAGCACGACCTGCCCGGCCCCCGGGTCCTTTGCGACCGCCCGGACGTCGGCGAGGACCGCCGCGAGCCGGTCGGCGCGGGACGCCGCGAAGGCGACCAGCGTGTCGTGCTGCATGAGCCCCGACGGCTCCAGGCGGTCGATCGGTTCGGGCCTCCCGCCGTCAGGTGTGGTGCGGGTCCAACGCCGCGACTCCCAGGCCGTGATGGGCAGCGCGCCGTCCGGCAGCCGGGCCCCGGCGGGCAGGAGGCAGGCGTGTGCGTGGAAGTTGCCCCAGCGCCCGCTGTAGTCGATGCCCGTGTACACGGACCGGCTCAGCAGCCGCCCGCCGTCGGAGAGTTCGCTGAAGCTGAACGCCGTGGGGAAGTCCGCCAGTTCACCGGCGTCGGGCCGGGCGGGCCGGTCGCGCGGCGGCTCGTACCCGATGAGCTGCTCCGCCTCCCTGAGCACGCCCTGCGGTACGCCGTCGCTCACCGCCGTGAACCGGAAGCCGGAGCCGTCGGGTCCGGGCGGCGCCGAGGTGTAGTGGAGCTGGGAGAGCGTCACCTGGACTGTCCCTTCGCCGCGTTCGTCACCGGCAGCAGACCGCGACGGGCCAGCAGCCACAGCAGTGGATCCTCCACGCGCAACGGCTGCGGCCCGGACTTCGGCACGTCCGCCGGGGCGTCGGCGGGCGGCGGCGCGCCCAGGGCCGAGAGGCCGAACAGCGAGACCTGCGCGAAGTCCCGCTCCAGTTGCCGGTACAGCGCTCCCGCGTCCCAGTCCGCCAGCAGGGACCGCAGTTCCTCGTGCACGGCGAGCCGGTCGTCCTCGTCGAGGGTCCCGCCGTCGTGGGTGGCGCTGTCGAGCAGGGGTGAGTGCGGGTCGAGCAGCGGCCGCAGCATGTCCGTCTTCGTCACGGCCACCGCCATGGGCGTACTCACCCGGCCGCGTGAGCCGCCCCTGCCGTGCGCCCGCAGCTGGGTGGCGAGGTCCGCCGCGATCTGCTGCGGCGGCGTCTCCACGGCGGGCAGCGGCGGCCCCTCGCCCAGCGGCAGCCGGTCCCGCACGGAGCCCAGCTGCAGCGGGTCGACCAGCAGGATGATGCCGTCGGCCGCGCCGAGGTAGCGGGTGTAGCGGTCCACGGCCTCGGCGCCCGCCAGGTCCTCGCCCGCCGCGTCGAAGAACACGAGGGTCGTGTGCCGGCTGCCCGCACCGAACCGCCGGCGCCGGGGCAGGCTCAGCCGGTACAGGAGCGGGTCGTTGAAGCCCAGCGCGGCCGGGCGGGTCGCGTCCGGCAGCCGCAGCCGCTCGTACAGGTCCTGCGCCATCTCCTTGTCGCGCTGCTGGGTGCCCTGGCCCATCGCGGCGAGCGAGGCGTCGAAGGCCTGGCCGACGCGCCGGTTCAACTCGTTGACCAGCACGGCGACATAGGTGCTCTTGCCGGACGCCTTCGCGCCGACCAGGGCGATGATGCGGCTGTCCTGCTCGCAGTAGTCGCTGGGCAGATCGCTGTGGCAGGACCCGCACACCCGTACCGTCGTGGTCACGCCGCAGCCCGGACAGAGGGCGGGCCCGGCGTTCGTGGCGGGTCGCAGCCTGGACGCGGCCGAACGCGGCCGGGTGAAGACCGGGCCGCGCATCCGGGCCGACGGCGGGATGCCCGGTCCCATGAACTCCGCCCATGTGTCGTCGCGTTCGGGGCCGCACGGCTGCGAGCCGCGCACCCCGCCCGCGATCATCAGACAGCGGTACGGCAGCCCGGCCGCCGAGGAGCGGGCGAAGCAGTAGGGGCAGATGACGGTCGTCATGGATTCAGCGCACCACCAGGGTCGCGGGGGACGGTTCTTCGAGCCGTACGGAGGCGGCGTCGGCCCCGAGCAGGAAACCGCGCAGGGTGTACGGGGCCGGGCAGGGGGCCGGGGCCAGTTCGTGCTCGACGGTGCGGCGCGCCAGCAGTTCGTCACCGGCGATCCTGAGGACGGTCGTGCCGTCGGCGGGCCCGCGCGGCCGGAGGGTACCGCTGCGCGCGACGCACACGAACTCGGGCAGCCGCAGCGGAGGTTCCCCGTCCGCCGGGACCTCCCCGTCGGGCGAGGACAGGGTGACGCGGAGCAGGGGGCTGCCCCGCCGCAGCACCCGGCGCGGTGCGGGCACCAGCCGGTACGCGACGGATGCGTCCGGCGGCAGCACGGTCTCGGCGCCCGCCGGCAGCGCGGCCACCGCCCCCGAGGTGCGCGGCGCGGGTACGGCCCTGATGCGGACGCCGCCCCGGCCGACCGGCAGCCGCAAGCCCTGGCGCCGGTACTGGTGCGCGGCGACGGCCCGTTCGCCGGTGCGCCCGCCGCGCTCGCTCCAGCTGACGGTCAGCTGCCCGGTGCCCTCGGGCCAGTCGAGGACCACCTGGACCTGGCCGTCCGCCTGCCGCCGCGCGGTCAGGCCGGTCACGGCGGCGGGTGCCTCGACGGTGACGGCCGGGCCCGCCACGGCCCGTTCCCCCAGCACGGCGACGGCGGCCACCTCGGCGTGGGTGCCGGGCGGCGGACACAGCAGGCCCTCGTCGCCCTCCTGCCGGGGCCAGGGCAGCGGCCCGGGTACGTCGCAGACCGCCAACTCGGTTCCGGGCAAAGGAACTTCACCGGGCCAGCACACCAGCCGCACCTCGGTGCCGTCCGACCCCGCGGCTCCCGCCGCCCCTGCCGCCCCCGACCAGGCGAACCGGATCGCGCCGCCCTCGGCGGTGGCCGTGAGCGTCGTCACGGGGTCGGGCCAGCGGTGCACCGTACGGGTCGCCACGACGCCGCGGGAGGCGACGACCCGGCCCTCGGGCGTGCGGTAGTGGCAGACGACCCGGAAGCGGTGCCGGCCGGGCGGCAGTCCGGCGGCGGTGAACCGGACGGTCCCGCAGGGGAGCGGCGCGGCGCGGCCGTCGGGCCCGGTGCGCTCGACGGTCACCTCGGTGGCGCCGGGCGGCGGCCGCCAGGTGCCCTCGACCCGCTCCCGCCCGTCGGTCAGCACCAGTTCACGCACCTCCGGGGTGACGGGCAGTTCCCGTGCCACGAGCGGGACGCCGTCCACGCGGCCCTCACGCAGCGGCAGGACCACGTACCGCACCACGCTGCCGAGCGGCGCGGCGCGGTCCTCCGCGGTGCCGCGGGCGCCGTCCGCGCCGGTGTCGATCTCGTGCACCTCGGTGCCGCCGCGTGCGGCCCGCCGCAGTCGCAGGATCCGCCAGGCCACCTCGGGATCGGCCGCGTCCCACGTCAACGCCACCGAATCCGGGCGCAGTTCACGGCCCAGCGGCTCGTCGCCGGATTCCTCGCCGGGGCGGGGCCGGTGGATGCGGACGAGGCCGAACAGGGCCCGGCGGTCGTCCGCCGCGAGGCGCAGGGCCCGCAGGTACTCCTGCGTCGCGGCCTCGCGGTCGCCCGCCCGCTCGGCGGCGCGGGCCGCGTCCAGCGCGGCGTCGGCGTTCCGCAGCCGGCGGGCCAGCGTGGTCCGGAGGGTGGTGAGCGACGGGTCGCGTCCGTAGGGCGGCAGCCGCTCCAGGAGCCGGTGCGCGCGGCGCAGCCGGTGTTCGGCCCAGGCGTCGGCCAGCGACTCGGCGGCGGTCCGCTGCCCGCTGTCCAGAGCGGGACGCGCGCGGGCCGCCGCCACGAGCCCGGCGGCCTCGTCGGCGTGGATCCCCAAGGTCTCCGCGGTGGCGGGGTGGTGGCCGCTCGGATGGTCCTGGAGCAGTTCGATCAGCTGGTAGAGCAGGACCCCGCGCAGGGCCTGCGGGTCGCGGCGGTGCAGTGCGGCCAGTTCGGCCGCGAGGTCGCCCGCGGGTCCGGCCGCCCGGCCGGGGCCGGTGCGCAGGCCGCTCAGCACGGTGGCGTCGACCCGGCGTCGTCCGCGGGGGCCGGCCGGCACGAACAGGCCGTCCAGGACCCGTAATCCGGCCGGTGCGAGCAGCTCTCCGAGGTGGCGCAGGCCTGCGGCACGCTGGGCCGCGACCAGACGGGGGTAGCCGGGTACGAGAGGGGCCAGCGGGAGGGCCGCCAGCGCGTGGGGCAGCCCGAGGTGATGCCCGAACTCGCGACCTGCCACCTGCACCGTCCCCCGGCTCGTACCTGCGACGGACATCCCATCAGATTTGGCAGGCGGGAGGTAGTGACTTACGTTTCTTCACCCCCGGGCCGGCGTCTGAGGACGAGCGCGCCGGCGCGATACGGAGGTCCGGGGGCGGAAGAAGGCTCAGGCGCCCAGCGCGGCCAGCGCCGGGCGGCGCGCCTCGTCGTACCGCGTCAGCAGCAGCCGGCACACCTCCGGCGCCGCCCCCAGCACGTCCGCGAGCACCTCCGCGCGAGCGACGCCGGCACCCCGCGCGATCCGGTCCGGCAGGAACCCCGGCGCGAGGACGTACGGCGCGACAGCCACCCGCGCGCACCCCAGCGCGCGCAGCGCCTCCACCGCCTCCTCCGTCCGGGGGAGCGACGCGGAGGCGAACGCGGGCCGCACGGCGCACCAGCCGGCCCGCCGCCACTCCCGCGCGATTCCCGCGATCACCGCGATCGCCTCCGGGTCCGTGGACCCCGCCGAGGCCAGTACGACCCCGGTCGAGGACTTGTCGCCGGGGGACAGCCCCGCCTCGTACAGGCGCCGTTCGAGCGCGGACGTCAGCAGCGGCGACGGGCCGAGCACCTCGGCCTGCCGGATCCGCAGCCGGGCGGGTGCCTGGCCCAGCACCGCCGGGATGTCCGACTTGGCATGGAAGGCCCGGGTGAGGAGCAGGGGCAGGGCCACCACGTCCCGTACGCCCTCCGCGGCGAGGGACTCCAGCACACCGGAGACCGAGGGGACGTTGAAGTCCAGGAAGCCGGTCTCCACGCGCAGCCCGGGCCGCCGCGCCCGCACCCGGCGTACCAGGGCGTGCACGGTCGCGGCATGACGCGGGTCGCGGCTGCCGTGGGCGATGACGAGGAGTACCGGTTCCGGCATGGAGGTCAGCTCTCCGCTCGGCTCTCCGGTCAGCTCTTCACGAGGAGACCGCGGCTGCGCAGGACCCACCGCTCCAGCGGACTGAAGATCAGCAGGTCGATGGCGATGCCGACGATCAGGATGAGGAGGATGGCGAGGAACACCATGGGCATGCTGTTGGCCGTACGGCCGTTCTCGAGGAGCTGGCCCAGGCCGATGCCCAGGTCGGGCGAGGACGCGATGATCTCGGCGGCCATCAGGGAGCGCCACGAGAACGCCCAGCCCTGCTTCAGCCCCGCCAGGTAGCCGGGCAGCGCGGCCGGGACCACGATGTGCCAGGTGCCGCGCAGGCCCGTCGCGCCCAGGGTGCGGCCCGCCCGCAGGAACAGCGGCGGCACCTGGTCGACACCGGAGACGAGCCCGTTGGCGATCGAGGGGACCGCGCCGAGCAGGATGACGGCGTACATCATCGAGTCGTTGAGCCCGAGCCACAGGACGGCCGGCGGCACCCACGCCACCGACGGCAGCGACTGGAGTCCGGACAGGATCGGGCCGATCGCCGCGCGGACGAACTTCACCCGCGCGACGAGGAGCCCCAGCGGCGTGCCGATGACGAGCGCCATCAGGAAGCCCAGCAGACCGCGGGAGACGCTGGTCCAGATGTATTCGAGGAGCGTGCCCTCCAGCCAGGCCTCCTGGACCTCGTCCCAGACCGCGGACGGCGCCGGCAGCTTGTAGCTGTCGGTGACCTCCGCCCACACCAGGACCTGCCAGACCACCAGCACCAGGGCCACGGCCACGATCGGGGGGAAGATCTTCTCCACGAAGGTCTTCCGGAACGAGGTGCGCCCGGTCTGGACCGTCTCCAGCGCGTCGAGGCCCGCCTCGAGTCCGGCGAGATCCCCGGCGCCCGTGGCTCCCGTGTCCTTGACGGCGCTCGCCTCAGTGCTGGCCATGACGGCGGATCTCCCCACGCAGTTGTTCGGTGATCTCGACGGACAGCTCCGCCACCTCGGTGTCCTCGATGCGGCGCGGCTGCGGGATGCCGACCGTCCACTCCCGCGCGATGCGCCCCGGACGCGAGGACAGCAGCACCACGCGCTCGGCGAGCCGCACCGCCTCGCGCACGTTGTGCGTCACGAACAGCACCGACACGCGCGTCTCGCGCCAGATACGGGTCAGCTCGTCGTGCAGCACGTCCCGCGTGATGGCGTCGAGGGCCGCGAACGGCTCGTCCATCAGCAGCAGCCGGCTGTCCTGGGCGAGCGCGCGGGCCAGGGCGACGCGCTGCCGCATACCGCCCGACAGCTCGTGCACCCGCTTGCCGTACGCGCCCTTCAGCCGGACGAGCTCCAGGAGCTCCTCCGCCCTGCCACGGCGCTCCGCCTTGGGCAGACCCCGCAGCCGCAGGGCCAGTTCGATGTTCTTGCCCGCGGTCAGCCACGGGAAAAGGGCGTGCTCCTGGAACATCAGGGCCGGCCGGCCGTCGGTGCTGATACCGCCCGCGGACGGCTTGTCGAGCCCGGCGACCAGGTTCAGCAGCGTCGACTTGCCGCACCCGGAGGCTCCCAGGAGGGTGACGAACTCGCCGGGGGCGACATCGAGCGTGATGTCGTCCAGGACGAGCTGCTGCCCGGCGGGGCCGGTGAAGGACTTCGAGACATGCTCGATGCGGGCGGCGTACTCCACCGGCGTACCGGTGTCGGCGGTCTTGGCGAGGGCGGTTGCCATGGTCGTCACCTCCTGGGAACTCATGGGTGTACGGGGCTACTTGACGCCGAGCCCGGCGTCGTCGACCGGGTCCGCGCCCTCGGCCTTCAGGACCTTGTTCAGCGGGGCGAGGTCGTAGATGCCGTCGAGCAGCGGCTTCTCCAGCAGACCGGCCTTCACCGCGTGCTCGGCCTCGCTGTTGAGGGTCGAGGCCAGCGGGTCGTCGGTGAACTGGATCGACTTCCACGCCGGGTCGATGACCTCGGCGGGCAGCTCCTTGCCGGACAGCTCCTTGAGCTTGGTGTTGGCGGCGGCCTTCGCCTCGTCCGGGTTGGCGTTGATCCACTTGTTGGTCTTCACCGAGCCGCGCAGCACGGCCTCGACGACGTCCGGGTGCGCCTTCAGGAACTTCTGCGACACGATGATGTTCGTGATCACGAACTTCTTGTCCGGCCACAGGTCGGCCTCGTCGAGCAGCACCTTCGCACCCTCGGCGACCAGCTTGGACGCGGTCGGCTCCGGCACCCACGCGCCGTCGATGGAGCCCGACTTGTAGGCGTCCGGCGTGATCTTGTTGTCCGTACGGACCACGGAGACGTCGCCCTTGCCGCTCTGGGCGTTCACCTTCCAGCCCTGCTCGGCGATCCAGTTGAGGAACGCCACGTCCTGCGTGTTGCCCAGCTGGGGGGTGGCGATCTTCTTGCCCTTGACGTCCTTCAGGGACTTGACCTTCTTGGGGTTCACCACCAGCTTCACCCCGCCGGACGCCGAACCGCCGATGATCCGCAGGCCCTTGCCGTCGGTCGTGCTGTAGCCGTTGATGGCGGGGGAGGGGCCGATCCAGCCGATGTCGATCGACCCGGAGTTGAGCGCCTCGATCTCGGAGGGACCCGCGTTGAACTGGGAGTACGAGGCCTTCGTGCCCCCGAGCTCCTTCTGCAGCAGCCCTTCCTGGTCACCCACGAGCGCGGTGGCGTGCGTCAGGTTCGGGAAGTAGCCGATCCGCACGGTGTCGGCGGAGAGCTTCTTGCCCTCGGCGGCGACCTTCGAGGTGCCCTCGTCCTCGGAGTCGGAACCGTAGCCGCAGGCGGCGAGGGTGAGGAGGGGAAGAGCAGCGGCGGCGGCGATGCCGCGGCGAAGCAGTGTGGAGCCCTTGGCAGGCACGGGAGGGATTCCTCTCGTCGGCCCGGCGGTCACGGTTCTTCAGGTCGTGGCCGGGAGGTCGGCAGGTCTTCGTCGTATCCGCGACGGCGGGCGGGGGGACAGGGCGCGCAGGCGGTGCGCGTACGTCAGCACGCACATCGCGCGACCCCGCCCTGCCCGGCGCCGAGGGCGCCGCTGCCGACGCGGCCGCCCTCCTTCGCGAACGTGGAGTAGAAGTCGGTGGGGGCCATGTCAGAAGTCCCACCCGTCGTCGTCCGCCTCGGCCTTGACCGGCTCCGGCGAGGCGAAGGACTCGCCGACCATGCCCGCGGTGAGCGTGGTGCCGTCGGCGGGGTCGATGAGGATGAACGAGCCGGTGCGCCGGGAGTCGGCGTACGCGTCCACCGGCAGCGGCTCGGCGGTACGGATCTTGACGCGGCCGATGTCGTTGGCGACCAGGTGGCCCGGGTGCGGGTGCAGGGACAGGTCGTCGAGGGTCAGCCGCGACGGGATGTCCTTGACGACCGCCTTGACCGTGCGGGTGCCGTGCTTGAGCAGCACCCGGTGGCCGATGGTCAGCGGCGCGTCCGCGACGTGGCAGACCGTCGCCTCGATGTCCTGCGTCGTCGCGGGCGCGTCCTGGGTCGGCACGATCAGGTCGCCGCGCGAGATGTCGATGTCGTCCTCCAGGAGGACCGTCACCGACTGCGTCGTCCAGGCCAGGTCGACCGGCTCGCCCAGCAGGTCGATCGAGGCGATTCGCGAGGTGCGCCCCGAGGGCAGCACGGTGACCTGCTCGCCGACCCGGAACGCGCCGGCCGCGATCTGGCCGGCGTACCCGCGGTAGTCCGGGTGCTCGGCGGTCTGCGGACGGATCACGTACTGCACGGGCAGCCGCGCGTGGCAGGTCGCGAGGTCGTGGCTGACCGGGAGGGTCTCCAGGTGCTCCAGGAAGGTGGGCCCGCCGTACCAGTCCATGTTCGCGGAGGGGTCCACCACGTTGTCCCCGGCGAGCGCGGAGATGGGGATCGCGGTGATCTCGGGAACGCCCAGTTCGGACGCGTACGCCGTGAACTCCTCGGCGATCGCGGCGAACACCGGTTCCTGGTAGTCGACGAGGTCCATCTTGTTCACGGCGAGGACGACGTGGGGGACGCGCAGGAGGGCGGCGATGGCGGCGTGGCGGCGGGTCTGTTCGACGACTCCGTTGCGGGCGTCGACCAGGACCACCGTCAGCTCGGCGGTGGAGGCGCCGGTGACCATGTTGCGGGTGTACTGCACATGCCCCGGGGTGTCGGCGAGGATGAAGCGTCGTTTCGCTGTGGCGAAGTAGCGGTAGGCGACGTCGATGGTGATGCCCTGTTCGCGTTCGGCGCGCAGGCCGTCGGTGAGCAGGGCGAGGTCGGGGGTGTCCTGGCCGCGGTTGCGGGAGGCGTGTTCGACGGCTTCGAGCTGGTCGGTGAGGACCGACTTGGAGTCGTGGAGCAGGCGTCCCACGAGGGTGGACTTGCCGTCGTCGACGGAACCGGCGGTCGCGAAGCGCAGCAGTGTCGTTGCGGACAGCTGCTCGGCCGACAGGGGCTCGGTGCGCTGGGTGGGTTCGGTGCTGCTGGTCATGGTTAGAAGTACCCCTCGCGCTTGCGGTCTTCCATCGCGGCCTCGGACATCTTGTCGTCGGCGCGGGTGGCGCCGCGTTCGGTGAGGCGGGAGGCGGCGATCTCGGTGATCACGGCTTCCAGGGTGGTGGCGTGGGAGTCGACCGCGCCGGTGCAGGACATGTCCCCGACCGTGCGGTAGCGCACGAGGCGGGTCTGCACCGTCTCGCCGTCCTTGGGGCCGCCCCATTCACCGGCGGTGAGCCACATGCCGGCGCGCTGGAAGACGTCCCGTTCGTGCGCGAAGTAGATCTGGGGCAGCTCGATGCCCTCGCGGGCGATGTACTGCCACACGTCGAGTTCGGTCCAGTTGGACAGCGGGAAGACGCGGACGTGTTCGCCGGGGGCGTGGCGGCCGTTGTAGAGGTTCCACAGTTCGGGGCGCTGGCGGCGGGGGTCCCACTGGGAGAACTCGTCGCGCAGGGAGAACACGCGCTCCTTGGCGCGGGCCTTCTCCTCGTCCCGGCGTCCGCCGCCGAAGACGGCGTCGAAGCGTTCGGCCTGGATCTTCTCGGTCAGGGGCAGGGTCTGCAGGGGGTTGCGGACGCCGTCGGGGCGCTCCTTGAGCACACCGCGGTCGATGTAGTCCTGCACGGAGGCCACGTGCAGGCGCAGGCCGTGCTTCTCGACCGTGCGGTCGCGGTACTCCAGGACCTCCGGGAAATTGTGTCCGGTGTCCACGTGCAGGAGGGAGAAGGGCACCGCGGCGGGCGCGAACGCCTTCAGCGCCAGATGCAGCATGACGATGGAGTCCTTGCCGCCGGAGAACAGAACCACCGGCCGCTCGAACTCGCCTGCCACCTCACGGAAGATGTGCACCGCCTCGGACTCCAGAGCGTCCAGGTGGCTCAGGGCGTACGGGCTGCCGGTCCCCTCCTCGGAGACGTCGGCGACGGTCGTCGTCATGCGAGACCCCTCTCGGCGAGCAGCGCGTACAGCGCCGCCGCGGACTCCTGCACGGACTGGGTGTGCGACTCGATGCGCAGGTCCGGCGACTCGGGCTCCTCGTACGGGTCGTCGACGCCGGTCAGCCCGGAGATCTCCCCCGCGGCCTGCTTGGCGTACAGCCCCTTCACGTCCCGCTCGCTGCACACCTCGACCGGCGTGGCGACATGCACCTCCAGGTACGCGGCACCGCTCGCCCCGTGGCGCTTGCGCACCGCCTCGCGGCTGTCGGCGTACGGGGCGATGACGGGGACGAGCGTCTTGACGCCGTTGCGGGACAGCAGGTCGGCGAGGAAGCCGATGCGCTGGACGTTCGTGTGCCGGTCCTCGCGGCTGAAGCCGAGGCCCGCCGTCAGGAACGTACGGATCTCGTCGCCGTCGAGCACCTCGACGCGGTGGCCCTCCTCGCGCAGCCGTCCGGCCAGCTCGTACGCGATGGTGGTCTTGCCGGCGCTCGGCAGACCCGTGAGCCAGATGGTGGCTCCGGTCACTTGGTTCTCCTGGTTCATCGGGATCGTCGAGCCGGTCACGGCCGTCGCGGTCGTCAGGGGCGTCGCGGTCATGGTCAGCCGTGCAGTCCGCACTCGGTCTTCGCGCTGCCCGACCAGCGGCCGGCGCGCGCGTCCTCGCCCTCCAGCACGCGGCGGGTGCAGGGGGCGCAACCGACGGACGGGTAGCCGTCCATGAGCAGCGGGTTGGTGAGGACGCCGTGCTCACTCACGTACGCGTCCACGTCGTCCTGCGTCCAGCGGGCGATCGGCGAGATCTTGACCTTGCGGCGCTTGGCGTCCCAGCCGACGACCGGGGTGTTCGCGCGGGTCGGGGACTCGTCGCGGCGCAGGCCCGTGGCCCAGGCGCGGTACCCGGTCAGTCCCTGCTCCAGCGGCGCGACCTTCCGCAGGGCGCAGCACAGGTCGGGGTTGCGGTCGTGCAGCTTCGGCCCGTGCTCGGCGTCCTGCTCGGCCACGGTCTGCCGCGGGGTGAGCGTGATGACGTTGACGTCCATCACGGCCTCGACGGCGTCCCGGGTGCCGATGGTCTCGGGGAAGTGGTAGCCGGTGTCGAGGAACACGACGTCCACGCCGGGGAAGGCGCGGGACGCGAGGTGGGCGACCACCGCGTCCTCCATCGAGGAGGTCACGCAGAACTGCCCGCCGAAGGTGTCGGCGGCCCACCGGAGGATCTCCAGGGCGGGGGCGTCCTCGAGGTCGCGGCCCGCCTGCTCGGCGAGCTTCCTGAGCCGTGCGTCGGTATCGGTGTCGGTACCAGTATCGGTATCGGTCCGAACGGTCGTCATATCTCGTCCCCTCCACCGTCGTTGCGCTGGACCCCCCGGGCCAGCAGCCCGAGGAACTTCAGCTGGAAGGCTCGATTGCATGCCGCGCATTCCCACGCGCCGTGCCCCTGCTCCCCGGGACGCAGGTCCTCGTCACCGCAGTAGGGGCAGTAGAAGGGCGCCGCACGCTCGCTCATGTCAGGGACTCCTCGGAGGCGCGGGTCGCCCAGGCCGCGAAGCGCTCGCCGTCCTCGCGCTCCTGCTCGAAACGGGTCAGGACCCGCTCGATGTAGTCGGGCAGCTCCTCCGAGGTGACCTTCAGGCCGCGGACCTTGCGGCCGAACTTGGCCTCCAGTCCGAGCGCGCCGCCCAGGTGCACCTGGTAGCCCTCGACCTGGTCGCCCTTGTCGTCGAGCATCAGCTGGCCCTTGAGACCGATGTCCGCGACCTGGATGCGGGCGCAGGCGTTCGGGCAGCCGTTGATGTTGATGGTGATCGGCTCGTCGAACGCGGGGATGCGGCGCTCCAGCTCGTCGATCAGCGCGGCACCGCGCGCCTTGGTCTCGACGATGGCGAGCTTGCAGTACTCGATGCCGGTGCAGGCCATCGTGCCGCGCCGGAACGGGGAGGGCCGGGCGGTCAGGTCCAGCGCCTCCAGCGCCTCGACCAGTGACTGGACCTGCGGCTCCTCGACGTCGAGCACGATCATCTTCTGCTCGACGGTGGTACGGACCCGGCCCGAGCCGTGCGCCTCGGCGAGTTCGGCGATCTTCGTGAGGGTGGCGCCGTCCACCCGGCCCACCCGCGGGGCGAACCCGACGTAGAAGCGGCCGTCCTGCTGCCGGTGCACACCGACGTGGTCGCGCCAGCGCTGCACGGGCTGGGCGGGCGCCGGTCCGTCGACGAGCTCGCGCTTCAGGTATTCGTCCTGAAGGATCCGGCGGAACTTCTCCGGGCCCCAGTCGGCGACCAGGAACTTGAGGCGGGCCCGCGTGCGCAGCCGCCGGTAGCCGTAGTCGCGGAAGATGCCGATCACGCCCGCCCAGACCTCGGGCACCTCGTCCAGCGGCACCCAGGCGCCGAGCCGGACGCCGATCTTCGGGTTGGTGGACAGTCCGCCGCCGACCCACAGGTCGAAGCCGGGGCCGTGCTCGGGGTGCTCGACGCCGACGAAGGCCACGTCGTTGATCTCATGGGCCACGTCGAGGAGCGGCGAACCGGAGATCGCCGTCTTGAACTTGCGGGGCAGGTTGGAGAACTCCTTGCTGCCGATGTACTTGCGCTGGATCTCGTCGATGGCCGTGGTGCCGTCGATGATCTCGTCCTCGGCGATGCCGGCGACGGGCGAGCCGAGGATGACGCGGGGCGTGTCACCGCAGGCCTCGGTCGTGGACAGCCCGACGGCTTCCAGCCGGTTCCAGATCTCCGGGACGTCCTCGATGCGGATCCAGTGGTACTGGACGTTCTGCCGGTCGGTGAGGTCGGCGGTGCCGCGCGCGAACTCCTGCGAGATCTCGCCGATGACGCGCAGCTGCCGGGTGGTGAGGCGTCCGCCGTCGATCCGCACCCGCAGCATGAAGTACTTGTCGTCCAGCTCCTCCGGCTCCAGGACCGCGGTCTTGCCGCCGTCGATCCCGGGCTTGCGCTGGGTGTACAGCCCCCACCAGCGCATCCGGCCGCGCAGGTCGTTGGGGTCGATCGAGTCGAAGCCCCGCTTGGAGTAGATCGTCTCGATGCGTGTCCGCACGTTGAGACCGTCGTCGTCCTTCTTGAACTGCTCGTTGCCGTTGAGCGGGGTGAAGTGTCCGACGGCCCACTGACCCTCGCCGCGGTGACGGCTCACCTTGCGGCGCGGCGCGGCGGCAGCGGGATTCTGTGGGGTGTCGGCCATGGTTCTACGTCCTTCGGGACCGGCGGATGCGGCTCTGACCTGCGCGTACGAGCACGTACGGGCGCATGCGGGCATACGTGCGCGTCGTTGCTCACGTCGTGGCAGGGGGATGTCGGCGGTGCTGGGCGCGGGGTCACGAACCCCTGGCGCGATGGATCAGCGGGCCGGACAGATGGCACTGGACATGCGGCCGAGGTCGACGTGGCGCCGACTCACCAAGGCAATTCCAGTTCCAGACATGACGGAAGCGTGTCACGGCGATCTGGACACAGTCCAGCTTCATCCATGATGTGGACACCCTTGTCCCGACTCGTGAGACAAGGGTGCTGTCGGTCACAGGACGTGGCGCGGGCGGTGTCCTGGCAGGTCAGCCGACCTGTGCCCCGGGCCAGGGCCCGGGTGCGGCCACCTCCGGCTCCTCCTCGACCTTGGTGTCGAAGAGCCTGAAGCCGCGGCGCAGGTAGTTGTCCATCGCGTGCTCCCCGTCCTTGCTGCACGTATGCAACCAGACGCGCTCGGTCGGCACCCGGCCGGGCCAGCGGTGGGCGAGGTCCCAGGCCCGCGCGACCCCGTACGACAGGAGGTGCCCGCCGATGCGCCGACCGCGGAAGGCCGGGATCAGCCCGAAGTAGACGATCTCCACGACACCGCCGTCCCGCGCCCCCAGCTGCACGTACCCGGCGGGGGTCCCGCGGTCGTACGCCACCCAGGTCTCGGTGCCGGGGCGGTCCAGCTCCTCCCGCCACTGCGCGTACGTCCAGCCGAGCCGGTCCGTCCAGCGGATGTCGCCGCCGACGGAGGCGTACAGGAAGCGGCTGAACTCGGGGGAGGGCACCTCGGCCCGGACGATCCGGACGTCGCCGTCCGGGGCGGCGGCGGGCAGCAGGTCGGCCGGGGAGGTCTGCTCCAGGGACCAGGTGGTCACAGCGATGCTCATGCGCCTCAGCGAACCACGCGGGCGGCCCCCGCTCCACGCCGGGGCCGCCCGCGCGTGAAGGTCACCGCGTCGCCGGGACGGTCACTGCACCGCGTCGTCGACCGCCGACAGCGGGACCGCGTACAGCACCCGCTCCGGAATGGCCGGTGGCTCCCACTCGTTGTCCTCGTTCGCCGCCCACTCGGTGAGCGTCCACAGCTCGCCGGTCTCCTGCCAGTACGACAGCGACTCGGTGTGCTGCCCCCAGCAGGCGTACGACGTGCCGCCGGACCCGCACTGCGCGGCCTTCGCGGCGCTCTCGTCCTGCCGCCAGAGCGTGCCGTGCCGATCACGGGTGCCCGGGGCGTAGGCGGTGTACCAGTCGGCCTCGTCCGCCCCGCCCGGTGTGTGCGACAGGACCCCCTGGAGCCCGACGGCGTCGGTCTCGTAGGCCTCGTCGGCGTCCACGATGCCGTTTGCGTCGCTGCCGAGCAGGCCCGTGCGCTCGCTCGCGGTGCTGTAGGAGTAGCGCCAGACGCGGGCCGGTTCGGTGCCGCCCGAGCTGAACCACTCGTTGGCGACCAGGCTGTCCGGGGCCGAGGTGCGGTCCAGGGAGATCGAGGCGAAACAGGGGCGGGCATTGTTGTCGCCCGCGCTGCACGCCCCGCCGGTGAGGTTGTACGAGCCCATGGCCGGCAGTACGTACTGGTAGCCGCGCGCCGACCAGCCGCCGTCCACCTTGCCGATCCCGGAGCTGTTCACGTCGGCCCGCAGGATGCGGTTCATGTCGAAGACGAACAGGGCGTTGTCGTGGTCGGCGCCGTTCTTCGCGGTGACGATCAGCTTGTCCTGGTACCAGACCATGCCGCCGATGTGCGAGCGGACGGCTCCGAAGTCCTTGCCGCCCGAGAGCGGCGCGACCAGCAGGACCCAGCGGTACTTCAGGTTCTTCGGGTCGTTCGCGTCGATGAAGGCGACCCTGGCCAGGCCCTTGTCGGCCGCCGGCTCGCCCGCCCTGTGGTCGTTGTGGGTCCAGCCGGCCAGGATGACCCGGTCGGAGCCCCACTTGCCGTCGTCGTCGGCGTCGCCCGAGGTGGTCACGGACTGCGGCAGCCACTTCTGCGTGGTGGCGTCCCCGCTGTCCCAGCAGTACGCGCGGGTGGCGGTCGGCTCGACGGGCAGAGCGGCCGCCTCGGTGGCGGCGCAGTCGGCCTTGTTGCGCATCGGGTGGTTGGCGCTCCTCAGGACGTCGTCGACGCCGAGGGCCCCGCCCATGCCGCTCTGCAGGGTGTCCAGTGTCGACTCGGCGACCAGGTTCTCGTGCAGCTGGAGCTTGTTCGTCTCGGCGGACGAGGTGAGGGGCTTCAGGGGGCCGGGGTTGTCGCTGCCCGCGGCCTGCGAGGTGGTGATGATGGTGGCGGCGGCGGTGAGGGCCAGGGCGGTTCCGGACAGGACGCCCCGCAGGACACGCCCCTTGTTCCGGCGGCGGTGTCTGCCTCGGTACGTCATGCGTCCTCCCGTCGGCGGCCAACTGCCTCCCTCGATCCGACGGTTGGGCCGGAGGAGACGGATGTGGGGGGCCGTGAGAGGGATGGTACGGCAGAGGGGGGCGAGCCAGGCCGAATACCCCGTAATAGGTGGGGATGACCTTCAGGCGCCCACCGCGGCCGGGGCGGGGCGCGCACCGGGCGGCGGGACGGATCAGGGGGCCGGGCCCCGGGACGGGTCAGGAGACGGGGCGGGCGCGCTCCACCACCGCGGCCAGGTCGAGGGTGTGCGGCAGCGTTCCCAGCGACGATCCCCAGTCCCCGCCCAGGCGCGAGGCGCAGAACGCGTCGGCGACCTCCGGCGGCGCGAAGCGCACCAGCAGCGAGCCCTGCAGCACCACGGCGATCCGCTCGACCAGCCGCCGGGCCCGCCCCTCGACGCCGCCCAGGTCGGCGAGTTCGGTCAGCAGGTTCTTGATCGCCCCGTCCAGGCGGTGGTCGGCGCCGCGCGCCAGCCCGACCTCCCGGAGGTACGCGTTCAGCGCGGCCGGCTCCCGCTGCAGGGCCCGCAGCACGTCGAGGGCCTGGACGTTGCCCGCGCCCTCCCAGATGGAGTTGAGCGGCGACTCGCGCAGCAGCCGCGGCATGCCGGACTCCTCCACGTACCCGTTGCCGCCCAGGCACTCCAGGGCCTCCGCCACGACCGGGGTGCACCGCTTGGTCACCCAGTACTTGGCCGCGGGCACCGCGAGCCGCAGGAAGGCCCGCTCCTGCTCGCCGCCGTCGTCGTACGCGGCGGCCAGGCGCAGCGCGAGGGCCGTCGCCGCCTCGGACTCCAGGGCCAGGTCCGCCAGCACGTTGCGCATCAGCGGCTTGTCGATCAGCCGGCCGCCGAACGCCTCGCGGTACTCGCAGTGGTGCACGGCCTGCGCGACGGCCTGCCGCATCAGCCCCGCCGAGCCGAGCACGCAGTCCAGCCGGGTCGCCGCGACCATCCCGATGATGGTGCGCACCCCGCGCCCCTCCTCGCCGACCCGGCGCGCCCAGGTCCCGTCGAACTCGACCTCGGCGGAGGCGTTCGACCGGTTGCCCAGCTTGTCCTTGAGCCGCTGGATCCGGAACACGTTGCGGGTGCCGTCCGCCAGCACGCGCGGCACCAGGAAGCAGGTGGGACCGCCCGCCCCGCCGGCCTGACCCGTCTGCGCCAGCACCAGGAAGCCGTCCGACATCGGCGCCGAGCAGAACCACTTGTGCCCCGTCAGCTCGTACGTCCCGTCCTCGGCGAGCGCCCGCGCGACCGTCGTGTTCGCGCGGACGTCGCTGCCGCCCTGCTTCTCCGTCATGCCCATCCCGAACAGCGCGCCCGCCTTCAGGGCGGCCGGCCGCAGGTCCTGGTCGTAGACCGTGGAGGTCAGCCGCGGCTCCCACTCGGCCGCCAGCGCCGGGTCGGCGCGCAGCGCGGGCACCGCCGCATGCGTCATCGACAGCGGGCAGCCGTTGCCCGACTCGACCTGGCTCCACACCAGGAAACCGGCCGCGCGCCGCACATGACCGCCGGGCCGCGCCCAGGCGGCCGTCAGCCCGGCCGAGACGCCCTTGCCGAGCAGCCGGTGCCAGGACGGATGGAACTCGACCTCGTCGACGCGCTCGCCGTAGCGGTCGTGGGTGAGGAGCTTCGGCGGGTTCTCGTTGGCCAGCGCGCCCCACTTCTGGACCTGGGCGGACCCGGAGGTGCGCCCGAGGGCCGACAGTTCGGCGCGCGCGCCGTCGAGCAGCGCGGGATCGAGGTGCCGGTCGACGGCCTCCACGAGAGCCCGGTCGGCGGTGAAGAGGTCGTACGCGACCAGCGGCGGAGCCTGGTTGGTCACGGTGTGGGTGCTGGCTGCCATGACGCGAACCTACCCGTGGTGCGGCGATCGTCACCAAACTCCCGCCGCACCCCCCGTGTGCCCGTACGCCGCCGCCCCCTCAGGCCGGGCGCGAGAGCGCGGCCAGGTCGCCGGAGCCGAGCGTGTCCTCACCGCGCGGCTCCACCGACCAGTCCGGGCTGTGGACGGTGTCCAGGTAGCGCTCGCCCAGGTCGGGGGCGATCGCCACCGAGGTGAGGTCGCGCCGCCCGTGCAGGTCCAGCCAGGTGGTCGCCCCGCTCACCACCGTGCCGGTGGAACCGCCGAAGAGGAATCCCCGGGCGGCCAGCCGGCGGCAGACGCGGACGGTGTCCGCCTCCTCCACGTGCACCACGTCGTCGACGTACGACGCGTCGAGCAGGGGCGGACGTACGCCCATGCCGAGGCCGGGGATCAGCCGGGGGCGCGCGGGCCCGCCGAAGGTCACCGAGCCGACGCTGTCCACCGCGACGATCCGCACCCGGCGCCGCCACTGCCAGAACCAGCGCGCGCAGCCCATCAGCGTGCCGGTCGTGCCGGCCCCCACGAACAGCACGTCCAGGTCCGGGAAGCGGCGGGCGATGGCCGGCGCCGTGGTGCGGTAGTGCGCCCGCCAGTTGCTCTCGTTGACGTACTGGTTGAGCCAGACGTACCGGTCGTCCGAGGCGCACAGCGCCCGCACGTACGCGATCCGGGCGCCCAGGAAGCCGCCGTGCAGCGCGGGTTCGTCCACGACGTGGACCACGCTGCCCAGGGCCTCCATCATCCGCCGGGTCGCCGGATTGCAGCGCGCGTCGGTCACGCACCGGAACCCGTAGCCGCGGCTCGCGGCGATCACGCTCAGCGCCACGCCCAGGTTCCCGGACGACGACTCGACCAGGACGGACCCCGGTCGCAGGGCGCCGCTGCGCTCGGCGGCGTCCACCATCTCGGTGGCCGCCTTCATCTTGATCGACCCCGCGAAGTTGAACCCCTCGCACTTCAGGAAGAGCGGCAGCCGCATCGCCGCCCGCAGGTCGACGTAGAGCTCGTTCTCGTTGAATTCCGACGGATCGGAAATGACAGGCATGAGTCCCCCTCGTTCATGCGGCCCGCGTGCGGCGCCGTGCCCCACGTCCCGTGGGGCACGGCGCCCGCCGGTCAGCCGTGCCGGCGCAGCTCGTGGAAGAACCCGTCCACGACGTGCGGCTCGCCCCTGCGGGCCACCTCGTCGTGGACGAACTTGCCGACCGCGAGGTCCAGGACCCCGAGGCCGAAGGGCGAGAACACCACCGTCCGGTCGGCCGGTACGGTCACCCGCCCGGACAGCACGTCGTCCAGCGTGCCGTCGATGAAGTCCCGGCCACCGGTCAGGCGTTCGGCCAGGTGCGGGGAGGTCTCCGCCTTCAGGCAGTGCTCGACGTCGTCCACGAAGTTGGCCGAGGCGAGCAGGATCTCGGGCGCCAGATCGCGCAGCGACACGTGCAGCACCAGGGGCGCGTGGTCGAACCAGCCGACGTCGTGGACGTGCGGCTCGCCCGCGACGGTGGCGAAGACCAGCAGGTCGCTGGAGCGGATCAGCGACTCGGCGCCGCCGTGCACGGTGATGTTCCCCTTGGCGCCGGACCGTTCCAGGTAGCCGCGGAACCCCGCCGCGCTGTCCGCGGACAGGTCGTACACCCCGGTCTCCTCGAACGACCAGCCGGTGGCGGCCAGATGGGTGTGGATGTAGCGGGCGATCAGTCCCGTGCCGACGAACCCGACCCGGACCGGCCGGGTGCGGCCGCGGCTGAGCCGGTCGGCCGCGAGGGCCGCGGAGGACGCCGTCCGGGTGGCGCTGATGATCGAGCTCTCCAGGCAGGCGAACGGGTAGCCCGTGTCGTGGTCGTTGAGGATCAGCACGGCCGAGGCGCGCGGCAGCCCGGACGTGGTGTTCCCGGGAAAACTGGAGATCCACTTCATGCCGTCCACCCGTACGTCCCCGCCGACCGACGCGGTCAGCGCGATGATCCGGGACGACGGGCGGTCCGGGAAGCGCAGGAAGAACGACGGCGGATTCACCGAGTCGCCCGCCCCGTGCAGCCGGTACACCGCCTCGACGAGGTCCCCTATCTCGGTCTCCCGCCCCTCCAGCGCCTGTTGCACCTGCGCCCCCGATACGACGGAGAACGCGGGAGCGGTGAGCGCCCCCGGTTCCGGTCCTGTCGCCGGTCCTGTTCCCGGTGCGGTCCGTGCCGTGCCGTCCGCGCTGCTCATGCGGTCCTCGTTCCGGTCGTCGGTGTGCGGTCGGTCAGCCGTACCGGGTCGGCCAGTGCGGCGAGCACCTCGCGCGGGCCCTCGAAGGGCTCCCTGCCGTGCGCGGTGCGGATGTTGTCGACGAGCAGCAGGTCGCCGGAGCGCCACGGCTCGCGCGCGGTGTGGGCCTCGTACACGGCGTTGATCTCCCGGACGACGTCCTCGCCGATCGGGTCGCCGTTGCCGTGGCGGGTGTTGAAGGGCAGGCCGTCGGGGCCGTAGACGTCCACCAGGTACTCCCGCACCTCGGGGTCCATCGTCCATTCGTTGAGGAAGGCGATCTGGTTGAACCAGCAGGGCTGTCCGGTGACGGGGTGGCGGACCACCGCGGCACGGCGCTGCCGGGTGTGCAGGGAGCCGTCGTCCTGCCAGGCGGTCTCGATCGCGTGGGAGCGGCAGTAGCCCTCGACGGCGGCACGGTCCTCGGTGCCGAAGGACTCGGCGAGGGTCGCCCCGATCTCGTCGTTGTACGTCCGGGTGAGCAGCCAGCCCTCCCGCGCGAACCGTTCGGTGAGCGCCCCGGGCAGCGCGTTCAGCACGTCGACGGCGTCGGCGACCGCGGTGGCGCCGCCCCCGTCCGGCGCGTCGAGGCACGCGAACAGCATCAGGCCGGGGAGGTCGAGCGCGTAACTCAGCTCGTGGTGCATGCACATCTGCTGGTTGGGCGGCCACTTGGACGAGGAGTACACGCCGTCCGCGTACGTCCGCCGGGGCGCGAAGGACTCCCGGTCGGGCATCAGGGAGTCGGACAGCAGCCGGAACACGTCCGCGGTGGTGTCCGGGTCGCCCAGACCCAGCCCGCGGACCAGGACGCTGCCGTGCCCGGCGACCACGGCGCGCAGCGCGTCGCGGTGCGCGCCCGCCCAGGCCCTCGCGTCGTGCACCGCGCCGGCGCGCAGCACGGGCGGGCTGCCGGGGCGCAGGTCCAGGTCGGGCAGCAGTGTCCGGGACGAGGACGTCATCGGGTGGTTCCCTTCGGTCGTGCGCCGGTCGTCCGGCACGCGGATGTGCGGGTGCTCCCGCGGGTGGTCCTCGGTGCGTTCCGCGGCCGGGGTCCGGCCCCGGCGGCCGGCCCACTTCACGAGGCCTCCCGGCGCGCGCCGTCGAGCAGCTGCGCCAGGTCCGCGAGGACCGGGCGGCGCGTGACGTCCTTGAGGGTGATCGCCCGGTCCAGGGCGACCGCGAGCTTCACCGCCGCGAGCGAGGTGCCGCCGCGGTCGAAGAAGTGGTCGAGGCGGCCGATCCGGTCCGCCGGGACGCCCAGCACCTCGGCCCAGGCCGCCGCGAGGCGCCGCTCGCCCGGCGTGCCCGGCGCGTGCGTGCCGTCCCGCCCGCCCGCACCGCCGCCCGTACCACCGGCGGCGTCGAGCTCCCCGGCGAGCGCGGTGAGGGTCCTGCGGTCGGTCTTGCCGTTGGCGGTCAGCGGCAGGCCCTCGCGCCAGTGCACGGCCGACGGCACCATGTACGCGGGCAGCGAGGCGGCCAGCCGCTCCCGCACCGCCCCGGAGCCGACGGGGCCGGGACCGGCGCAGAACGCCACCAGCCGGGTGCCGCCCACGACGACCACGGCACCGTCCCGGACCCCGGCCACCCGCAGCAGGGCGTTCTCGATCTCGCCGATCTCGATGCGGAAGCCGCGGATCTTGACCTGGCCGTCCCGGCGGCCCAGGAACTCCAGTTTCCCGTCGGGCAGCCACCGGCCGCGGTCCCCGCTGCGGTACAGCCGCTCGCCCGGCCGGTACGGGTCCGTGGTGAACGCCGCCTCCGTGCGCTCGGGGTCGTTGACGTACCCGCGGCCGACGCAGACCCCGGAGAAGACGATCTCACCGGGCGCGCCGAGCGGTACGGGCGACAGGTGCTCGTCGACCACGTACACGCGCACGTTGGTGACCGGCCGGCCGAGCGGGACCCGGTCCCGGTCCGGGACCCGGGACATGACCTCGTGGTTGGTGTCGTCGGAGGTCTCGGTCAGCCCGTACGCGTTGGCCAGCCGGATCCCGGGCTCGGCCGCGAACCAGCGCTGGACGAGTTCCTTCTTGACGGCCTCCCCGGTGACCGACACGCAGTGCAGGTCCGGCAGCGCGCGCGGCCGCTGCTCCAGCTCGGCCAGCACGGCCTCGAGGTAGGACGGCACGACCTGGAGCACGTTGACCCCGCCCGCCGCGACCGTGTCGACGAACCGCGGGACGTCCAGGATCACCTCCTGGGGGACCAGCAGGGTGCGGCCGCCGACCAGGAGCGCGCAGACCAGCTGCCACAGCGAGATGTCGAAGCACTGGGGCGCCGTCTGCGCGACGACCTGCCCCTCGCCGACGCCCAGGTCGTCGATCTTGGCGAGGACGTGGTTGACGAATCCGGCGTGCTCGCACATCGCGCCCTTGGGCTCACCCGTGGAGCCGGAGGTGAAGTAGATGTACGCGAGCCGGTCCGCGCCGACGGGCACACCGAGGTCGCCGTCGGCGTGCTCCTCCGCGTAGGCGGTGTCGACGTGCAGGGTGCGGGCGCCCGTGTCGGCCCGGTCCAGCGTGCCGGTGCTGCCGCGCTCGGTCAGGACCAGTTCACAGTCCGCGCGCCGCAGCGTCGCCTCGATGCGTCCGGCGGGGAAGTGCGGCTCGACAGGCAGGTAGACGCCGCCCGCCTTGAGGACGGCGAGAACGGCGGCCAGCCAGTCCAGGTCGCGCTCCATGACGACCGCGACGACCCCTTCGGGACGCAGCCCGCGGGCGAGCAGCGCCCGGCCGAGCCGGTTGGCCCGCGCGTTGAGTTCGCGGTACGTCCACTCCTCGTCGCCGCGCACGGCGGCGACCGCGTCGGGATGCGCCGCCACCCGCTCCTCGAAGAGCTCGTGGACGCGGCGGTCCGGCAGCTCGCGGCGCGGTCCGGCCAGCCCGTCGAGCTGGAACCGGAGTTCGCCGTCGCCGGGCAGGCCCGGCCGGTCGTGCCCGGCGTCCGGGTCGGCGGTGAGCCGGGCGAGCGCGGTCAGGTGGTAGCCGGCGATCCGGGCGGCGGCCCCGGCGTCCAGGACGTCGGTGCGGTAGCGCAGGCGCAGGGCACGGTCCTCGAACCGCACCCGCAGCGCGGTGTCCTCGCGGACGTCGCCGCCGTGCGGATCGAGTACGGCCTCGAAGGAGACCGGCCCGCCGCCCGCCTCCCGCACCACCGGTGTCCTGGCGGCCTCCCGTACCGCCAGGTCCGCCTGTGCGAGCAGGTCGCGCCACGGGCCGGCGCCGACGGTCAGCCGACTGCGCAGCGGCGCCGCGCCCTTCGCCGGGACGTAGCCGGTGACGACCTCGCGCTCACCGGACAGTGCGGCGAGGACCTTGGCGTGCGCGGCCAGGAGCGCGGACGGCTCCGTCCTCAGGCCGTCGGGCAACGGGACCTCGTACTCCGCCGTGCCCGGGACCGGGTCGGGCGCCCACCTCGGGATGGTGTCCATTTCTTGTTCCCCCTGTGTTTCGTAAGAGTCGTAGAGCCGTAGAGTCGTAGAGCTGCGGTGCCGCGGTGCCGTCAGGTGCGCCGCAGCGCGACCGCCGGGTTCCCGCCCCAGTGCGCCCCCGGCGGTACCTCCTCGCCCTTCATCAGGAAGGAGTCGGCGGCCAGTACGGCGCCGTCCCCCACCGACGTGCCGTAGTGGACGAGCGAGCCGGTGCCGAGCGTGACGCCGGCCCCGATCTCGATGTGGTCGGACTTGAAGGTGCCGTCCTCCTGCGAGTGCGCCTGCACCTTGCTGTGCGCGCCGAGCGTGCAGTCGTCCCCGACGGCGGTGAGCGTGCGCTCGGTGATGTAGGCGCCGTCGTCGAAGACCCGGCGGCCGATGCGGACCCCGAGGAGGCGCCAGAGCAGGTTCTTGAACGGGGTGCCGTTGAACACGGCGATGTGCCGGTCGGGAAGCTTCCAGAGCCGTTCCTGCCGCCAGAAGAGCGGGTCGTAGATCGAGTGCAGCCGCGGCTCCAGCGGACGGAACCGCAGGATCAGCCGCTCCACCAGCACGTAGTAGACGGTGGTGAAGACGAGCCCGGCGACCAGGGACGCCCCGATCAGCAGGCCGCCGACGGCGCTGTGCTCCCCGTACAGGTCGAGGGCGGCGAAGCCGAGGACCGTCAGCACGAACCAGTCGAACCACCGGATGAACAGGAACAGGCCCATCGTGCGCAGGTTGTGGCGGTTCTTCGCGGCGAGGCGGCGGTGCAGTTCGTCGCCCTCCCGCAGGTGGTCGAAGCGCGTGTCGCGCTCCACGGTCCGCGGGATCTCGAAGGGCGGTGAGCCCAGCAGACCGACCCCTTCGCGGACCTCCCCGTCGAGCGGCACCATGACCTTCGTCGCGAGCAGGACGTTCTCGCCCGTGCGGCCGCCCACCGGGTAGGCGATGTGGTTGCCCAGGAAGCTGTTGGCACCGATCGTCGTGCGCGAGACCCGGAACGACGTGCCCGAGAACTCGGCATTCATGATCGAGAGGCCGTCGGCGACCATCGTGCCGCTGCCGACGGAGGCCAGGAACGGCGTCTCGTGCGCCACCGCCGTGCCGAAGTTGGAGCCGGTCTGCTCGACGTGCGAGAGGTCGTACCCGAGCGCCCGCAGGTAGTGGACGACGTACGAGCTGTCCCCGCACAGCCACATGAAGAACTTGAGGTTGGTCAGCCGCGCGATCGTGCGCTGCACCGAGTAGTGGAAGCCGTAGAGCGGATAGACCCGGTCCGGCTCCAGGAACCGGTCGAGCAACCGCGGGACGACGGTCACGACGGCGAAGCCGGCCAGGACGAAGCCGGCGAAGAGCGCCAGCGACAGCCCGAAGGCCTCGGCGTAGAACCGCCCCGACGTGATGTGCAGCGTCTCCCGGTCCAGCAGCACGTCCAGCGACGGCGCCACCGTGAGCAGCATGTACGCGCCCCCGACGAGCAGCGGCACGGAGACCAGGAGCGTCTGGAGCACGGTGGCCAGGCCGTAGCCCACCCGGCGTGCGGTGCCGCAGTCCGCCGGGGCGACCCGGACGTGGTCCACGTCCGTGCGCCGGGCCGGCGAGCCGTGCCAGTGCTGCCCGGCCGGCACCGAGGCGCCGCCGTACAGCGCGGACGCGTGGCCGAGCTGGGTCCCGTCCCCCATGGTGGTGCCGATGTCGAGGACGGTGTTCTCGCCCACGAACACGTCCCGGCCCAGGGTGACGCGGCCGGTACGGATGCGCCCCGCGTGCGCCTGGTAGCAGAGGAAGTGCGAGTCCTTGCGGATCACCGTGTTCGCGCCGACGGTGAACAGGTCGGTGCAGACCGGGACCGCGGGGGAGAGGATCGTGACGTTCCTGCCGATCCGCGCCCCCAGGGCCCGCAGGTAGAGCACGTAGAGCGGATTGCCGACGAACAGGATCATCGGGTTCGCGTGCAGCAGCACCTTGACGGTCCAGAAGCGCAGGTAGGCCATGCTCCAGACCGGGAACTCGGTCTCCTTCCAGCGGCCGACCAGCACCCACTTGGCGGCCACCGGCACCGTGCACAGGCCGACGAAGACGCCGCCCCCGAAAAGCACCGACCGCAGGTAGACGTCCAGGAGGCCGTCGCCGGCCGAGACCCAGTCGTACCCCTGTGCGGTGACGAGCCCGGAGAGCAGGCAGTACAGCGCGAACGTCAGGAACTGGAGCGCCCCGCACAGCACGTACCGCGCGTCGCTGCCCCGCGCGGGCGGCTCGGCCGGGGCCGGCGGCGGCTCGGGCGCCTCCACCGGGACCTCGGCGAGCGCCGCCGCCAGGCCGCGGATCGTCGGGTGCCCGTACACGTCGCGCATCGACACGGCCGGCAGGTCGGGATGCTTCCTGACCCGGGCGCAGAAATGTGCCATGACCAGGGAATTGGCGCCGAGGTCGTCGAAGAAGTGACTGTCGAGGGGGACCCGCTCGGCGCGTACGACACCGGCGAGCACCTCCGCGAGGACATGTTCGGTCCCGTCCACCGGGTCGCGGGTGGCCGACGGCGGCGCCGGGGCGACGGCCGTGACCTCACCGGGATTTCCCACCACGTGATCTCCTTGCTGGCGATTGCTGACACTTGCGGACCGTTCGGAGTTTTTGTGACTCGGAGGGGAATACGAAGGATTCCCGCCCGCAGTTTCAATGCGCGCCCGAATTGGTGACGAACGGTGTGTGGGTGAACGAAATGATTCCTGTGTGACTCCGGCACGGAAAGGGGCGGGAATCTCGGGAATCACGGGAGCGATGGGATGCCCGGGAGCGACGGGCATCATGCGAATTACGGGAATCGCGGGAATCGCGGGAATCGCGGGAAGCGGAGAGCGGACAGGGCTGTATCGTTCGTGAAGTGACCGGAGTGAGTGGAGTGGCCGCGTGAAACGGTGCGGAGCAGCACGGCATGATCCGCGTGGCTCCCACGCGGATCACGGGTAACGCGGCTGTGCGGGGCTCCGTTCCGGGCCCGCTGAGTCCCCCGTGTCGTGGTGCGACCGGGCCGCCCCCACGTGCCCGGTTTGAATGCAATCCGAATTGTTTCGGCGGGCCGGTGAACGGGTCAAGGGCGTTTCTGCCTATGGCGCTTTCTCGCCGTTCGACGCTTCGACGGCCGGCCCCCCGGACGATCTCGCCCGCGCCCACGACCGGGGAACTCGCCCATGCGCAGCGCATATATCGTTGCCCCTTCCGCTTCTGGAGGGTCAACTATTTGGCCGCGGGTTCATGACAAGAAGCAGGTTCGATTTCCCTTTACGATCGCCATGGAATTGCCGCCGGTTTTCCACCGCGTGACGGAACCGGGGGAGCGCCGTTCCGCGGGCGGGAGGCGCGCCCCGCCCGTGCCGGGTCCGCCAGGAAGGTGGCACCGGGGGATGAGTGCGACCTCGTCCGGCGGATACCTTTAGGACGTGCAGCCAGCAAGTGAACCCCCTCAGAGGCCGTCCGGTCGCCTCCACCGGGCGCGTGCCCTCTACCGGAACGTCTCCAAGCGCAGGACCGCCTGGCTGCTGCTCAAGGACACCGTGAACTCGTGCGTCGAGTACCGCATCCTCGGACTCGCGGCGGAGGCGGCGTTCTTCACGCTGCTGTCCGTGCCGCCGCTGCTGCTGAGCATGATCGGCCTGCTCGGCTACGTCGACGACTGGACCGGCGCCGACACCATCGCCAGCGTGGAGAACAACCTCCTGGAGGCCTCCCGCACGGT